>CAYYRO010000007.1:0-24051 GCA_964474075.1 uncultured Methylophaga sp.
GCTACCAAACTGAGGTTTTAAGGTGCTTATAATATCCAGCCAGTGTTGGCGAGGCCTAACAAAGCTTTTCAGCCAAAATTGCTGATCCTGTATGCTCCCGGCAGGTTGATTGGCAAAGTAGTCGACCGGTATACAAATCAGCGCGCCGTTTTCGCAAATAAATGGCCCAGCATTATTCAGCGACTGACGTAAACGCTCGATTTCTGATCGGGTTTTACTGCTGACGGGAATCACCGGGATATTATTTTCTGCCAGCTGTGACAGCAGTGCATCGGCTTCATCATGCCGGTAATGATGGTGATCTAGCAGGCTGCCATCCAAATCTGTAAAAATCAGTAAGCTGTCAGTGCCAGAAGGTTGATTGGGACGTTGCAAAGCAATGATCTGCCGCTTTGAATCTAATTCGATAACCCTATCCATTCGCGGTGGTAATGTTTGCAGGCAATGTTCAGTCAATCGTTGATAAAACTTGATAAAGCGCGCTAATGCGCTGCTGTCCATAACCGCAATATGATCGTCGGCATTGATCTGAGATGCCAGTGTTTGTTCCTGCTCGAGTCGCCAGTGGTGAATACAGTTAAAGCTGGGTGCTTTCAGCATTAACCAATAATCAACTAATGCAAATAAGCTTTGATAATCGCTGGCTAGCTGCTGGTTAACATATCGTCGCCAGTGGCCTTCAGCATCTTCTGACTGTTCCAGCGAATTGACCGGTAAATTCAAAGCATCTTCCGTTTGTGGTAAGGCGCCCATGCACCAACCTTCAATAATGATGATTTGAGGTTGCTGATTAATGACGGGCCAGTCAGCTTCAGCAAAATGATCATCACTGGCTTTATTAAATTTAGCGACAAGTACCGGCAAATCACCACTACATAACTTATGCAATGTCTTGAGTAGTAATGGCAAGTCATGGGTCCCCGGCACACCGCGGGTTGCTAATAGTGGATGCACATCGCTGGCCAGTTGCTGCCGGTCTGCTTTACATAAGTAGAAATCATCCAGTGACAACGTGATGGTCGGGCAGTTACAGACATCGCTGAGTAAATAGGTTAAACAAGCAGCAAGTGTGGTTTTCCCGGAGCCCTGAGCGCCATGCAAACCGACCAGAAAAGGGCGGTTAGTGCTTTTTTGGTGCAATAACAATTCACTTGCTATGCCGGCATACCAGTGTTGGATTTGCTGTCCATAAGCTGCTGGCAACTGGTGTGCATCAAGAAAGCTTTGAATTTGTTGTGGGCTGATATCCATAATAAATGACGCCATCCTGTAACGATTTATATGCTCAACGCAATAATCATACCGGGCATAATTTGAAGCATTAAATCAGATATTTTCAGGATGAGACGCAAAAAAAAGGGTAAACCCGAAAGTTTACCCAAAGCTCAGCACGCAGCAGGAGAGAGAACAACATGCAACTGAAACAAAACTACAATTAAGATATAGCATTAACGATGCCAAAAAAATAAAACCAATTAAAACAATTATTTAATTTAATTTCGCTGTCTCGCTTACCAGAGAAGTGCACCAATAAACGACGTCTTCGCACTGCAATAGCGCAATATAATTAAATCCAGATTGGGATTTTCCTTGCTTGAAAAAGCGTCACAACATTGGAAATTTGTGGAGGCAAATAATGATCAATTGGTTGATGACTGGCTTTTTTATGATGGTGCCATTAGCCCAAGCGGGTTTGGGGGAAATGCCAACGCAGCGTTTGGCAAAAGACTGTTATCAGGAATGGCAGACGCGTGGCTGGACGGTTGGTGAAGATGGCACGCCGGCTGCGGATTTGGCGAATTTTCGCAGCGGCATTGAGCTGATTTGTCAGGTACGGGCAGAATTGTTTAACGAAAATACTGAGATTTCACCGTACATACAGGAAAGTATGCGGGAAATAGCGCCATTTATTTTGACCGCTGATAAAGCCGATATCCGTGATTATATTTTAAGTATTGAAAAATCGGGCCGGGTATCCCCCAGGGATCCTTATCTGCGTCCCTGACGCCGGTCATCATTTTCACGGTGCTCTTTACCGGAGCGCCGCGTTTCAATATCAATATGGGCATGTCGCCGATCGATTTGAGCGCGGCGATCCTGGTGATGTTCGTAGCGACAACCACAATAGGAAACATCACAATCCATTAATGGCACTGCCGGTACTTCATGCGGCAAATACCGCTTCCCGGCAACCAGCTGTACAGCTCTGCATGCCCCGGAAGTCGGCCGGATGCTAACACCATGAAATTTTTTACTTGGTGGTGTACTGGATGTCGATAAAACGCTTTTGCTGGTTTGATGCCGCCACCAAAGTAAGCCAGTCAAGACCAATACACCAATTACCGCCACTGCTAACAGCCAGGCCGACATGGGAAACTCCTAGTATTAAAGCTTTACTGGCCAATATTATTTCATTAAATAATAACATGGTCATGTGACAAATATAGTCTCTGTAACTTATCGGGAAATTTGAGTTATCCTGCTGATTTAAAAGCTAAAGTTTAACGACTGGCTGGCTGGTGAGCAGTCGCTTCAAAGAGTTGTTTTACCATAAACGGATGTTGAAGAAGCAATCGTTATCGATAAATCTTGCTGGTGGATTTGAATATCAGGCGACCAGCAGTAATAATTCACTGATGCTAAATAATAATCATAAAAATTATATGCGCGCAGGCTGGTTAACGCTGTTGGTAACGTTGCTGATTGCCTGTGAGCCTAAGCCTGCGACCTTCGCTGAAAGCAATATGTTTCGTGCTGACTCAACGCGGAGTGGCTTTTGGCAGACGAGTGACGGGCCAATAGAACTGGACGAACCAGAATGGGCCTTTAGCGCTGATGGGGATGGCGCTGCAGCTTCACCGGTAGTTTATAACGACATGGTTATCAGTGGTCATTATGATGGCGAGTTATATGCCCTTGATATCAGTAACGGTGAGATTTTATGGCGTTTTAAAGCCGATGCCGGCATTTTCTCAACGCCACTGCTAACTGAGGAGCGAATCATCTTTGGCAGTGATGATGGTTATATTTATGCATTGAATCATCAGGGTGAATTGCAATGGCGTTATCAAACGCGGGATAAAGTTTTTGCCTCGGCATTACGGTCAGGAGGCACCATTTATATAGGCTCGCTGGACAGTTATTTGTATGCATTAAATGCCAAGACTGGTGAATTGAAATGGCGTTTCAAAACCGGTGCTGCAGTTGATTCATCCGTTGCGCTGGCTGACGATAAGCTGATTTTTGGCAGTGATGATGGCTTTGTCTATGCGCTGAATCAACAAGGGAAATTATTATGGCGTAAGGATACGGGTGCGGCTGTTGATGCCACACCAGCTGTAGATAGTAAGGTGGTCTATATCGGAAACGATGCCGGCAAATTACTCAAACTTAACAGCGAAAACGGTGAGATCATTTGGCAATACCAGGCAGAAAACCGGGTGTTTGCCTCACCGGGTATTACTGATTCCCAAGTGATAATAGCCACTACTGGCGGTGAAATTATCAGTCTCGGTTCGCAAACAGCTAAAATCGTCTGGCAATATCAGGCAAAAGCACCTGTCTTTGCATCACCTCTGGTAACCGAAACAGCAATCTATATCGGCACAATGACGGGAGAAATGTTGGTTTTAAACCCAGAAAATGGTGAACTGTTAACGCGTTACGATAGCGGCTGGCCGATTTTTGCTTCAGCCAATCTTGCTGATGACGCGTTACTGTTCAGCAGTGATGACGGCGAGGTGTATTTATTTCGCTAATGAAACCAGCGGTAGTTGTTGGCGAGCCAGATTAAAGTGCCGACATCCGGTTTTGTAACAGTGAGTAGTTATCGAGCCGGGCAACTTTAAGGAAGGTTTCAAAGAATAGCGCCGCCCGACCACAAAATTGTTCCAGTTGTGGTAGAGACAGTTCTCCTTGAAATAAATCCTGAATGGTATTCACCTTTTGAATTTGCTGGCGCTCAATTTTTTTGAAACCCATTTGCCAGTCAGCAAAAGCACGTCTTTCGATTTGCGCGGCACATAACTCAATGATCTCATGATGACGGCTATCAAGTTTAATGGTGTTGTAGATATAGTTGACTGAAGTGCGACTGCCCTCCAGCAGTTGAATAATACTGCCTTCGTGATAAATCATATAACCGGTGATATCAAAGAAGGCATTTTTTTCACGGCATTTCACCATCAAGCTTTCCAGCTCATTACTACCCATATCCTGCGTAGCAGAGCTGATATACATGATTTTGTGAAGATCACGATCCATTGGAGTTCCTCCTTTCGCTAATGAGTCTTAAAAGTTAGATCTCGAGCAAGAGGATTCTGATATTGGTTTTATTTGTAGAAGTACGCTCAAGCTAAAGCTTCACTAAAATGTTACGCAATTTAAATTTGCATCACAATAGCGGACAAGCAAATTTTGGTTGAGTTCAGTTGCTGGCAACATATTTAGCCATTCAATGCTGCGTATATACAGAAAAAAAGCCATGTCAATCAATCAGGACAGGGCTTACAACCTGTTTCAAATAATGGTTACATCCAACAGATTATTTGCCAATTTAAACCGATAAATAACTTGCAGGTTAATTCATGCGGCGATATTTGATCCGCTCGGGTTGATGATCTTTGCCAAAGCGTTTGCGATAATCTTCGGCATATTCTGAGTAGTTACCTTCAAAAAAGTTAACACTGGAATCACCCTCGTAAGCAATGATATGCGTACAAATCCGATCCAAAAACCAGCGATCATGCGAAATTACCACGGCAGAGCCAGGGAAGGCCAAAATGGCTTCTTCCAGAGCGCGTAAAGTTTCCACATCCAAATCGTTGGTTGGCTCGTCGAGCAGCAATACATTGCCGCCTTCTTTAAGCAATTTGGCCATATGCAAGCGGTTGCGTTCACCGCCGGATAGATCTTTAACGTATTTTTGTTGGTCCGAACCTTTAAAGTTAAACCGGCCACAATAAGCACGTGATGGTGTCTGATAATTGCCGACGGTAATCATATCAGCGCCATCTGAGATTTCTTCAAATACTGTTTTTTTGCCATCCAGTTCGCGTGCCTGGTTAACATAGGCAAGCTGCACGGTGCTGCCAATTTCAATCTCACCACTGTCAGCTTTTTCTTCGCCACTAATCATCCGGAACAATGTCGACTTACCGGCACCATTCGCACCAATAATGCCAACAATAGCGCCCGGTGGAATAGAAAGATTAAGATTTTCAAACAGCAGTTTGTCGCCATAGGATTTGGTGACATTTTTCAGTTCAATGACTTTGTCGCCGAGACGCGGGCCCGGCGGAATGTATATTTCCTGGGTTTCATTACGCTGCTGGAATTCTTTGGAGTTCATTTCCTCAAATTGTTTCATACGCGCTTTTGATTTTGCCTGACGGCCTTTGGCACCCTGACGCACCCATTCAAGTTCCGCCTGAATGGCTTTGCGATGTGAGGCTTCTTCTTTGGATTCCTGTGCCAGACGTTGGTCCTTTTGCTCCAGCCATGACGAATAATTACCTTCATAAGGAATACCGCGGCCGCGATCCAATTCCAGAATCCAGCCAGCGGCATTATCGAGGAAATAACGGTCATGGGTAATCGCCACCACAGTGCCCGGATATTCCTGCAAAAAGCGTTCGATCCAGGCGATAGATTCGGCATCTAAATGGTTGGTCGGCTCATCAAGCAGCAACATATCGGGATTGTCGAGTAACAATCGGCATAACGCCACACGCCGGCGCTCACCGCCTGATAACACAGCAACTTTGGCATCCCAAGGGGGCAGACGCAGCGCATCAGCGGCGCGCTCCAGTGCGTTATCTAAATTATGGCCATCTTTGGCGGTAATTAAGTTTTCCAACTCACCCTGTTTTTTGGCCAGCGCGTCGAAATCGGCATCTGGTTCGGCATAAGCAGCATAAATAGCATCGAGTTCTGCCAAAGCATTTTTAACATCAGCCACTGACTCTTCAACGATTTCCCGAACAGTTTTGCTATCGTCGAGTTCCGGTTCCTGTGGCAAGTAGCCGACTTTCATATCGGGCATTGGCCGTGCTTCACCGATATAATCGTTATCAATACCGGCCATGATGCGCAGCAGGGTAGATTTACCGGAGCCATTCAGACCCAGAACACCAATTTTGGCCCCGGGGAAAAATGACAGAGAAATATCTTTGAGGATTTCGCGTTTTGGCGGCACGATTTTGCCAACGCGATTCATGCTATATACGTATTGCGCCATTAATTAGGTTCCACTTGCTTGCTAGATCAATGTCGTGAATTTTACCGATGCTGAGGCGGGATTGCGAATAAAGCTTGAAACAAAACATAATGAGTTAAAACTTCTGGAACAGCAAAAATTACCGCAATAAAATTCTGAATCAACCTGTTGCCTGTATCAGCTTGCTTGCGACAAATGCTTTCCTATACGAATAACATCAAAATAAGGAAGATCGACATTTTTTAATGACCGGGGGAGAGAAATAAGTTGCAATTAAGCTAATCTTTTAATTTAGTCATCATGATTGCCATTAAAGTACTCCCGGGTTCCCTGGTTAGCCATGGCATCGGCAATTCGGTTGATTGCCTGCATATAAGCCGAGCTTCTCAACGTTATGTTGTTTTTTTGCGCAAGATCAAAACAAGTTTTGGCGGCAGAATTTAAACGCGCTTCCAAGCGTTTATTGACCTCACTTTCTGACCAGTTATCCCCCATTCTGTTCTGCATCCATTCCATATGACTGACAATGACACCCCCAGTATTTGTAAGGACATCCGGCAGGATTTGTACGTCACGCTCGGCCAACAAGCAATCGGCAGTTCTGGTGACAGGACCATTGGCAATCTCAACAATGGTGCGTGCTTTGACGGAATCGGCATTTTGTTCTGTAATAGCATTCTCAAGCGCAGCTAGAACCAATACATCAACGTCAAGCGTTAAAAGTTCATCATTGGTTAATTGTTCGTTATCAGTCTCATCGCAGACGGAAACATCACAGTAAACAATATCTTTGAGCTTGCGATTTTTATTTTTATGTTGCCAGATACGCTCCGGATCGAGGCCATCAGCAGAATAAATAGCGCCCTTTGAATCGGAAACTGCGACGATTCGGTAGCCTTTGTCATGTGCCAGACGGGCAAAGTAAGCCCCAGCATTGCCAAACCCCTGGATCGCAACGGTAAGGTCTGCCGGCGATTTATTTTCTTGCTTCGCCCATAATTCAAGTACGTGAAGTGCGCCGCGTCCGGTGGCAGCAATACGGCCTTGGCAACCGCCAAGACTCAGGGGTTTGCCAGTGATGACCGCTGGTATCTGATTACGCGCAATTTGTGCGTATTCGTCGGCCATCCAGCCAATAATAGTTTCATTCGTATTGACGTCTGGTGCAGGGATATCGCGATCCGGTCCGATAGCATCATAAAAAGCACGGATATAACCTCGTGAAAGACGTTCCAGTTCAAGTGGGGATAGCGCTTTGGGATCGACACATATCCCACCTTTGGCACCTCCAAATGGCAGATTTACTACTGCACATTTGATAGTCATCCAGAAACTCAGTGCCGTTATTTCTGCCACGCTAATATGTGGATGAAAACGAATACCACCTTTGGTTGGCCCCCGGGTATTGTTATATTGAATACGCCATGCCTGAAAGAACTTTAAAGAGCCATCATCCATTCGTAACGGGATATTCATTTGAATAATTTGCATCGGCTGGGAAAGTCGCAAATGCACTTCTTCAGAAATATCAAGCTTCTCAAAGATCGCATTCAATTGTTCATCATTACTAAATGGGTCGAAATCTGATTGATGCATAGCTTCTAATCTTTCCTCATGAACCAGAGATTACTGGGGCTATATCCAATGTCCTGATGCCGTGGTAAATTAAATCTCAGAAATAACCGAATAACCTGAAAAGTGAAAATTTACCATTTGTAATTTGATTTAAGAAACATCTTCAAATTAATCATATCATCATTGCGTTCCATATTTCATAATCAGATTTAAGATTGCAGGTTTAACCAACGATAAAAATTTCGTTCACTTATATTTTTACCGGTAAATACTGTCAGTAACGTTTAAAACTCAACGTTATTAATTATTATCTGGATAGCGAAAGGGCCGTTGTCCGAAAATGATGATTTGCACTTACAGGTCTATATCTGCTAAAGATAATAGAGGATTGGAATAAAAGGATGCATTTATGAACTATCAAATTGTACTCCGCATTACGGCCATACTTGGGTTTATTACAGGATTGGTGTTGCTTTTTTCAGTGAATGGCTCAATGGGTATTTTCAGGGCAGATGAGTCGATAGTTTATAATAATTACCATTCGCAATTGTATGGCAGTGCACTGATTGGTTTTGCAGTTTTGAACTGGCTTGCATCTTCCAACGGTAATGAAGGTGAGATTCGAACTGTTTTATTGGCTAACCTCATCGCTGTTGCCGTTAGTTTTCTTGTTTCGTTATATCAGCAGCTTACTGCTGGAGCAGAGTTCATCAATTGGTTGGCCGTGATCATTTTTCTACTGTTAAGTATTGCTTTTCTGTCATCGATAAGAGCTAGAGATAGAATCAACGATTCCGGCAAAACTTGATTACAATTTTTTAGTTATTAATGCCTTTAATTTTAAATTAATTTATTATTTATATCGGGAGGTTGGCGTTGAAAGAAAAAGAAGCCTACCAACAAAAAGTTCAGGTTAAATTAGATGACTTTAATGTCGAAATAGAAGAATTGATTGCCATAGCTGAATCTGTTGATACAGATACGAAGTTAGAATATTATGAAGAAATAGAAGAGCTTCAAATATTGCATAATAGTATCAGACAAAAGCTTGAAAATTTGCAACAAGCAAACAGTGATTCTTGGGAAGATTTAGTGACAGGTATCGACAGTGCCATGGAAACGCTCAGCAATTCAATTGATACGGCGGCTGCGCGTTTTAATCGATATTAAAGTAATATCGGTCTTAATTTAAAGGTCTCGTTAACAAGTTGTTGTCGATACATTAGCTTGCTGCGGATAGTTATAGCGTTCGGTAAGGTTGGCTTATACCATTGATTTTACATCAGTTTTTGGTATAAAACGTGGATTCACTGGCATATGAAAGTACTGTTAAGTGATTAACTTATACCAATGATCAAATTCCTGAGCTTGCTGACACAGGGTATTTACACAATAGGTTTATGTTTTGAAGTGTATGGGGCCAGTATTTATTAGGCAGATAAGTTTGTGACTGGGTTTTTTTGAGCAAGCTAGGTAAATAATAAAATATTTATTATTATGCCGTCTCTTACCCCAAATCTAAGGATAGCATCATGGCACTACAAATAATCCCTGAAGATCGTTCAGAAAACTGTATTGCTAATGGTATTTTTCATAATGTTGAATATATTGAACTTGGCCAATTTTTACCAAAACCGGATGAGATTATTTTCAGCTTTTTTGCTAATGATTTTGATGCTTCAGGCCCGGCGAATCATTGGGTAGGCAGCAATGGTTTTTCCAAGATTGAGAGTGTCTATGCATCAGCAGAACCCTCTAATGATGAGCAGGAAGAAGCCGAAGAAGCACCTCCTATGCCTCAGCCGCCCATTCCCTCTGAGAAGCCATCTGATGATGAAGAAAAAACGCCTTCAGATAAGAAAAAGAAAAAAGAGCATCCCGATGATGATCAGGAAGAAGCTGAAGAAGCACCTGTTATGCCCAGACCTCCGTCACCCTCAGATGAGTCGGATAAGTAGAACACTGACTATGGCAACCCTTATAAAAATAAATCATACGGTTATAGGCAGGCCTGGAAAATTTGCCAGTTCCGGCTGATAGTTGTTTACAGCTGTTTTACTATGTTTGCTGGGACTGGAGAAAAAAAGTAAATGTTGAAAGCAATCTGCTTGATTTAAGATTGCAGTAAGGCGCTGAATAAGCTCCTGTAATCTCTTCACTGTCATTAAGAAAGCATTTACTATCAGGCGGAATATTTTTTGATGGTGTCTTCAAGAAGACCCTTCCGCTATCTCGGTAACCAATCACTCTGGATATACTTACCGGTACCTTGAGATATTTAGGAAGTTTACAGATATAGACTGTCTGAAACAGTATCGTTAGAAATCCATAAAGATTTTAGATAAAACCGTCCGGCAAATTTGATAAAACTTTAAAAATAAAAAAAGGGCTGTGTAAAAACACAGTCCTTGAGATATGGAGCCGGAGATAGGATTTGAACCTACGGGCCACTGATCACAGATCAACAACCACACCATTTTCTAATGCAATCCATAGTATGTTATTTGAGTGTCACTACCGTTTGTCCCAAGTGTCAAATATGGGACGTTTGATGTCATTTTTTTCTACTGGTAGCAGATAATCTAGCTATCAGCACGAGTATAATAACAATCCAGCCGTAAGGATACGGAAAATAGCCAAAGAAAAAGGCCAAAAGTGTTGTTATCAGTAGCGTAATTAGCAATGTTGCAAGCCAATCTATCTTGATAGTTACCCCCTAATACGACTATCTCTTTTAATATTAAGACTAAAAATTTTGCTTGATAGCATTTAACAATTTTAATAAAGCATCTAGACGCTGTTGTGGCTGTCTCATTTCAAGTATTTCTTGTTTTATTTCTGCTGGCATGCCAAATAAGCCATTTACCATAAAGCTAAATTCAACAGCTGATAGGTTTTGCCACTCATCACTCGCCAGCATTTTTTGAAATTCGTTATTTCCATGGCCAAGAACCAATAAGCGCTGCATTACTTTTTCATGACTTTGCTTTAATTTGATCAAGTCGCCATCTTGAAGCGGTTCATCTTCATATGGCTCACAAGCCCATATGTAAAAAGGTAATAGCTGTCGCACTTGTTTTAGCTCCAGTCGTTTTTCAAAATGAATAATGATACCCAAACGGCCATCATCCAGTTCTTCATGCAGTTCTACTTTGCCAGCAGAAAAAACATCACATGGCTTATAAGTAGATTGATTGCTGTTAAGCGCTTCTTCTCTTGTCTGCATCTGTGTCTTTTCACGAACGATGCCTTGGGTATGACAAACGCCCACCATCACATCGTTATCGATACAGTATCTCACCATTTTTCTATATCGCGGCTCAAACACATGCAATGGGACAGACATGCCAGGAAAATTAACTGATTCTGGTATTGGGAAAAGCGCTACTTCTATCATAAGGGCAATAGGACAGCCTAAAGTCTTAAAGGTAAGATAGTAACAAACGTTCTTGCACTAATGTGTTCATTAAATCCGCTTTGGGTCGCAGGTCACCAAATTACACCAGGCTAAAAACTCAAACCTACACGACAACACTAACTTCCAGGCTGTCGCCTCCCAAACTATCTGACGACTCCTGAATCATTGCACTATAGGAGCTGGCACCGAGTCGTCAGGTTCGTCGAGTACTTCAGATACAATCGACATAGCCATGATGGATATCGCTGGGTAGGAGGGGAGATTGGCTCTTTGGGGAGCGATTGCTCAGCCAGTTGCTCCAGCGTACCAGTTTCGCAGGATTTCAGGGTATCTCAATAAGGTGGGGGCATGCCTAGGTGGTTACTGACAGTATAATGCGTCAATTGAGAGGTTGTTTTGGAGTGTTAAGGCTGAGTGGCTGCCGAGACTGGGTTTTATCGAAACATTAATGAAGCAATGCATGGTGTGAGCTATTACCTGATGGATTATTACAACTGGCAAGAGCCACATCAATTTAACGATGGATGTCCACTTGCAAAGGCGGAAGATCTGTCTAAACCCGTGCCCGGAATTAGTTGACCACTACACTGTGGTTATTTTGAGAGGTTAGAGAAGATAAGTTTAAATATCACTAATGTAGTTAGAAGGGATTCTTCTTGCCAGGCTAAAAAGCTTATAGTAGTGAATAATTAAAATTTACCACGATCAGGAATTAATGGGTCATGTTATCAGATTTGAATTTATATTTATTAGGGGGAATTAATTAATGAAAGTATTATCGGCATTCGCTACCTCCATTTTAATTCTTTCCTCATCAATTAGTTCTGCTCAAACAGTAAGTTGCATTGCTAAGTCTGAAATGAGAGAAATGAAAGGCGGGGGGAATATGTATCAGCGAGATGAGGATCTAAATATAAGAAACCTTTCCGAGATCGATTTTGAAAACTTGACAGTTACTAACTCAGGTGGAAGGCAGCTCAAAATAGTTAAGGTTGAAAATAATATCTATAAATCGGGTAATGAAGATGAATCTGCATACTATTTTATTACAAACAATTCGAAAACTATTATTTCAGAATTATTTGTAGATGCGGCTGCAGCGCATATAAGAATTTTGTTGTGCAAGTAAAGTTGTAATTCCCTAATTCCAAAGAATTTTTCACCCGGGAGTTGTCCGTGATACCAATGGCCGTCCAAAGAGCCTTTTAATTCACCACTAAATAACTATACTAGTTATCAAGCACTGGGGATTCATAGTTGTTGCGATTAGCGATGATGTTCTTGGACGATATGCACGATGAGTGTCCCATGAAAATAAAAAAGGCCCAACAAAAAATGTTGAGCCTTTGATATATATATGGAGCCGGAGATAGGATTTGAACCTACGACCCACTGATTACAAATCAGTTGCTCTACCAACTGAGCTACACCGGCAACAGGTTGCGTATTATACGGTTGGCGCCTTGGTGGTGCAAGTCAAAAGCGCCCATTTATTACAGTAATATTTAACTGTTTATATCCTACTGAAATTGCAAGATTTTTTTAATGTGTAAATTAAGATATCGACTGTCTTTACAAAGCGCATTCTTAATTAAATAAAACAATTACTGCAATTGATGGCAAAAATACCAGCCATTAACTTTAAAGACAGTAATTCAGGTAAAAATGGGGTGAGTGATGGGGCTCGAACCCACGACAACCGGAATCACAATCCGGGACTCTACCAACTGAGCTACACTCACCACAGAAGTGGTTTCAAGACTGACCGCAGTAAATTGCGATGCATTTTGGAAAGGGCATAATTGTACTGCCTTTCTGCCTGCGGTCAAGGAAAATCTAAGATATCAGGCGAGTTCCAGATCGATTTTCTTCTCATCCAAATCAACCCTGACGACTTTAACCCGCAAGCTATCGCCCAGACGATATACCTTACGTGTGCGTTCACCTGTTAAACGATGACCCGCCGCATCGAACTGATAATAGTCATTTTTCAATGAGGTAACGTGGACTAAACCTTCTATATATATATCGCTGAGCTCAACAAACAAGCCAAAGCCAGTAACACCTGCAATGACGCCCTCATGGACCTCACCAACCCGTTCCTGCATATATTCGCACTTAAGCCAGTCGCTGACATCACGAGTGGCTTCATCAGCGCGGCGGCTCGCCATGGAGCAATGTTCGCCAAGTTGCACCATTTCGTCTTCTGAATAAGGCCAGGTGGCTTTTTTCTTTTTGCTGATGGCATGTTTCAGCGCGCGATGCACTAACAAGTCAGGGTAGCGGCGAATCGGTGAGGTGAAATGCGTATAAGCTTCAAGCCCTAATCCGAAATGGCCGATATTTTCCGGTGAATAAACCGCCTGCTTCATACTACGCAGCATAACGGTCTGGATTAAATGGCCATCAGGACGTTTACTGGCAGTTTTCAGCAACGACGCATAGTGGCGCGGTTCAGGCTCATCACCGCCACCTAAAGATAAACCCAGTTCGCCCAGAAACTCACGAAGCGCAGCAAGTTTTTCTGCTGCAGGGGTGTCATGAACGCGGAACAGTACCGGTAGTTTACTACTCAGTAAATACTTAGCTGACGCCACATTGGCGGCGATCATAAATTCTTCAATCAACCGGTGGGCATCATTACGCTGGCGTGGTTCAATTGAAGCGATTTTGCGATTTTCATCAAACAAAAATTGCGTTTCAGTCATTTCAAAATCAATAGCGCCACGTGCTTCACGGGCGCCCAGCATGACTTTGAACAGTTCATACATGGTTTCTATTGCAGATAACACATGGCTGAATTGCTGTCTTAGCGGTGACTCTGGCGTCTCCAGAATTTCTGCGACCTGTTCGTAAATCAACCGTGCTTTGGAATTAATAACGGCCTGATGAAATTTATAAGATTCAAGCTCACCAGCCGGGTTAATGACCATTTCGCAGGCCATACACAGCCGGTCAACCTGCGGATTCAGTGAACAAAGGCCATTTGACAAGGCTTCCGGTAACATCGGAATAACCTGGCTTGGGAAATACACTGACGTCGCCCGTTCCTGTGCTTCTTTATCAAGTGAGTCTTCTGGTTGCACATAATAGGAAACATCAGCGATTGCCACCCATAGTTTCCAGCTACCGTTTTTCAATTTTTCGGCGTAGACCGCGTCATCAAAATCCCGTGCATCGGCACCATCAATAGTGACCAACGGCAGATCGCGCAAATCCAGTCGGCCTTCAATGGCTGCCTCCGGAATATGCTCGCCAAAGGATTCGGCTTGTTTGAGTGCTTTATCTGAAAATTCGTGCGGCAGTTCAAAACTACGTAGTGCGATGTCTATTTCCATGCCCGGCGCCATATGATCGCCAAGAACATTAATAATTTTGCCCAGTGGTGAGCGGTGTTTATTGGGATGCTCGGTGACCGCTGCCTCAACGATTTGACCGGCTTTGGCATCCAATAAATCTTGCGGCGGAATCAAAACATCCTGACTGATGCGGCGGTTATGCGGCACTAAATAATAGAGGCCGGCATCTTCCTGTAAACGACCAACGACAGTTTCATTGGCGCGTTGCACCACCTCAACAATACTGCCTTCTTTACGACCGCGGCGATCGGTGCCACTCACTCTGGCCAGAGCACGATCGCCATGCAAAACCACACGCATTTCGCGTTCAGTTAAAAACAGGTCGTCACCACCCTCGTCAGGGATTAAAAAGCCGAAGCCATCTGGGTGACCCATTACCCGCCCACTGACCAGGTTCATTTTGGATACGACGCCATAAGCATTTTTACGGTTACGCAAAATCTGCCCGTCACGTTCCATCGCACGAAGTCGACGACGCAAAGCTTCGGTGGCTTCTTCATCTTTAATACCCAATTGACGCGCGATGGTGCGCTGAGAGAGCGGGGCTTTGTGGTCTTTGAGCAGGGCGAGAATTAATTCGCGGCTGGCAATCGGATTATCGTATTTTTCGGCTTCGCGATCAGCGAAAGGGTCTTGCGGGTTTTCATTAGTCATTGACAGTTTTTATCTCAATCTATATAGTGCGCGCTTCGTTGCCCAGGTGGCGGAATTGGTAGACGCGCTAGCTTCAGGTGCTAGTGTACTTATGTATGTGGGAGTTCGAGTCTCCCCCTGGGCACCATTCCGAGTAGTTTGTTTCTCATTACCCGTCCTATTCTAACCGCATTGCGGTCTCCGGGTGAAATTTTCTCTTAAGTTTAAATGTTGATTGCTTGCTGCAATGCTAGCCATGCGCTATCTTGAAGTTGTGGGGAATTTGTCATTCAAGTTCTGCTACACAGCGCCGTTAACTGCATTAGCGGCAATAAGCCGATATTTATTTCCCAACGAGAACTGCGATGGCATCTTTAATTGACTCTATCGACGAACGCACCAAACTTGCGGGTACCAATCATTTAGAAGTGCTCTTGTTCAGCCTTGGCACCAATGATGAAACTGGCCGTAATGAATTGTTTGGTATCAACGTATTTAAAGTGCGTGAAGTTCTCAACATACCCGTCATCACCAGTGCCCCGGAAATGCCTGATGGTATTGAAGGTTTTGTCAGTCTGCGCGGTGATATGGTGCCGATCATTAATTTACAAAAATTCTGTAAATTACAATCTAAAGAACCACCCCGAATTTTGATGATCACTGAATACAACACCCATGTACAAGGGTTTTTGGTGTCATCAGTCGATACCATTCAGCGGCTTAGCTGGCAACAGGTAAAAGAGCCGCCGCCGCTGATTTCCAAGCGCCTGGGCGGACTGGTGACAGCCGTTGCCGAATTATCGGATAAACGACTGGTTATGATTATGGATGTTGAAAAAGTCCTCGCCGATGCCGGTGGCTTTTATGATGAAACTGTCTTTGATGGCATAGATAAACTGGATAATGCCAGACAATACAAAGTTTTATTTGCCGATGACTCTGCTGTGGCCCGTAAACAAGTCTCTCAAACGTTAGATCGACTTGGTGTGCAGCATGTCAGCGTTGTTAATGGTGCAGAAGCCTGGAAAACACTCGATAAAATTGCTAGTCAGTGTGAAAAAGATGGCCGCAAAATCGAATCCGAAATCAGTGTGGTGTTGACTGATGTTGAAATGCCAGAGATGGATGGTTATGTTTTAACGCAGAAGATCAAAGCCGATCCCCGCATGGCTCACTTACCGGTAATCATGCATTCATCGTTGACGGCAGTGGCGAATCAGGCGATGGGTCGTGGTATCGGTTCAGACGCTTATGTGTCTAAATTCCAGCCGCATGAATTGGCAGCCACTTTGAAACAAATCCTAGAAAAACACTAACTTGCCGCATTTATCAGACTTGAATTAAGCTGCAGACTGTGACAGATTTGGCAATTTTCTGGCAAGCTTAAGAAGCCGTCAGTCGCCGCGCCCACAGGAACCGTGATCATGCAGCACCGCCATAGCAGTATTCGAATCGTCGACAATCTGGCGGAGATCACCAGCCATCATGATCGACAGGTACTGGAAAAAAGCCTGTTAAAAACCCTCAATGAATTATTTCCGGCGCAGGGACTGCGGTTGTTTCGTGTGCGTAAGCATCAGCATGGTCAAGACATCAGCCTGCTGGCGTTTTGCGTTAACGATGTAATTGTCTCTTCGGACGAAAACCCAACCTTGAATCCGGATGTCAGTTGGTTGTCAGATATTATGAATGCCGCCATTGAAGGTGAGAGTATTCAGCAGCATCAGGATGACGATGGTAGCTGGCACCTGGTGTATCCTGCATTTGATTCACATGGTGATATTTTTGCCATTATGGTGCATCACTGCGAAACGGTGCCGGAGCACAATGACCAGCGGCTTGTGCATGGCATTCTTAAAGTCTATGCCAACTATCTGGCGCTGATTGATAAAACCCAACGCGATAAATTAACAAGCTTGTTTAATCGGGAAACGCTCGATGAGCAAATTACCAAAATTCTGGTTAAGCAAAGCGATGAGCTGAATAAACTCGTCTCGTCACCCAATGATTCAAGACGCCGCAGGTATGCCATCAAACATTGGCTGGGTGTTATTGATATCGATAATTTCAAATTCATTAATGATAATTACGGCCATTTATATGGTGATGAAGTAATCATTCTGGTGGCGCGGCTAATGACTTCGGGCGCCATTCGTGATGATGATCTGGTCTATCGCTATGGTGGTGAAGAGTTTGTGGTGTTGTTGAAAGCCGCGAATGAAACCGATGCTTTGCTGGCCTTTGAGCGGCTTCGGCAAATGGTTGCCAAACATCATTTCCCGCAACTGGATAAAGTGACCGTCAGCGTTGGTTTTGTCGAAGTTGCCGAACAATCTTCGCCTGCTGATGTTATTGGTCAGGCAGATGATGCATTGTATTTTGCCAAACAAAATGGCCGGGATCAGGTGCACAGTTATCACCAATTATTGCAGGACGGTAAAATATCAGCCCAGCAACCACTGGCTTTTAATAACGGCCTAGAATTATTCTGATATGCAACGACAAATTAATTTTGCTGATAAATGTGTGCTTGAACTGGATAAAGCGCTGACAACAATTTGGGGAACGCCTCAGGGCAGTGGCCGTAAAAATCCGGCTGACAATCTCCCGGAAGCCGCTTTGTCAGAAGTGCAGCGCCGGCACAATGCAGCGCTGATGCGTGTTAATCATGCTGGTGAAGTCTCTGCTCAGGCGCTTTATCAGGGACAAGCCCTAACAGCAAAACTGCCTGAAGTCCGCCAGGCCATGCAACAAGCGGCGGTCGAAGAAAATGATCATTTAATATGGTGCCAGCAACGTTTAACAGCGCTGAATGGCCATCGAAGCGTGCTCAATCCTGTCTGGTATACCGGTTCCTTTATGTTGGGAGCGCTGGCCGGTAAGGCAGGAGACAAGTGGAGTCTAGGATTTGTCGCCGAGACCGAAAAACAGGTCGAAGCACATTTAAATAATCATCTGGGGCAGCTCAATACTGCGGATGCAGCCAGTGAAGCGGTGCTCAGACAAATGCAGACTGATGAAATTCATCATGGTCATCAAGCGATACAGGCAGGAGGTGTTGCCTTGCCAGTACCGGTGCAAAAGTTGATGGCGCTGGTTTCAAAAGTCATGACGCGAAGCAGTTACTGGCTTTAGTGTTTAATTCAGCTCAGTAAACAATAGCGAAACTTCAAAACCATCTGCAGCTTCGCTTAATGTTTCGGCTCGCAACACCTTACCCTCAGCAACCAGCGGTGCTATTTGTTGATGTTGG
This sequence comes from uncultured Methylophaga sp., assembly GCA_964474075.1. Taxonomy (GTDB): domain Bacteria; phylum Pseudomonadota; class Gammaproteobacteria; order Nitrosococcales; family Methylophagaceae; genus Methylophaga. The sequence goes on from CAYYRO010000007.1 coordinate 18,456, forward strand.
CTATTGATAACAATTTGTAAAATCTCGCCATGGACCAGCGGCTCAGTAGTTATAAAGCGGATGCCGGTTGCGCTTAAATCCAGGGTTTCACCTTTGCATAGACGGGTATCACCGACGCGGCGAAATTGTAGCTGACTGTTCAGCTGCATACGCTGAAACTGACGTTTTTCTTCGTGATCCATGCCCGCCATTCCGGACTCCCAGCAGATAGGTTTGCCTAAGCTTTGCGCCTAGCCTAAGCTAAATTTATCAATTGCGTCCAGAGAACTGTATGCCAGCCATTCGTCTTGCCCCGGAACAACTTTATCAACCTTGCCATGAAAGTGACTTGCCATTTGAAAGCACGCGAGAATTAACTCCATTGCCGGGCCTTATTGGCCAGCAGCGAGCAGAAGATGCCGTGCAGTTTGCTGTCAATATGCAAAGCAGCGGCTACAACCTTTACATCATGGGCGCACAAGGCATCGGCAAACATACGTTGGTAGAAAACGTACTGGCACCGATTATTAAACAGCGGCAGATACCACAAGACTGGGCATATCTGCATAATTTTGCTGATCCACAAACGCCTTATGCGGTTGCTTTGCCAGCTGGACAGGGGCGACAACTGCGGACTGATATCGAAACCTGTATCCGGCGGCTGGAAATATTGTTGCCAGAAGCCTTTGATGATGAATATTACCGTGGGCGGATCCGTGCATTGGAAGCCCATGCGCGGCAATATCGGGTCAGATTATTTGCGCCATTACAGCAGGCAGCGGATGACCGGGATATTGTTTTGTTGCGGTTGCAAGATGGCAACTATGCCTTTGCTGCAAAACGTGATGGTGAAATTCTCCATGAGGCAGATTTTGAAGAACTGCCCCTGGCAGAGCAGGCGGCGACCGAGGAAGCTATCGCTGATTTGCATGGCAGTTTGCAGGAAACCCTGCTTGAGCTTCGTGAATGGGAGCGGGATCATTTAAAGAAAATCACCGCACTCAATGATGAAGTCGCCCTTGAAGTTATCAGCCGGCAAATCGACGTGCTGCGTCATGCCTATCCGCAAGCGATGCGATTGCAATTGTACTTTGATGAAATGCTCAAAGATTTGCATGCCAATGTTGACTGGTTTTTAAAAGAAACCGTCCGTAATGAAGAGGGTAATGCCGAAGATAACAGGCTGCACCGGTACCAGATAAATTTATTAGTTGATCATGCTGATGAAGTCGGCGCGCCGGTTGTCTATATGAATCAGCTTAACCATCAATCGTTGCTGGGTTGCGTTGAAAATATGGCGATGATGGGGGCGCTGGTGACGGATTTTACGTTGATTCGTGCTGGCGCTATACATCGTGCCAATGGCGGTTTTCTAGTGCTTGATATCGAACAGGTGTTGATGCAACCGTTTGCCTGGGAAGGTTTGAAGGCGGTGCTTAAAGCAGGTGAAGTGCAGTTTGAAAATCTGGAGCGGACTTATTCACTGGTATCGACTGTTTCATTGGCACCAGAACCGATACCGCTGGATATCAAAGTGATTTTACTGGGGGAACGGCATTTATATTACGAACTGTATGAGTTGGATCCCGACTTTGCCAGTTTGTTTAAAGTGGTAGCGGATTTTGAAGACGATATGCAGCGGTTACCGGCCAATCATTTGCTTTATGCACGGATGCTGACGGATCGTATTCAGGATGAAGGGCTGCCGGCAATGCAGCGTAGCGCTGTGGCCAAAATGATTGAACATGCCGCCCGTGATAACGAGGATGCGCAGCGATTATCGCTTCATGTTGGCGATATGATTGATTTGTTACATGAATCGGCTTTTTGGGCATTGACACAACAGCAAACCAGTATTGCCCGGAGTCATGTTGAACTGGCTCTCGCTCAGCGTGAAAAACGACTGGATCGTCTCCGTGATGATATTTATCAACAAATTCAACGCGGCATTTTGCAATTGGATTTACAGGGCACACAAACCGGACAAATCAACGCGCTGTCGGTTTTTTCGATCGGTAGTTTTCAATTTGCCCAGCCGACGCGCGTCACCGCTAATGCCCGTTTTGGGGATGACACGATTATTGATATTGAGCGCGAAGTTGAGCTTGGCGGCAGTTTACATGCCAAAGGCATGTTGATTTTATCTGGCTATCTGGGTGCGCATTATGCGCAGGATCAACCGCTATCAATGTCAGCCAGTATTGTGTTTGAGCAAAATTACGGTGAAATTGATGGTGACAGCGCCACCCTAGCAGAGCTCTGTGCTTTATTATCAGCGATAGCCCGTTTACCACTTCGGCAGGATTTGGCGGTAACCGGTTCAATGAATCAGCGGGGTGAAGTGCAGGCAGTCGGTGGTATCAATGAAAAAATAGAAGGTTTTTTTGATGTCTGCCGCATGCAGGGTTTAACCGGACAACAGGGTGTCATTTTGCCTGCCAGCAATCAGCAGCATCTGATGTTGAAAACTGATGTGATTGAAGCGGTCAGTGCCGGCGAGTTTCATTTATATAGCGTGTCTCAGGTTGATGAGGCAATTCAATTGTTAACCGGACGCGAAGTCGGTCTGTCAGATGAAAACGGTGATTATCCGTCGCAGAGCTTTAATGCCGCCGTGGCAGCGCGATTGAAGCTTTGGGCGGATGTCCATAAACAGGATAAAAATTCGGATAGTGATGATTAAACTAGTTGATGATTTGGCCGCTAAAAACTAATGACATCATCACTATGGAGTGACTGCGATGAAAATAATGTTTTTTGCCGGTTTGATCGTAATGGCTGCCTGGCTGCCGGCTCAGGCAATGACTCTGCCGCCCGTGCCAACGGAACCGCTGTATTATGAGCCACCGATCGTAAAACCAGCCGAAGCTGAACAGCGTTATGATTGTTACCAGCTGGATCGCGCGATTAATGAATTGCATCCTTATCGTTACACCTATAAACCGAATTTTTATAGTGATGGTAGTAATAAGCTCGCTGCCTCACTGATAATCGTCGACAGTATCCCATTGGTCGAGGGCTGGCTGGGCATTGGCTATCTGGCGTATTCGTCTTTACTTGATGAAAAAGAAGCCAGACGTACTGAAAATATCGAACAGCAAATCCGCATGCTACAACGGCTTAAGGCCGAACAACATTGCTTTGAGTAATTAGGTTACTGCTGTCATAAAGGCGCTGTTTTCCTTGTGGTATGGAACCAATCTGGGGTACTATCGAATTGCAAATCTACCCGGAGAGGTAACGATTATGAGTAGCACAATAGATATTAAAACAAAGTGGTACGCTAACAATCATGAGACAAGTAGCAGCATCCGTGACAAATGGCAGAAGGCGAATGCAGTGCGACAAAATATGAAGAAAATTCCATGGTACAAAGCTAATAAACAGTCGGTTCAGCATCAGGGAACACCCTGGTACAAGGCGAATCTGGTTAAGCATCAGGAAACCAAGAAAAAATGGTACGAAGCGAATCTGCGCAGTGCCGTGGAAAGTGTCCGTGCGACCCGTAAATGGTATGAAGCCAACTTAGATAACACGCCAACGCAGGACCATTGGTTTGATTATCGTGAAAAAGGCCATACCGACGCCAAGCGCATGTGGCAATTGGAAAGCTTGCGCCAGGCGCGTGAAAACCGCATTAAATGGTACGAAGCTAACCTGGATCACACACCAACCGATAAACACTGGTATGAATTCAGTGATGAAAAAACGGCATCTAAACGCAAGTGGTATGAAGCGAACTTAAGACAAGCACGCGTCAGCCATGAAAAATGGTATGAAGCCAATTTGCATCCGGATCCGCACGCTGATATCAAACTGAAATGGTACGAGGCGAATTTATCGCTGACCCGTGTCCAGCAGGTTAAGCGTGACTGGTTTGCCTACAACACCCGTTTAGCCCGTGAAAAAGGCAAATGGTATGAAGCCAATCAGCGGCCGGCTAAAGAGGTTGAAACCCATTGGTACGAAGCCAATCTGGTAGCGCATCAGGAAACCAAGAAAAAATGGTATGAAGCCAACCTGCGCTCCGCATTGGATAATGTCCGGGCAACCCGCAATAAATGGTATGAAGCCAATTTAGACAACACGCCTACCGATACCCATTGGTACGAGTTTAAAGAAGCCGGTGATACCGATTGGAAAAAACGTTTTCAAGCGGCTCATATTGAGAAAGCACGTGGTCAGACCCACAAATGGTATGAAGCCAACCTTGATAACACACCGACTGATAAGCATTGGTATGAGTTCAGCGATGAACAAACGGCACCTGATCGCAAATGGTATGAGGCCAATCTGGAACAGGCGCGCATCAGCCATAAAAAATGGTATGAAGCCAACCTGCATCCCGACCCCCATGCCGATCTGAAGAAAAAATGGTGGGAAGCCAATATCAATCTGGTTCGTACGCAAAGTATCAAGCGTAAGTACTTTGAGAACAACATGCGCGTAGCGCGTGAAAGCCGCAACAAATGGGATAATCAGGACTGATTTAACGAAGATTGATCAGTTAATGAAGGCGCTGACGGTAAACATTGATGAATAAATAATGCAGGTTCAATGTTTTACCGTTGGCGCTTTTCGCGTTAATACCTATCTCATTACCGATTCAGCAACGCAGTTATCAGCAATCATCGATACCGGTGAATCTGATGATCTCTTGCAGCAATTATTGGCGCTCAATCCGGTCCCGCAAATCAGCATGATTTTATTGACGCATGGTCATTTGGATCATGCAGGATCGCTTGCGTTGTTACAGCAGCATTTTAATGTGCCCACATATTTACCGCGTCTGGAGCAGCCATTATTTGCCACGTTGCCGCAACAGGGCGACTGGTTTGGAGAGCCGGCATTCAACCGTCCATGTGGTCGTATAGATCATTTCCTTGATGATGGTGATACGGTTCAGCTGGGTGACACTACGCTAAAGTTTATCTCAACGCCGGGTCATACACCGGGGCAGGGGTGTTATTACGACGACCAGGATATTTTTGTTGGCGATACCATATTTGCCGGCAGCATTGGTCGTTATGATTTGCCCATGGGCGATGCAACGTTGACCCAAAAAAGCTTACAGAAACTACTGGAACTCCCCAGTCATTTGCGCGTGCACAGCGGTCACGGTCCAATCACCACATTGGCGCATGAATTAAAAACGAATCCCTATCTGCAATTTTTAAGGCAATAACAATGGCGCAAACAGATGCTTTAATCGACGGTTTTCGACGGTTTAAACAGCGTTATTTTGGTGATGATCAAGGGCTGTATGAGAGTATGAAAACGGGGCAACCGGCCAAAACCCTTATGATCGCTTGCTGCGACTCACGGGTGGATCCCACAATTTTGACTGACTGTGATCCTGGTGATTTATTTACGGTGCGTAATGTCGCCAATCTGGTTCCACCTTGTGAAAATGATCAACATCATCATGGCACCAGTTCCGCGATCGAGTTCGCAGTTAAAGGTCTGACGGTCGAAAATATCATTGTCATGGGACATGCCAATTGTGGTGGTATCAAGGGGCTTTGGGAGAGTAATGATCTGAATGATTCCCAGTTTATTCATCGTTGGGTATCGATTGCTCAGGAAGCCAAAGACTGGGTTAAAACCCATCATAGTG
>CAYYRO010000007.1:24151-34596 GCA_964474075.1 uncultured Methylophaga sp.
TCGACTTCTTCTTCGCCGATACCAATCATGTTCAATAAGCCACCGAAAAAGCTGGTGTCGCGTTCGCTAAGCGGTACGACCACATTAGTTTCAGTCCGATCTTCTTCGGCAAGTTCAATTTTTTCGACGGTCCGGATATTGCCTTCAATGTAATCTAACGTCTCTTCTTCATCGAAAAACAGCGTAATACGACGTTGCTGTCGGTCACCATTACCTGGCTGAAAACTATAGATATAATCCCAGCGATTCGGGTGGAAAGTGTCGATTAACAATGGTGTGCCCATCACATAATTGACCTGACTTTTGCTCATGCCCGGTTCGAGCTTGGCAATCATTTCCTGGGTAACTTCATTCCCTTGCTGAATATCTATGCGGTAAACGCCGGGAATTTTATCTTTGCTACAAGCACTGAGCATCAGAATCATCAGTGAAAGGCTATAAATGACGAGGCTTTTCATTTAGTATTAAAATCTGTGTTGATGACCAAAATGCGATGATACGCTATTCGCACCATTTCTACGAGGCAACAATCATAATGGAAAGTCAGGATTTAAGAAAAGCTGGCCTTAAAGTTACGCTACCGCGACTAAAGGTATTGGAGATCTTGGAACACTCGTCACAGCGCCATATGAGCGCTGAAGATGTTTACAAAGCCTTGCTGGAAATGGGCGAAGAAATCGGCTTGGCGACCGTGTATCGAGTTTTGACGCAATTTGAGGGCGCCGGTCTGGTGTCAAGGCTCAGCATCGAAGGTGGTCATGCCGTTTTTGAAATGGAAGACGGTGATCATCACGATCATATGTTTTGCGTTAAATGTAATCGCATCGAAGAGTTTTGTGATGAAGTGATTGAACAACGGCAAAAGGTCATTGCCAAAGAAAATGGCTTTGAAATGACCGATCACAGTTTGTACATTTACGGTATCTGCAAAAGCTGTCAGAAAAACTGATTGCAATAAAAATTCTAAGGTTTTTATTGTTGCGCCTGATCCAGCATTTCTTCGGCATGCAGCCGGGTTGTCTGGGTCAGTTGCATACCGCCTAACATCCGGGCGATTTCTTCAACGCGTTGCGGCCGATCCAATTCCTGAATTTCGATATGGGTATTGTCAGCCGTCAGTTTTTTACTGACCTGTAATTGTTGATGTGCCTGTGCTGCGACTTGCGGTAAATGGGTGACGCAAATAACTTGCTGGCTACTGGCCAGTAAACGCAAATGCTGGCCAACAATTTCCGCAACGCCGCCACCGATACCGACATCCACTTCATCAAAAATTAGCGTCGGCACGGTCCGCTGACCAGCCGTGACCACTTGAATCGCCAAGCTGATACGCGCCAGTTCACCGCCGGAGGCAATCTTCGCCAAATCACCGGCAGGTTGGCCCGGATTAGTAGTGACCTTGAGTTGCACCTGATCCGCGCCATGTTCAGCAAATTCATTGTCCGGGTAGGGGGTTAAGACAAATTCCACTTTACCGGCCGGCATTGCCAATTGCTGAATGGAGGCGGTGATTTGCGCTGATAAATCCTTAATGCACGCTTGGCGATTTTTACGAATTTGCTGACATAAATCCAGGCAGGCTTTCTGATCCGCTACAACTTGCTTTTCTAAAGTGCCCAGATTCTGACTGGCCGACGACAAACTATCCAACTCAGCCGACAGCGTCTGAAAATGTGCTGGTAATTGCTCAATATCAACATGATGTTTTCGCGCCAAATCATTCAGCTGTGACAACTCACGTTCAACCTCATCAAGTTGTTCAGGGTCCAACTCACTATGATCCAAATAATGCCGGAGGCTACTGGCCGATTCATCGAGATTGATCAGTGCGCTGTTTAGCGTTTCGACAATGCCGGCAAAGCGGGGCTCAACGTCCTGCAGTTTTTCTAAATCCCGAACGGCAATGCCAATCAAATCGTAGGCAGCGCCGGATTCCTGATCAAAAATAGTCTGCAACGCACTTTCGCTGCTTTGCATCAGTTCAGCCGCATTGGCTAATTGCTGTTGTTGTTGCAGACAGTCCTGAATTTTTTCATCAGTCAATGCAAATTCAGCCATTTCACTGACCTGGTATTGCAGCAATTCCAGACGCGCCTCACTTTGCGCTGACTGATTTTGTAAGTCTGACAATTGTTGTTGATGTTGCTGCCAATCACGGTATTGCTGGCGTAATTGTTTGAGCAATGCTTTATTGCCGGCGACAATATCGACCAGTTCCCGCTGCGTATCCGCGCGGAGCAGAGATTGATGAGCATGCTGGCCGTGGATGTCCAGACTCAGTTCGCCAATTTGTTTCAGTTGATTTAATGGCACCTGACGGCCGTTGATGTAGCCTTTGGAGCGGCCATCGCGGCTAATGGTGCGACGTAACTGGCATTGATCGTCATCATCCAGTTCCTGCTCTTTGAGCCATGTGAGCAGTGCTTGGTTGTCACTTAGATCAAAGGCAGCCTCAATTTCAGCCCGCTCAGCGCCATGACGCACCATATTGGAATCAGCGCGATCGCCTAACACCAGACTAAGCGCATCAACCAGCATCGATTTACCGGCACCGGTTTCACCGGTCAGCGAGGTCATGCCAGATTTGAATTGCAGGGAAATATCTTCAACTACCGCCAGGTGGCGGACACTGAGCTGGCTTAACATGTCAGTTTACGACCCCATTCCAGTTTGGCACGCAAAATCGAGTAATGATCATGATCTTCCAGATGCAGTAGATCAACCCGTTTGGCATGGCGTTTAATTTGGATGCTGTCGCCCGGTTGGAGTAAATAGCCGGGCCGGCCATCGCAGGTGACCATGGCGGTGGTAGTGTTTTTTTCACTGAGGGTAATATCAATTTCACTGCTGGCAGCAACCACCAATGGTCGATTGCTTAAGGTATGCGGACAGACTGAGGCAATGACTAAAGCATCCAGATCGACATCGAGGATTGGCCCGCCGGCAGACATCGCATAAGCGGTCGAACCGGTTGGTGTGGCTATGACGACACCATCTGCGCGTTGGCTGTTTAAAAAACGGCCGTTAATATGGGTTTCAAATTCGATCATATGCAGGCTTTGATGGCAATGCACCACGACATCATTCATGGCGACACTGAACGGTTCCGGGTTACCGTTTAAGTGTGCCTGCAGCATAAATCGCTGATCATGACGATATTCACCATCAAGGATCCGTGATAATTGTGCTTGCAAATCTTTTAATGTGACATCGGCCAAAAAACCTAATCGGCCAACATTAATACCGACAATCGGTAGTTCACTGCCGGCCAATGCACGGGCAGCGGACAACATCGTGCCATCCCCGCCAATCGCGATGGTTAAATCACACTGTGTACTAAATTCACGAATGGACGTCACCGGCATATCCGGTAGAAATACCAGCGGTTCATTGCAGCACACCTGGAGATTCCGGGCGTGCAATAACTCGCTGACTTCGATAACAGCTGATTCCATTACCGGATCATCCTTGCGGATAAACAGGCCAATACGGTTAAACGGTGTACTCATCTTTAAATAGGTTGCCAATCTGTTTTTATGTCTGATGATGGTAATGGTTTTGTATTTAAATCCAAAGCAAAATCATTTCCACAGTTATTCACTCACGACGCTACCAACAAGCTTTCGTTAAGATGTTAGAATATCCCGATTTAACACAACTTTATCAATGAGGAACAAAATGGCGATTGAACGTACTCTATCCATTATCAAACCGGACGCTGTAGCAAAAAATGTGATCGGTGAAATCTATTCACGTTTTGAAAAAGCCGGTTTGTCAGTCGTCGCGGCCCGTATGGTGCATTTGTCGCAGCAACAAGCGGAAGGTTTTTACGCAGAACATAAAGAACGTCCGTTCTTTGGTGATTTGGTCAGCTTTATGACCTCTGGTCCCGTAATGATTCAAGTGCTGGAAGGCGATGATGCCGTCATCAAAAATCGTGATTTGATGGGTGCAACCAATCCTAAAGATGCGGCTGCCGGTACTATCCGTGCTGATTTCGCAACAAGCATTGATGAAAATGCCGCGCACGGTTCTGATTCTGCTGAAAGTGCAGCCCGTGAAATTGCTTACTTCTTTACTGACGAGCAAGTTTGCGCTCGTACTCGCTAAGCAACGACAAATGACTACTGCCCGCACCAATTTATTGGGGCTTGATTTACAAGCCATGGAAGCGTTTTTCGTTGATATCGGCGAAAAACCTTTCCGTGCGCGGCAATTATTGCAATGGATCCATCAATACCGGGTGACGGATTTTGCCGAGATGAGTAATCTCAGCAAAGCCTTGCGTGAAAAGCTTAGCACCATTGCTGAAATTCACGTCCCGGAATTGATGCATGAGCATATTTCCATCGATGGTACCCGCAAATGGGTGATTCGTATGGATGGTAATAATGCTATCGAAACCGTATTTATTCCTGAAGGCGGACGCGGCACCTTATGTGTGTCGTCACAAGTCGGCTGTGCGTTGACTTGTACTTTTTGCTCTACCGGTCAGCAGGGTTTTAATCGCAACTTGTCATCAGCCGAAATTATTGCCCAGTTGTGGATTGCCAATAACGCCCTGAAAAAAGATCCTAAAGGTAACCGTGTGGTGACCAATGTGGTGATGATGGGCATGGGGGAACCACTGGCTAACTACGCCAATGTTATCAGCGCTATGAATCTGATGCGTGATGATTATGGTTACGGTATTTCCTGGCGGCGATTGACGTTGAGTACCTCCGGCATGGTGCCAATGATTGATAAACTGAAACAGGATTGTCCGGTCAGCTTGGCAATTTCGCTGCATGCTGCTAACGATACCTTGCGCAGTCAGATCATCCCGCTCAATGATAAATATCCGATTGCCGAGTTACTGGCGGCTTGCAAACGTTATGTCGAAGGCGGACAGCAGCGCCGGCATATAACAGTCGAATATGTGATGCTGGCGGGTATTAACGATTCAGCCCAGGATGCCAAAGACTTAATCCGTATTCTCAAAGACTTACCAACCAAGATTAATCTGATTCCGTTTAATCCATTTCCGGGCACCGATTATCGCTGTTCATCACGAAATGTGATTGAAAAATTCAAACAACAGTTGATTGATGCAGGCCTTGTGGCAACAGTGCGTAAAACCCGTGGCGATGATATTGTGGCAGCCTGCGGCCAGTTAGCAGGTGAAGTTAAAGACAAAACACGGCGTACACAGCGCCTTGCCGAGCAAGAAGTGGTATTTGTGCAATGAAAATACAAAAAGTTTTTGTAGTTTTGCTGTTATCCGCGTTGCTCTCGGCCTGTGCCGGCAATACCCGAAACAGTGCGTCTGGTGGTAATGAGGCGGCGGAAATCAACATGCGGCTCGGCCTCAATTATATGCAGCGCGGTGATTACGCATTTGCACTGGAAAAACTTGAAAAGGCGTTGCAGCAAGATCCAAATTTGCCCAGCGCGCACAATACGATTGCCATACTTTACCAACGACTTGGTGAAGAAGGAAAAGCTGAACATCACTTCAAAAAAGCCGTTGATTTGGCACCTGATTACTCAGAAGCGCAGAACAATTATGGCGCCTTCCTATGTCGGCAAAAACAATATGAACAGGCAGAAGAGCGCTTTTTGAAAGCCGTAGAAAACCCACTTTATCAAAGTGTCGCCCAGGCTTATGAAAATGCTGGCTTGTGCGCCATGCAAGAACCAGATGTTAAAAAAGCTGAAAATTATTTTCGCCGGGCATTACAAATCGAACCGACACTCAGCAAGTCATTGCTGCAAATGGCAGAAATCAGTTACCAGCAACAAAATTATCTGCAAGCACGTGGATATATACAGCGGTTTCATGATGCGAGTGTCTGGACAGCAAGAGCGCTATTGCTCGGGATCAAGATTGAAAACAAGCTGGGTGATGAAGATGCTGTTGCCAGCTATATTTTGATTTTACGTTCACGTTTTCCAGATTCTGATGAAATGCAAATGGTTAACCAGGGTGTCGAAAATTTATGAGTGCAGTGAGCGACGAAGCCAATAATGTAGCTGCCTCAACGACAGGCGTAGGCTATCGGCTGCAACAGGCGCGCGAGCGCAAAAAACTGTCAATTGCTGAGACTGCCAGTCAGCTGCGGTTTACGCGTGCCACGGTAGTTCATCTTGAGCAGGAGGAGTGGGACAAACTACACAGTCGCATTTATGCGCGTGGCTACTTGCTGAGCTATGTGAAATTTCTAGGTCTGCCCAGTGATGAGATGTTATCAGCGTTTAATGCTCAATACGGTGAGACAGAGCGGCCCAGCAACTTGCTGGTCAGTAAAACCATGCCGTTGGAAAAGCCTTTTCCATGGATGAGCTCCTTTTTGATTGTCATGGTGTTGATTATTGCTGCGCTGGCTTACCAGTATTGGCCGCAACAAGGCTTTGAATTAACACAGCAGTCGGACGCGGAAATAAGTGACAGCAATGTTGAACCACCATTATCAACGCCACCCAGCACAGAACGGTTAAATGGTGATCTCGATATTCAGGCGACACCACAGAATGCTCAAGATGCACGTGGTGTTAGTAAGCTAAATGAAACACCAGCAATCCCGATGACGACTGAATCTATGCCGGCTGATATGACGACCGATGAGCAGCAAAATCCAAACGAATTAAATGTTGAAACGACACCAACTGATGCTGCTGATGATTCCGTTGAAGTGATTAATGAAGCGGTAAATGTGGAAGAGGCATCTCCAGTAACGAACAGCAACGCAGATTTAACGCTGATTATCAGCGAGCCATCCTGGATAGAAGTTAAAGACAATGCTGGCAATACGTTGATAAGCCGCGTGCTGGAAGAAGAAACAGTCGACCTGACCGGGCCGGCACCGCTGGCCATCAGAATTGGCAATGTTGCTGGCACCCGTTTACGATTTAATAATAAAGCAATAGATTTAGAACCCTATCGGCAAAATAATATTGCCAGACTAACACTGGGAGCCGAATTATAATGGAAACCAGTCACCTGATTAAACGCCGTAAATCCCGGCAAATTATGGTTGGTAACGTTGCCATTGGCGGCGATGCACCGGTTGCTGTGCAAAGTATGACCAATACTGAAACCACTGATGTTGCCGCGACGGTAGCGCAAATTCAGCGATTGCAACAGGTGGGCGCCGATCTGGTTCGGGTATCAATACCCTCTATGGATGCGGCAGAAGCCTTTGGTGAAATCAAAAAACAAACCAGCATTCCGTTGATCGCCGATATTCATTTTGATTACAAGATTGCCTTGCGGGTAGCTGAGCTTGGTGTTGATTGTCTGCGTATTAATCCAGGCAATATTGGCCGTGAAGACAGAGTACGAGCGGTAGTCGATAAAGCTCGCGATTTTAATATCCCGATTCGGATAGGTGTTAATGCCGGTTCTTTAGAAAAGGAACTGCAGAAAAAATACGGAGAGCCGACGCCGGATGCCCTGGTCGAATCGGCGATGCGGCATATTGATATTTTGGACAGGCTTAACTTTCCTGATTTTAAAGTCAGTCTGAAAGCGTCTGATGTATTTATGACGGTACATGCATATCGCAAATTGGCTGATCAGATTGAACAACCTCTGCATTTGGGGATAACCGAAGCCGGTGGTCTGCGCAGTGGTTCAGTCAAATCTGCGATTGGTCTGGGCATGCTGCTGGCTGAGGGGATTGGCGATACCATTCGCGTCTCCCTGGCGGCCGATCCAATTGAAGAAATCCGCGTGGGCTTTGATATTTTGAAAAGCCTGCGTATCCGCAGCAAAGGCATCAATTTGATTGCTTGCCCATCCTGTTCACGTCAGGAATTTGATGTGATTTCAACGGTAAATGCTTTGGAAGCCAGGCTCGATGACATTATCGAGCCGATGGATGTGGCAGTGATTGGCTGTGTGGTAAACGGACCGGGCGAAGCGAAAGAAGCTGCAATCGGTCTGACCGGTGGTTCGCCAAATCTGTTGTATGTTGATGGCAAGCCCCATCATAAAGTTGAAAATGAAGCGCTGGTTGATGAACTAGAGCGCGAAATCCGTCAGCGTATTGCGCGGCGCAAACAAGGCGACCAGGCCGACAAAATTATTCCGATAAAGGACATCAGTTAAAGGTGGCAGAATTGATTCGCTCGGTGCGGGGGATGAACGACATTCTCCCGGACATGACACCGTATTGGCAGCATATTGAGGCAACGTTGAGAAGTGTCCTCGGCAGTTATGGTTATCAAGAGATCCGATTGCCGGTTTTGGAAAAAACCGAACTGTTTAAACGCTCAATTGGCGAAGTCACGGACATCGTCGAGAAAGAGATGTACACCTTTGAAGACCGTAACGGTGACAGCCTGACCTTACGCCCTGAAGGGACTGCTGGTTGTGTCAGAGCCGCGATGGAACACGGCATGCTCAATCAAAGCCAGCGGCTTTGGTATATGGGGCCAATGTTTCGTCATGAGCGTCCTCAAAAAGGGCGTTACCGGCAGTTTCATCAATTGGGTGTTGAAGCTTATGGCTTTGATGGTCCCGATATTGATGCTGAATTGATTTTATTGACGGCGCGACTTTGGAAAGCACTGGGCCTGACCGGGGTGACCCTGCAGATTAATTCTTTGGGCAGTACCGAAGCACGTATTAATTATCGTGCCGAACTGGTTCGTTATTTTGAGCAACATCAGGATCAGCTTGATGAGGATAGTCAGCGCCGTTTGCACAGCAATCCATTACGCATTCTTGATAGCAAAAACCCGTCAATGCAGGCTCTGAATGATGCTGCCCCCAAATTATTAGAGCATTTAGACACAGAATCTGCTGAACACTTTCAAACACTTTGCCAGACCCTCGATGAGGCGGGTATTGCCTATGAGGTTAACCCTAGGCTGGTGCGCGGACTTGATTATTATGGCAAGACAGTTTTTGAATGGGTCACTGACCAGTTAGGCGCGCAGGGCACAGTTTGTGCCGGTGGTCGTTACGATAGCTTAGTGGAACAGCTGGGCGGCAAGAATGCCACTGCCATCGGCTTTGCTATTGGTCTGGAACGTTTAATTGCTTTGCTCGAGACCAATTCTGCTTTGCCTGAAATAGCCGGCCCTGATGCTTATCTGGTCGCTGTCGGTGAAGCCGCGCAGGCGGCAGCGACGACTTTTGCGGAACAACTTCGCGATCAACTGCCGGGGTTACGCTTGATTAGCCATTGTGGTGGTGGTAGTTTTAAAAGCCAATTTAAACGGGCAGATCGCAGCGGAGCCCGCTTGACCCTTATTCTCGGGGAAAATGAAGTCGCACAGCAGCAGATTGGCGTTAAAACGATGGCCACTGGCGAACAACAAACATTGTCATGGCAGACGCTGGCTGATTTCATCAAACAATCTTCACATACGTAATAACAATAAGTAGAACTATGACTCCATTAAATATCGCAGAGTGGCAATCTTTAGACCGGCACTATTCCGATGTCAAATACCTGTCGATGCGCGAGCAATTTGCGCTGGATTCGAGCCGTTTTGAGCATTTTTCGGTTTATAGCGGTGAATTACTGCTGGATTATTCGAAAAACCGCATCACCCAAGAGACCATGGATAAGCTGTTCGCGCTGGCCGAAGCTGTCGATTTGCAGGATTGGATTGATCGCATGTTCAGCGGTGAAGCGATTAATCACACAGAAGGCCGCGCCGTATTGCATACAGCGTTGCGAAATCGCTCGAATACACCAGTCATGGTCGATGGCAAAGATGTCATGCCTGATGTTAATGCCGTACTGGAAAAAATGGCGGGTTTTTGCGCCAAAGTGCATAACGGCGAATGGGTAGGTTATACCGGTAAACGGATGACTGATATCGTCAATATCGGTATCGGCGGTTCGGACTTAGGCCCTGCGATGATCTGTGATGCGCTTGAGCCTTATGCTATTGATGGGTTAACGGTACATTTTGTTTCAAATGTTGATGGCACTGACTTAAGCACAACTTTGGAGCAGCTGAATCCGGAAACGACATTATTTGTCGTTGCATCAAAAACCTTCACGACTCAGGAAACACTGACTAATGCCCAGTCTGCACGGCAATGGTTTTTAAAAGCGGCCAAACAGGCTGATGTCGCCAAGCATTTTGTTGCTGTTTCAACCAATGCTGATGAAGTTGCCAAATTTGGTATTGATACCGCCAATATGTTTGAGATCTGGGACTGGGTTGGTGGCCGTTACTCGCTGTGGAGTGCAATTGGCCTGCCGATCGCACTGTATGTCGGTATGGATAATTTTGAGCGCATGCTGGAAGGTGGTCATCAGATGGATCAGCATTTCCGTACCCAGCCATTTGCCAAAAATATCCCGGTGATAATGGGTCTATTGGGTGTTTGGTACATTAACTTCTTTAATGCCCAGACCCATGCCATTGTCCCGTATGACCATTCACTAGCGCGTTTCCCCAGCCATATGCAGCAGCTGGACATGGAAAGTAACGGCAAATTC
>CAYYRO010000007.1:34606-36994 GCA_964474075.1 uncultured Methylophaga sp.
CGCGGATTAGTTACAAAACCGGTCCGGTTATCTGGGGGACACCGGGTACCAATGGTCAACATGCTTATTTTCAGCTGATTCATCAGGGTACACAGTTAATTCCGGTAGATTTTGTTTTGCCAGTTAACAGTCATTACCCGGAATGTGATCATCAGTCTATTTTGCTGGCTAATGGTTTGGCACAAGCGGAAGCATTGATGAAAGGCAAAACCGCAGAAGAAGTGCGTGCTGAACTGGTGGCGTGTGGCTTGGAAGGCAAAGCACTGGAAGCTTTGCTGCCGCATAAAGTATTCCCGGGTAACCGGCCGAGCAATGTATTGTTATTTCCGAAGTTGACCCCGGAAATGCTTGGCCAACTGGTGGCGTTATACGAGCATAAGGTGTTTGTGCAGGGCGTTATCTGGAATATTAATTCGTTTGATCAATGGGGCGTAGAACTCGGCAAACAACTTGCCAAAGCGATTCTGCCTGACTTACAGGACGATGCTGAAATTTCCAGTCACGACAGTTCAACAATGGAACTTATCAGATTGATCCGCTCGCTGCGGCAATAATCAATCGGAATTACGGTGTTTGGGCTGGTTAAATACCGGCTCAAATACGTGGGTACTATCGAGCCGGGTAAATAATCCCTGATTTTTATCGGGGTAATCCAGGCGGCTCAGAAAATGTCTGAGACAACCTATCCGAGCTGTACGTTTATCATCTGATTTAACAATAGTCCAAGGTGACAGCGGCGAATGGGTGGCAGCAAACATGGCTTCTTTTGCTTGTGTGTAATCATCCCATTTTTGCTGCGCTGCCAAATCAATCGGACTCAGTTTCCAGTTTTTCAGGGGATCACTGCGCCGGGCTTCAAAGCGTTTAGCTTGTTCTTCGCGACTGACTGAAAACCAGTATTTAAACAGCAAGATACCATCATCAATCAACAGTTTTTCAAACAACGGCACCTGTTCTAAAAACAGCTCATATTGGGGTTTTGTGGCAAACCCCATGACTCGTTCAATACCGGCCCGGTTGTACCAGCTTCGGTCAAACAGCACGATTTCACCGGCGGATGGTAAATGCTGAACATAGCGCTGAAAATACCATTGACCTTGTTCGGTGCTGCTCGGCTTTGGCAATGCCACGACACGGGTACCGCGTGGATTGAGATGTTCGGTAAAACGCTTGATAGTGCCGCCTTTGCCAGACGCGTCCCGCCCTTCAAACAACACCAGTATGCGTTTATCAGTTTCCTTTGCCCAGCGCTGTACTTTCA
This sequence comes from uncultured Methylophaga sp., assembly GCA_964474075.1. GTDB lineage: Bacteria > Pseudomonadota > Gammaproteobacteria > Nitrosococcales > Methylophagaceae > Methylophaga. Next base: position 35,868 of record CAYYRO010000007.1, read on the forward strand.
GCAACTCCAGTTGCAGCAAATGTTTCTGCTCGCGATAAATTTTGACGGGCAGTTTGCTGGTCATTAGCGGATTTTTTGTAAAATCAAACCAGCTAAAGGCGGTAAATTAATAACGATCGAATGTGAGCGTTCTGCCCACGGCTGTGGCTCGCTATGCACTTCAACCGGCGTGGCAAAATTACTGCCCCAATAGTATTCAGAATCTGAGTTAAAAATTACTTTGTAACTGCCGGCTTCCGGCACGGCAACACGATAGTTTTCCCGGGTCACCGGCGTAAAGTTGAAAACCGATACAACACAATCCTGCTCTGTTTTACGGATAAAGCTCAGCACGGATTGTTCATGATCATGACAATCCAACCACTCAAAGCCGCGTGATTCAAAATCAAACTGATGCAGTGCCGGTGTGTCTTTATACAGCTGGTTTAAATCAGTGACCAACTGCTGCAAACCCTGATGCGGTGGGTAGTCAAGCACATACCATTCCAGCTGGCTGTCAGAATTCCATTCACTGCCCTGGCCAAATTCCAGACCCATGAACAATAACTTTTTGCCGGGATAGCTGTACATAAAGGTATATAACAGCCGCAAATTGGCAAATTGCTGCCACTCATCCCCCGGCATTTTGTAGCGCATTGAACCTTTACCATGCACGACTTCATCATGCGAAAACGGCAAGACAAAATTTTCGGTAAAGGCATACAACAGACCAAACGTCAGCTGATTATGCTGATAACGACGATGAATAGGGTCTTGTTTCATATATTCGAGGATGTCGTGCATCCAACCCATATTCCACTTCATCGAAAAGCCAAGACCACCAATATCAGTAGGCCGTGACACCATCGGATAGGAAGTCGATTCCTCGGCGGCAATAATGCAGCCCGGGTGTGCCTGATGTAGTACCGTGTTGACCTGTTTGAGAAAATCGATGACTTCCAGATTTTCGCGGCCGCCATGACGATTAGGCAACCATTCACCTTCTTTGCGGGAATAATCCAGATATAGCATCGACGCTACCGCATCAACGCGCAGTCCATCAATATGAAATTCTTCCAGCCAGAAAAAGGCACTGGATAACAAAAAGTTACGAACTTCATTACGACCATAATTAAAGATAAGTGTCC
>CAYYRO010000007.1:37004-42419 GCA_964474075.1 uncultured Methylophaga sp.
TCAATACCACCAGCAAAGACATCCAAGGCATCGTCACCCAGGCCCAGTCCATCCCGCAATTCAAAGTCCTGATGTTCACCAAGACGGGGATCTTCATGTTCGTACAGTGCTGTGCCATCAAACTTGGCAAGACCATGCGCATCTTTGGGAAAGTGGCCGGGTACCCAGTCCAGTAAAACGCCAATATCATTCTGATGGCATAAATCCACCAGATAACGAAATTCATCAGGCGTACCGAACCGGCTGGTCGCTGCATAATAACCGGTCGTCTGATAACCCCATGAGATATCAAGCGGATGTTCTGTGATCGGCAATAATTCGATATGGGTAAAGCCTAGGTTTTTGACATAGGGCACCAGAGTTTCAGCGAGTTCACGGTAGCTGTAAAAGCTGCCATCATCATGCCGCCGCCATGAGCCTAAATGCACTTCATAAACGCTGTGCGGGCTATGCAGCCAGTCACTGCGTTCACGTTTATCCATCCAGTTCTGATCTTGCCACTGGTATTGGCTGTTATAAACTTTCGATGCGGTACCAGGACGCAGTTCACTGCCTTGACCGTAAGGATCCTGTTTTAAATGCAGGCTGCCATCTTGATGATTACGAATTTCAAACTTGTATAAATCACCGGCTTGTAAGTCCGGTATAAAAAGCTCCCAGACGCCGCTGCCTCCACGTACGCGCATAGGATGTCTACGTCCATCCCACTGATTAAAATTGCCAACAACACTGACACGCTGCGCGTTGGGTGCCCATGTCGTAAATAAAACGCCATCAACACCATCAACAGTTTTCAGATGAGCTCCCAGCATTCGGTAAGCATGCCAATGGCGGCCTTCGGCAAATAAATGTAAGTCGTATTCGGAGAGTTGCGGTGCAAAGCTGTAGGGGTCAAACTGACGCTGCTCGGTTTTATCTTTTAATTGTTTGACCAGCGCGTAGGGTCTTTTCACAAGACCGGGCTGACCACGCCATTCAAAAATATCGGTGCCGGGCAACCGTGTCAGCGGTTCGCCATTTTCCAGTGATACCGCATCACAGTCAGGCAAAAAAGCTGTTAGTTTTGCTTCACCATTTAAGTCATGCAAACCCAGTATTGAAAACGGGTCATGATGGCGCGCTTCAATGATTTTTTGCTGGTCGGCTGTCAACTTACTTTCAAAAACCTTTGGCATACTATCCTTCACCATTTTTTTATTGCTCAGCAGGGCGCCATTGTGGCAGGCTTGAACTCATTACAACACACTTTACAGGCATGAAGCCGGAGAGATTGGATATGTCCAAAAATAATAGCACGCGTTTTGTCAGTCGTCTTACCCGGGACACACTGGCACTGATTTTGGCTGGTGGCCGTGGTTCCCGGTTAAAACAGTTGACGGACTGGCGTGCCAAACCTGCCGTACCTTTTGGCGGTAAATTTCGCATTATTGATTTCCCTTTGTCCAACTGCGTTAACTCCGGTATCCGCCGGGTAGGTGTATTGACGCAATATAAAGCACACTCATTGATTCGCCATATCCAACAAGGGTGGGGCTTTATGCGCGGTGCCCTGGGTGAATTTGTCGAATTGTTGCCGGCTTCACAGCGAACTGCTGAAGGCTGGTATTCGGGTACTGCGGATGCTGTTTATCAGAATATTGATATTTTGCGTAATCATGGCGCCGAATATGTGCTGATTCTCGCCGGCGATCATATTTATAAAATGGATTACGGCGATATGCTGGCTGAACATGTGGCACAAAATGCCGATATGACCATTGGTTGTATTGAGGTGCCGCTGGATCAAGCCAAAGCATTTGGCGTAATGTCAGTTGATGTTAACCGACGTATTGTCGCTTTTAACGAAAAACCGGCTGAACCAACGCCATTGCCAGGTCGTGATGATGTGGCGCTGGCGTCAATGGGTATTTATATTTTTAATTCTGCATTTTTGTATGAGCAACTGATTAAAGATGCCGACTCGCCAAAATCCACTCATGATTTTGGTCACGACATTATTCCCAGTCTGATTAAGCATTACAAAGTAATCGCGTTTCCTTACAAAGATGTGCAAGGGAACGATCCAGGTTATTGGCGCGATGTTGGTACGATTGATGCCTTCTGGTCAGCGAATTTGGAATTGATTGGCGTGACACCGGAATTAAATCTTTACGATGATGAATGGCCAATTTGGACCCACCAGGCTCAACAACCCCCGGCAAAGTTTGTCTTTGATGATGATGACCGGCGTGGTATGGCAGTTGATTCGATGGTTTCAGGCGGTTGTATTATTTCCGGCTCTACTGTTCGCCATTCAGTGTTGTTCTCAAATGTTGAAGTACATAGTTTTAGTGTTATTGAAGACTGTGTGGTGTTACCGGATGTTAGTATCGGTCGTCATTGCCGTCTGAAAAAAGTCGTGTTGGATAAAGGTTGTATTATTCCGGAAGGCACGATTATCGGTGAAGATCCGGTTGCCGATGCCAAACGCTTTGAAGTATCCCCCAATGGTGTCGTTTTGGTGACGCCTGAAATGTTAGGTCAAAATTATCGTTATGTCCGCTAAATTAAAAGTCGTTTTATGCTGGCACATGCACCAGCCACAATACAGTGAACCAATGGGTGGCATGTATCAGCTGCCTTGGACTTATCTACATGCCATGAAAGATTACGCCGATATGGCTTGGCACCTGGAAAATGTTCCCGAGGCGCGGGCTGTGATCAATTTTGCGCCGACTTTGCTTGAGCAAATTGACGACTATGATCAGCAATTGAAAGGGCGTTTTAAGGGCACCGGTCGTTTAAAAGACCCATTGTTAATCGCTCTGGATTCGCCTGTACAACCAGCACATGCCGGTGAGCGCCGTAAATTAATTAATGCATGTCTGCGCGCCAATGAAGAAAAGCTTATTGCGCCGTTTCCACAGTTTTCACGTCTGGTAGAAATTGCCCGGTGGGCCTTGGAACAAACCGAACGTCTGCGTTATTTAAATGAGCAGTTTCTGGTTGATTTGCTGGTTTGGTATCACCTGGTGTGGATGGCTGAATCAGTGCGTCGCAGTGATATTCGCATCCAGGCTCTGATGAAAAAAGGTCAATTTTTTACCTTCCACGATCGGCGTCAACTGATGACGGTAATTGGCGAAATTCTTAATGACTTGATTCCACGTTATCGTCGTTTGGCGGAAACCGGCCGTGTTGAATTATCGGTGACACCCTATGCACATCCGATAATACCGCTGATGTTGGATATTAATTCGACGCTGGAAGCGATGCCAGATGCACCTCTCCCGGAAGTGACCGATTATCCCGGTGGTGCGCTGCGTGCTGATTGGCATATGGAAGAAGGCTTGCGGGTATTTGAGTCGTTTTTCGGTTTTCGGCCGAAAGGCTGCTGGCCATCAGAGGGTGCGATTTCTGCTGAAACAATGCCATTAATTGCGAAGCATGGCTTCAGCTGGACGGCGACGGGTGAAAACGTATTGCGTAATAGTCTTAATAAATCTGAAATGCCAGATGCCAATATTCATAAACCTTACCGCCTGCAAGATCAGCCACCGGCTTGTTTTTTTCGTGATGATGGTCTGTCGGATCTGATTGGCTTTACTTACACCAAGTGGGGTGCTGAAGACGCAGTTAACGACTTCATTCATCACCTGATGAATATCAAGGCCAATACCGAAGACGATAAAGATAGGGTGGTATCGGTCATTCTTGATGGTGAAAATGCCTGGGAATATTACTCCTACAATGGCTATTACTTCTTGCAAAATCTATATAAACGCCTAGTGGCGCATCCTGAGATTGAGTTATGCACTTTTTCTGATTGTCTTGATGCCGGTGTTGAGCCGGGTAATCTGCCAGCGATGGTGGCCGGTAGCTGGGTTTACGGCAGCTTTTCAACCTGGATTGGTGATGCTGACAAGAACCGTGGTTGGGATCTGCTTAGCGAAGCCAAGCAGGTTTATGATCAAGTGATGGCATACAGTGATTTTGATGACGATACACAGCAAGCTATTGATCGACAATTAGCGATTTGTGAAGGCTCAGACTGGTTCTGGTGGTTCGGTGATTATAATTCAGCGGAAAGCGTCAGTGATTTTGAGCGTTTATACCGTCTGCATTTATCGAATTTATATCAAATGTTAGGTCAGGAAGTACCGCAGAAATTATCTGAGGTAGTGTCATTAGGTGGAGGCATGGCAGCTGAGCAGGGCGGCACAATGCGTCGTGGCGGGTGAGCATGAAACAAGCAAAAATTTTTGACCAGCGCCGCTGCGGGATTTTATTGCACATTACCAGCTTACCATCTGCTAATTTAGGCAAGGATGCCTATCGGTTTGTCGATTTTTTGCAGCAGGCAGGGGTTACCGTTTGGCAGATGTTGCCTTTAGGTCCGACCCATAGTGATGGCTCACCTTATCAATGCCTTTCGGCACATGCCGGTAATATTCGCCTTATCAGCATCGAAAAAATCCGTAATCAACCGTGGTGTAATGCTGAGGAATTGCCGGGCGGCAAAATTTCTACACAAATAGCATTGGCTTATCGCCAGTTTATGGCCAAAGCCGCTGAAGATTTACAGCAGGATTTTGCAAGCTTTTGTGAAGATCAGGCTTATTGGCTTGATGATTATGTGTTGTTTCGGGAAATTCGTCATTTACAGCACTCCACGGCATGGTTTGACTGGCCTGCGGCACTACGTGACCGACAACCGGCAGCACTGGCCGAGATCCGTCAGCAGCGACTTGAATCGTTGCAAATTCGCCGTTTCGAACAATTTATGTTCCACAGCCAATGGCAGACGCTGAAAGCCTATGCTAACCAGCGCAATGTGCAGTTATTTGGCGATATGCCAATTTTTGTTGCTCATGACAGTGCTGATGTCTGGGCTAATCCAGAGTTATTTACACTGGATAAAACCGGCCAACCGGAAAAAGTGGCGGGTGTACCGCCTGATTATTTTTCTGAGACCGGTCAACGTTGGGGTAATCCGCTATATCACTGGCAAAAGCATATTGATAGCGATTTTGATTGGTGGATTAAACGGTTGCAAACCCAATTAAATTCATTCGATCTGATCCGTATAGATCATTTTCGTGGTTTTGATGCTTGTTGGGAAATTCCGGCCAGTTGCGATACAGCGATTGAAGGCCACTGGGTTAAAGCACCGGGGGCGGCGTTATTTAATGCTTTATTGAGTCACTTTAAAGAATTGCCTCTGGTCGCTGAAGATTTAGGCATCATTACTGCTGAGGTTGATGCTTTACGAGAGCAGTTTGCCATGCCCGGAATGAAAATTCTGCAATTTGCCTTTGGCGGTGATGCCAGCAACCCCTATCTGCCACATCAGCACAGTCAGGATAGTGTCGCTTATACCGGCACCCATGATAATAACACTACACTGGGTTGGTATCAGGCACTGGATGAGGGCGC
>CAYYRO010000008.1:0-3629 GCA_964474075.1 uncultured Methylophaga sp.
TGCCGCATATAGGTCGATTTACCGCCCATATTCGGGCCGGTAATTACCAAAAGTCTGGCAGTCGAATCGAATAGCAAATCATTGGCACAAAATGGTGTGTTCTGCGCATACTCCACCACCGGATGACGGCCGGCAGTAATGCGGATCAAGGGCTCATCAACTAATCGGGGTTGAACATAGTTAAGCTGCTGCGCTCTTTCTGCCAGATTGGCAAATACATCTAACTGCGCCAGCGCTTGCGCTGATTGAGTTAACGCCGGCAAATCAACACTGATGGCATCAAACAATTGTTCGTATAGTGCTTTTTCTAATGTCAGCGCTTTGTCCTGGGCACTGAGCACTTGTTCTTCGTATTGCTTCAACTCCGGCGTGATATAGCGCTCAGCGTTTTTCAATGTTTGGCGGCGCTGATAATCAAGCGGCAAATCAACATCGTGTACCCGGCCGAGCTCAATATAAAAACCATGCACTTTGTTATAGCCGACTTTCAGTGTATTGACACCGGTACGCTGACGCTCGCGTTGTTCCAGTTCACTCAGATAATCATTGGCGTTTAAATGCAGCGTGCGCAAACGATCCAGTTCGGCATTAAAACCTTCAGCAATAACGCCGCCATCCCTTATCAGCAATGGTGGCTCTTCAATAATCGCCCGTTCCAGCAAAGCCAGTGTTTCTTTGAAATGGCCGAGCTGCCGGTCAATTTGCTTCAGTATGCCACTGTCAAACACGGCCAGTTGCTGATGTAAATCCGGCAAACTGCGCAGCATTAATCTTAATTGGGTGAAGTCTCTGGGCCGTGCGGTGCGTAACGCCAGCCGGGTGTTAATGCGTTCAATATCCCCAATGGGCTTTAACAAATTTTGCAACGACGTCATCTGCTGATGATCCAGCAAGGCGGCAATCGCCTGCTGCCGGCTTTTTAAAACATCAAGTTGACGGCTGGGCTGCAGCAACCAGCGTCTTAATAACCGTCCGCCCATTGGCGTGACCGTCTTATCAATGACTGCCAGTAATGTATGTTCTTTATGGCCGGCCAGATTGGTTTCCAGCTCCAGATTGCGGCGTGATTGCGGATCGATTTTGATAAAGTCGCTGAGCTGTTCGACACTGAGGCTGCGCAGTTGTGGCAGCGCTGATTGCTGGGTTTGCTGCGCGTAATTCAATAAACAACCGGCGGCCTGAACGGCCAGCGTTAAATCATCACAACCAAAGCCTTTTAAATCCTGGGTCGCAAAGTGTTCGCACAATCGCCGCCGCGCCGCATCCAGATCAAAATGCCATTCCGGCACCAGCCGCCATTGTTTTTCATAAAGCTTGAGCTGCGCGCGCAAAGGTTCATCAGCCAGAATTTCAGCCGGTTTCAGTCTTGCCAGTTCGGCTTGTAATGCAGTGTCATCGGCAAGTTCGGTCACCCAGAAACGGCCACTGCTTAAATCAGCCGCTGCAAGACCAAAACCAGACTTGCCACTGCTAATAGCCAGTAACAGATTGTCACGTTGTTTATCGAGCAATGCATCGTCGGTCAGCGTACCCGGCGTCAAAACGCGAACCACTTTGCGTTCTACCGGGCCTTTGCTGGTTGCCGGATCACCAATTTGTTCACAAATGGCCACTGAGACGCCAGATTTTAAAAGACGCGCTAAATAACCATCTGCAGCGTGATAAGGCACCCCAGCCATCGGGATTGGCGCACCATTACTATTACCGCGTGCCGTTAAAGTGATGTCTAGCAGTTCAGCAGCTTTGTGGGCATCATCAAAAAACAGCTCATAAAAATCACCCATCCGGTAAAACAACAAAATGTCCGGGCGCTCAGCTTTGATGCGCAGATATTGCTGCATCATCGGGGTATGATTGGAAACGTCTTTCATGAATTTTGTTCAGCGTATGCCAAAAATTGCAGATGCCACACTTTATCAACTCACAGAAGAACTGGCGACTGGCTTATTAAATAAGCAGTGGCAGCTGGTCACTGCCGAATCCTGTACCGGTGGCTGGCTGGCCAAATGCTGTACCGATTTGCCCGGTAGTTCGGCGTGGTTTGCTGGCGGCGTCGTCAGTTACTCCAATTCATTAAAACAATCTTTATTAGATGTCAGTGAAGACACTCTGGCTCAATTTGGCGCAGTAAGTGAACCGGTCGTTAAGGAAATGGCACAGGGTTGCCTTGAAAAACTCGGCGGCCAAATCAGTGTGGCCATTAGTGGCATTGCCGGCCCGGACGGTGGCAGCGACCAAAAACCCGTTGGCCTCGTCTGGTTTGGATTTTCCAGCGTAAAACAGCAGGTTTGTTGCCAACAACGCTTTGCCGGTGATCGCGAGGCGATTCGCCGTCAGGCTGTAGCTTTCGCACTTCGCAAACTTATCGAAATATCAGAGCATGTCTAACTTCATCTTCACATCTGTTGTGAACAACATTAGTGGGTATCAAAGTTAAACAAGCCCTAGAGTGATAGTCACTTGTGTGTGATAATCATTGGTTGTAAAAAATCATTATCAGGGGTATGCAAATGGATGAAAACAAAAAGAAAGCGCTGGGCGTTGCCTTAGGTCAAATTGAAAAACAATTTGGTAAAGGTGCCGTGATGCGTTTAGGCGATGGAAGCGCCTCCCGTGATATCGATGCCGTCTCAACCGGCTCGATCGGTCTTGACGTTGCACTGGGTATTGGCGGTTTGCCACGCGGTCGGGTAGTCGAAATTTATGGCCCGGAATCATCTGGTAAAACCACGCTGACACTGCATGCCATAGCTGAAATGCAAAAACTGGGTGGCACCGCAGCATTTGTCGATGCCGAACATGCTTTGGATCCTTTATATGCTGAAAAACTCGGCGTCAATATTGATGATCTTCTGGTCTCTCAGCCTGACACCGGTGAACAAGCATTAGAAATTACCGATATGTTAGTGCGCAGCGGCGCAGTGGATATTGTTGTTGTTGACTCGGTCGCAGCATTAACGCCAAAAGCCGAAATTGAAGGCGATATGGGCGACAGTCATATGGGTCTGCAGGCACGTTTAATGTCTCAGGCGCTGCGTAAACTGACGGCCAACATCAAGCGCTCTAATACGCTGGTTATTTTCATTAACCAAATTCGTATGAAAATTGGTGTGATGTTTGGTAACCCGGAAACCACTACCGGTGGTAATGCCCTGAAATTCTATGCCTCGGTTCGTTTGGATATTCGCCGCATTGGCGCCATCAAGAAAGGCGATGAAATTCTCGGTAACGAAACCCGTGTCAAAGTGGTTAAAAACAAAGTGGCACCACCATTTAAACAAGTCGAATTCGATATTTTGTATGGTGAAGGTATCTCCCGCGAAGGTGAGCTGATTGATTTGGGCGTCAGTGAAAATATCGTCGAAAAATCAGGTGCCTGGTATAGCTACGACAGCAACCGTATTGGTCAGGGTAAAGACAATGTCCGGCAGTTTTTGAAAGAAAACCCGGCCATTGCCGATGACATCGAGGCCAAAATTCGTGCCGTTATGCTGCCACCTAAAACGGCTAAAGCCAACAAAGCTACCGACGAGACAGATACTGAATTAGAAGCGTGAGTCCCCGCTCCTGTAACGAACATGCGGTGAGTTTACTGGCACGCCGCGAGCATAGTGCCAGTGAATTACGCA
>CAYYRO010000008.1:3729-39662 GCA_964474075.1 uncultured Methylophaga sp.
TTTGGCGAGCAGGTCCCCGCCGATTTTAAAGAGCGTGCCAAGCAGTTACGCTTTTTACAGTACCGGGGTTTTACTCATGAACAAATTACAGAAAGTTTTAATCACACCCAATGAAGACAAGCGCTGAGATCCGCAAATTGTTCCTCGACTATTTCGCTGGCAAAGGCCACGAAATTGTTGCCAGCAGCCCGTTGGTTCCGGCCAATGATCCGACGCTGTTGTTTACTAACGCCGGTATGGTGCAGTTTAAGGATTTATTCCTTGGCCTGGAAACCCGTAAATACACTCGCGCGACCAGTTCACAGCGCTGCGTTCGGGCCGGTGGTAAACATAACGATCTTGAAAACGTGGGCTATACCGCGCGCCACCATACTTTCTTTGAAATGCTTGGTAATTTTAGCTTCGGTGATTATTTCAAACGTGAAGCCATCCAATATGCCTGGGAATTCTTAACCGTCACCCTCGCCCTGCCGCCGGAAAAACTCTGGATCACGGTATTTGAAGAAGATCAGGAAGCCGCTGATATCTGGATCAAAGAAATTGGCATCGACCCCAAGCGATTCTCAAAAATTGGGGCAAAAGATAACTTCTGGTCAATGGGTGATACAGGTCCCTGTGGCCCCTGTTCAGAAATTTTCTATGATCATGGCGACGATGTTGCCGGTGGCCCGCCCGGCACCCCGGAAGAAGATGGCGATCGTTATATCGAAATCTGGAACCTGGTGTTTATGCAATTCAACCGGGCAGCCGATGGCACGCTGACTCCCCTGCCTAAACCATCCGTCGATACCGGCATGGGTCTGGAGCGGTTAGCTGCCGTATTGCAACACCAGCACAATAATTATGATATTGATTTATTCCAGAACCTGATTAAAGCCATCACCGACTTAGCCGGCATTGACGACACCAGTCATACCTCGGCGCGAGTCGTTGCTGATCACATTCGCTCTTGCGCGTTTATGATTACCGATGGTGTGCAGCCATCAAATGAAGGCCGCGGTTATGTGCTGCGCCGCATTATTCGTCGCGCGATTCGGCATGGTCATAAACTGGGCCTAAAAGAAGCATTCTTTTATAAACTGGTCGCACCACTGGTTGCTGAAATGGGCGAAGCGTTTCCCGAACTTGCCAAAGCCCAACCGCTTGTTGAACGCGCCCTGAAACTTGAAGAAGAACGCTTTGCCGATACGCTCGACCATGGTTTGAAAATTCTTGATCAGGCCATTGAAGCCATGGCTGATAAAGAAATTCCCGGTGAAACGGTATTTTTACTGTATGACACCTATGGTTTTCCGATTGATTTAACGGCAGATATTGCCCGTGAACGCGGTCTGACTATTGATGTTGCGGGTTTTGAAAGGCATATGGAAGCGCAGCGCAATCGTGCCCGCAGCGCCAGCCAGTTTGGTGGTGGCTTATCAGAAAGCCTGGTTATTGATGGTGAAACCGTTTTCTGTGGTTATGACCACACGCGTAATGAAGCAACCATTATTGCCATTCTGGTAGATGGTGAAAATGTCGTTCACTTAAAAGCGGGTCAACAAGGCATTATCGTCTTGGATAGCACGCCCTTCTATGCTGAGTCTGGTGGTCAGGTCGGTGATTTGGGCGAGATCAATTCTGCTGGCGCGCACTTTATTGTTACTGACACCCGCAAACAAGGAAAAGCATTCACCCACATTGGTGAATGCAAACGTGGCAGCTTTGAAGTCGGTCAAAAAGTGCTGGCCCATGTTGATGAAGATAATCGTCAGGCAACGGCATTAAATCACTCTGCAACCCATTTACTGCATGCAGCGCTGCGACAAATCCTCGGTGATCATGTCACCCAAAAAGGATCTCTTGTTGACTCTCAGCGACTGCGTTTTGACTTTTCGCATTTTGAGCCGATGTCCGCCGATCAACTGCGTGATATTGAGCGGCTGGTAAATCAGCAGATCCGTATTAACCATGCGGTTGAAACGCGTCTGATGCCAATAGAAAAAGCCCGTGAAAGCGGCGCAATGGCTTTGTTTGGTGAAAAGTACGATGACGAAGTCCGAGTGCTAAGCATGGGGGATTTTTCCATTGAGCTTTGCGGAGGCACCCATGTTGGCCGCACAGGTGATATCGGCATTTTCAAAATTATCGGTGAAGTCGGTATTGCCTCAGGCGTGCGGCGGATCGAAGCCGTCACCGGCGATATTGCGCTGAACTATATTGAAGACTCTGAAAACCGCTTACGGAAAATCTCCGACCTGGTTAAAGCCAAAGCCGATAATGTCGAAGATAAAACAGCGCAAATGGTGCAACGCACCCGCCAGCTGGAAAAAGAACTGGAATCCTTAAAAACCAAACTGGCCAGCAGCGCCGGTCAGGATTTGGCCGCCGAAGCCAAAGACATTAATGGCGTCAAAGTACTGGCTGCCAAATTGGATGGTGTCGATGCCAAAGCACTGCGTGATGCAGTTGATCAGTTGAAAAACAAACTGGGCAGCGCTGCAATTGTCCTGGCAACTATTGAAGATGACAAAATCACTTTAATTGCTGGTGTCAGCAAAGATCAGACTGCTAAAATCCGCGCCGGTGACTTGGTTGCGCATGTCGCAACACAAATTGGTGGTAAAGGTGGCGGTCGTCCCGATATGGCTCAGGGCGGTGGCAATCAACCAGAACATTTATCAAAAGCGCTTGATTCGGTAGCCGATTGGGTTGCCAGCAAGCTGGAAAATTAAACATGGCGCTTATCGTACAAAAATACGGCGGAACCTCCGTCGGCTCCATCGAACGTATTAAAGAAGTCGCAAAAAAAGTCATTCAATACCGTAACCATGGTCATGACATCGTGGTGGTTGTATCGGCGATGAGTGGTGAAACCAATCGCTTGGTCGCACTGGCCAAAGACATTAATCCTGATCCACGCGGTCGGGAGCTGGATGTTTTGCTGGCAACCGGCGAACAGGTGACCATTGCCCTGCTGAGCATGGCGTTGGCCGAACAAGGTATGCCCGCACAGTCTTACACTGGCCCGCAAGTACGCATCCTGACAGATGATGCCCACAATAAAGCCCGCATCATGGAAATTGATGATGCCAAAATGCGTGCAGATTTAAAACAAGGCAAAGTTGTCGTTGTCGCCGGTTTTCAGGGGTGTGACGAGTACGGCAATATCACAACTTTGGGTCGCGGCGGTAGTGACACCACTGCTGTCGCCTTGGCTGCCGCTTTAAAAGCCGACGAGTGTCAGATTTATACCGATGTCGATGGTGTTTACACAACGGATCCACGTGTCGTGCCAGAAGCCCGTCGCCTCGATCGCATTACCTTCGAAGAAATGCTGGAAATGGCCAGCCTGGGTGCCAAGGTTTTACAGATCCGCTCCGTAGAATTTGCCAGTAAATATAATGTCCCGTTACGCGTCCTGTCTTCGTTTACCGAAGGTGGTGGCACGCTGATAACGTCAGAGGAACAAGAAATGGAACAAGCGCTTATTTCCGGTATCGCGTTCAATCGTGATGAAGCCAAACTGACTATTTTGGGCGTACCGGATCAACCGGGTGTCGCATACAAAATTCTTGGCCCAATCGCCAAGCAAAATATCGAAGTCGATATGATCATCCAGAATACCGGTCATGATGCCACGACCGACTTTACTTTTACGGTACATCGCAATGATTACCAGACCGCATTAAAAATGCTTCAGCAAATCGCCAGCGACCTGAACGCTCGTGAAGTAAATGGTGATGAACACATTGCCAAAATCTCACTGGTTGGCGTTGGTATGCGTTCGCATGCCGGTATTGCCAGCAGCATGTTTGAAGCGCTGGCTCGCGAGAATATTAATATCAGTATGATTTCCACGTCTGAAATTAAAATTTCTGTCGTGGTTGATGAAAAGTATCTGGAGCTCGGTGTGCGGGCTTTGCACAAGGCTTTCAGCCTTGAGCAAGTTCAGTAAATCATTGATATCAGGAAGTATTTCCTGTCGATCCTGCTATAGCTTACTGCTATAATTGCACACAATAGATTCGGATAAATTTGCTATATTCGCTGTCTGATGAAATAAGAGAGGCAAATAAGACCTCTGACTAGGATAATAAACAGGAATCATGGCACGAGGCCAATTAATGAAGGGAGTCCATTTTCCCTACCCTCGGAGCCTAAATTATAGAGTAAGGGGAATACCATGCTAATACTTACACGCCGCGTTGGAGAATCACTGATTATTGGTGATAATGTCGTTGTAAACGTTCTGGGTGTCAAAGGCAATCAAGTTCGCATCGGAGTTGATGCTCCGAAAGATGTCACCGTACATCGTGAAGAAATTTACGATCGTATCCAAGCCGAAAAAGATCAGACAAACGCCGGATAATCGGCATTTTGACTAGCCAAATCCATCATAGCTGGTATAATGCTTGGCTTTGATGGAGAGCTGGCCGAGTGGCTGAAGGCGCGCCCCTGCTAAGGGCGTATAGGCTAATACCCTATCGAGGGTTCGAATCCCTCGCTCTCCGCCAATTAATTACTTTTACCGTTGCTAGAACAGGCATATAAAAGTATAATTTACCGCTTTAAAGCGCCTGTAGCTCAGCTGGATAGAGTACCTGGCTACGAACCAGGCGGTCGCACGTTCGAATCGTGCCAGGCGCGCCATTAATATCAAAGGCTTAACGGAAAATCCGTTAAGCCTTTTTTATTTCTCGTCAAATCTGGTCACTTTCTTAAGCGCTTTCCAAACCATCTTCTATGCATGAAAATCGATCGGGTAGAGAAATCTGCTCTGTCACTTAATCTGCTGTAGTTTTTTGTATCCACCATTCACGTACATTCCAAACTACTTCAGGAAGTGGCTTTCGACCAGCGCGCATGTCTATCCTGCCCTCTTTTCAAAATTTAGTATCGCTAGCGCCTCTGTTAATTTCTTTACTAAATAAGGGCAAAGCAATCCAATCACTTCCCGAGGATGCTTAGATCTGAAATTAAGGATGTAACCTTGCCGGGTTGCACTTACATTCAGGGCTTTCTAACACAACCCTAACGTTGCTATTAAAACCCATTTCAAGCTTTTTTCTCATCATAGTTTGTCGTCTGGTGTTTTTTGACGATGTCCTTTTTAAAAAGACGGTAAACCCAGATGAAAAAATATGGCCCAAAAAACACCACAAAGATGGTTGTCGTTATAATCCCGCCAAGAACACCGACAGATATCGCATTCTGTGCGCCTGACCCTGGGCCGGAAGCAAAAGCCAACGGCAGTACACCCAGTATAAAAGTAAGAGATGTCATCAAAATTGGTCTAAACCGCTGTTGTGCAGCTTGATAGGCCGCATCGAAAGCAGTTTCACCCTCTTCAAAATTGTGTTTCGCAAACTCAACAATCAAAATGGCGTTTTTCGCAGCAAGACCTATAGTAATTAAAAGGCCAACTTGAAAATAAACATCATTCGCTTGTCCAGTACTCCATGTTGCCAGCACAGCTCCTAAAATTCCCAGAGGCACCGTGAGGATAATAGCCACCGGTATAGCCCAACTTTCATAGAGCGCTGCCAAAATGAGAAAAACGGCCAACGCGGACACCAGATAAAGCAAAAGCGTATTGGTGCCTGCCTCCTTTTCTTCATACGACAGACCAGTCCATGCCACCTCCAGCCCATTGGGAAGCTTTTCAGCCAACCTTAAAACCTCCTGCAATGCTTCACCCGAACTAATACCTTGCGTGGTGGAACCTTGTATTTCTCTTGAGGCCGCGCCATTAAACCGCGTCAGTTTGGGTGAACCATAAGTCCAGTCTCCAGAAGCAATCTCTACAAGCTGCACCATATCGCCATTATTATTGCGGACATACCAGTCATCAATATCCTCAGGCAACATACGAAAAGGAATATCACCTTGTACATAAACGCGTTTTATACGCCCGTTTTCTAAAAAATCATTCACATAAGTCCCACCGAGTGCGGTGCTTAACGTCTGATTGACAGTGCTTATAGGCACACCAAGAGCACGTGACTTGATGTTATCAATCGTTAGATCATATTGGGGGCTGTCGGATAAACCGTTAAACCGAACTTGCGTCAAAAGAGAACTTTGATTTGCCAAGCCTAAAAACTGATTGGTCGCATCAACAAGCGCTTGATGGCCTAAACCTCCACGATCAACAAGTTGAAATTCAAAGCCACCGGAATTACCGAGCGCACTTACCGGCGGCGGCACGAGAGGAAAAATCATCGCATCACGGACTTGCGATAAAGATTGTGCCGCACGGTTTTTTATGTTGAATACACTGTTTTCTTCACCGCGTTCTTCCCAACTTTTCATTTTGACAAATGCGATTCCCACATTTTGTGCCTGGCCTGAAAAGCTAAAACCGGCAGCAGCAAAAAGACCGTCTACGGCGTCTCCGGCCTCTTCAAGGTAGAAATCTTCTATAGCCTTAACTTTTTCGACTGTTTGTTCAAGCGAAGAGCTGGGCGGCCCGGTTAACAGTGTAAAAATACGCCCCTGATCCTCATCCGGGAGAAATGATGTAGGGATGCGCAGGAAAATCAGTACAGTGATAACAATAAAGATAAGAAACAAAGCGGGTAATACAAATCTGTTCTCAAGCAATCCATCCAACAGTTTTTTGTGGCCATGCCGTAAAGCATTAAAACCATAATTAAATGCGCCGAAAAATCCTTTATCTTTTTTACCTTTCCTCGCCTTTAAAATTACACCGCAAAGAGAAGGTGACAAGGTCAATGCTATAAAAAGCGATATCGCCATAGCGACTGAGATAGTCACCGAAAACTGGCGGTATATCACACCAACCGAGCCTTCAAAAAAACTCATTGGTAAAAAGACGGCCCAGATAACAGCGGTCGTACCTACAAGAGCCCCTGAAAGCTCCTTCATAGCCGCATTTGTAGCTTCTTTTGGATCGCGTTCAGGATCTTCTTCTAATTTAGTTTCTACATTTTCCGTTACAACAATTGCATCATCGACCAGCATACCGATTGCAAGAACCAGTGCAAAAAGCGTCAGGACATTGATCGAATAACCGAGTGTGAATATAACCCCGAATGTTCCAAGCAGAACAATAGGAATAGCAATTGCTGGAATAAATGTCGCACGAAAATTTTGTAAAAATATGAAGATGACAAAAACGACCAAACCAATAGCCATGAAAAGCGTTTTAACAACATTAAAGATCGATGTTTTAATAAAAGATGAGACATCAACTGGATAAACCACTTCAAGGTCGTTAGGAATAATATTATCAAAGTCTTTTACACGGTCTTTGATGTTCTGAATTGTCACAAGCGCATTCGCACCAGGCGCAAGCTGGATAGCAATACCCGATGCTGGTTGCCGGTTCCAGCGTCCAATAATTTTATAATTCTCTGCCCCGATTTCAATGCGAGCAACATCCCCAAGTGTGACTCTTGAGCCATCCTCGAGAACGGTTAATAAAATAGCCTTAAACTCTTCTGGTGTAGAGAGCAGAGATTGCGACGTAATGGTGGCATTAATCTGCTGTCCTTTTGCTTGTGGAGTGCCGCCTATTTCTCCTGTCGCAAGCTGAACATTTTGCTCATTTATGGCATCAATTATGTCCAGTGCCGTGATATTGAAATTATTCATACTTCGCGGATCGAGCCAAACCCGCATGGCATGTTCGGAACCAAAGCTTTGAATTTGTCCTACCCCGTCAACACGGCTCAATGGTTCTTCAATATTTGATGCCAAAAAATCTGATATATCATTCCGGCTCATCGCTCCGCCTTTGGAATAAAATCCGATGATCAGCGCTTCACTGTTTCCTGCCTTTTCAACAGGAACGCCGAGTTGCTGAACAATGGTCGGCAAGGAAGATAACGATTTAGAGACCTTGTTTTGGGTTTGCACCTGTGCAATATCTGAGTCAGTTCCAGGCTCAAAAGTTAACGTAATCGTAGCGCTACCGGAGGAAGAGCTTTGCGCTTGTATGTAACGAAGGTTGTCGATTCCAGTCAGGTTTTGCTCGATAACCTGTGTAACGGTATTTTCAAGTGTTTCAGCTGATGCACCAGGGTAGGTAGCGGTAATAGATATTTTTGGCGGCGCAATATTGGGATACTGTTCAATCGGCAATTGAAAGAGTGAAAATAAACCAAAGCCTATGATGAAAAGCGCGATAACCCAGGTGAAAATTGGTCGCGCTATAAAAAAGCGAGAGATCATTTTTTGTGATTCTCAATCATGTTCTGATTAGTCTCACTATGGTCAGTTTTGCCTTCCTGATCGTTTTTTGGTTCCCCCAGTGACGGCGCTTGATTTTTAAGTGAATTCGGCGGTACATCGGTCTGCATCTCATCATATCCAGCATTGATTGGTTTGGGTTTTACCGGGTCTCCCGGTTTTAGCATCATCGTACCCTCAACAATCAAACGATCCCCGGTTTCAAGCCCATTAAGCACAACCCAATTGTTCCCGTAAGCAGCTCCAGTCCGAATAGGCGTTTTGGCAGCTTTATTCTCAGCATCAATTATCCATACGCTCTTTTTGCCCTCAGCATCTATTACAACGCTTTTTTGAGGAATCACGATCTGTTTTGAACTGCCAAGCTCCTCTATGGAAGCCCATACGAACATTCCAGGTAAAAGGATCGTGTCCGGATTATCAAATACTGACCGCAATCGTATTGAACCAGTCTGTACATCAACGGCGACATCCGTTGCATCTAAAATTCCTTTATGCGGATATATTTGTTTTGCATTTCTCAGATAAAGAGAAACTTCATATTCGGATTGAGATGCTTTATTTAATCGTGAGGCAGATAGACGCTCTTGCAAATCCTGCACCTCTGCAGCGGACTGTGACAAATCAACGTATACCGGATCAAGCTGCCGTACCGTAGCAAGCGGCATCGCTTGCTGGGAGGTAACGAGCGCACCTTTTGTTATGCTGGAGGGACTAATATAGCCGTTTATTGGAGCATATACGCGCGTGTATTCTAGATTGATCTTTGCGCTTTTAACTTCAGCTTCTGCCAGGCTCACTGCAGCCCGCGCTTGAGCAAAACTCGCCTTCGCATTGTCATACTCTTGTTGGCTCACTGCATTTGAAGCGATCAGATTTTTATATCTATTCACCACATTTTGTGCGTTTTGTTTACGCGCTTTTGCATCTTGCAGATTGGCAGTTGCCATTTGATAATCAGCTTCATAACGGGCGGGATCAATCTGATAAAGCTGTTGGCCCTCTTCTACGTAGGATCCTTCTTTAAATAATCGCGACTGTATGATGCCGCTGACTTGCGGTCGGATTTCAGCAACCTGATAAGACACTACACGACCGGGCAGATCGTTTGTAAGGTTTACCCGTACGGGCTTAATTTCGACAAAACCGACATCAATAGCCTGTTGACTTTGTTCGCCTTGTTCTGATGAGCTCTTGCCTTTTTTGTCCTGATTATCACAAGCAGAAAGCAGAATGATCAGTACAAAAACAGTATGTATAAAAAAAAATCTAAAATTCATAGTCATGATATTCAGCAGGCATTTCTTATCTGATAGTTCAATTATTTTTGATTTAATTAAGAATCACGATGGCAATAAAAGTCATGCTGAAACTGACTAAATTAAAAGAGAAACCATGCCGCGATGATTTTTGTTTTCCAAGTTACCTCATTGTCCTAACTAGCACATTTATTATTCAAGGTTACTGCCCGATTATTCATACGCATAATGGACATGTCAAAGTTGTAGACAACTGATCTTTAAAAAATCATTAAAAATGTCTAAAACGAACCAGTCGGCCGCAAGCTCGAATCGTGCCTGTCGTGCCTTTAATATCAAAGGCTTAACGGCAATTCCATTAAGCCTTTTTCATTTCAGGGTAGATCAGGCGATTGGTAAACTTGCTTTAATATCGAAGTTTATACGCTGATATTTAACTTAACTAATATGCTTAAACAGCGGCATTCAATATGAGCATATACGCCATTATTGTTTATCTTGTTGTTGAAGTCGCCACAACTTCGCGTAAACCCGTCCTTGTTCTAATAACGATTGATGTGTGCCCTGCTCAACGATTTGTCCCTGCTGCATTACGACGATTAGATCGGCATCGACAATTGTCGATAGACGATGTGCAATGACCAAACTGGTTTGCCCTTTAGAGATATCACTGATTGCATTTTGAATAATTCGTTCTGAATGACTATCCAGTGACGACGTAGCTTCATCAAACGCCAAAATCGGCGGACGTTTTAAAATGGTACGAGCAATAGCAACGCGTTGTTTTTCACCGCCACTTAGCTTTAAGCCGCGCTCACCCACGATCGTGTCTAAACCATCTGGTAATTCAGTAATAAAGTCTTCTAAATGTGCAAGTTTGATGGCCTGCCTAACTTCTGCTTCAGTCGCATCAATCCGGCCATAACGCACATTCTCAAACAATGTGGTGTTAAATAGCACGGTATCTTGAGGCACGATGCCAATCGCCTGGCGTAGCGAAGCTTGTGTAACGTCACGAATGTCCTGACCATCTATACGAATACTACCGCTACTAATATCGTAGAAACGAAATAAAAGTTTAATCAGCGTGGATTTACCCGCGCCACTGCTACCGACGACGGCGACTTTTTGTTTAGCTGACACCTTAAAACTGAAATTTTCAAGAATCGGTAATCGATCACTATAACCAAAACTGACTGCATCAAATTCAATGGCACCATCAGTTATGATTAATGGGTTTGCATCTGGTTTATCGTTGATCTGCGGCGATTTTGCCAATAACTCAAACATCCGCTCAATATTGGTCATTGAGCTTTTTAGTTCACGATAAACAAAGCCTAAAAAGCCTAATGGTATGAAAAGCTGCATGGTGAAAGCATTTATCAAGACAAAATCACCCAAGGTGATTTGACCAGCGATAACTTGAGAGGCGGCCAGCACCACCATGGCAGTCATTGCTGCAGCAATAATCAGTGCCTGGCCGCCATTTAGTAAAAACAGAGACAAGCGATTTTTACGCCGCGCCTGTTCCCATTTCGCCAGTTCGTCATCGTATTGATTCGCCTCAAACGCTTCATTACCAAAAAATTTGACGGTTTCGTAATTCAATAAACTATCAATTGCCCGCGTATTACTGGTTGAATCAGCCTGATTTGCTTCACGAATAAATACCAGCCGCCAGTTGGTAATCAACACAGAAAAAGCGACATAGCTGATTACTGCCAGTAACGTGATCCATGCAAAGCCCGCATGGTAGTTGAGTAATAAAACACCAATAACCAACGCCATTTCCAACATGGTCGGCACGATGTTAAACACCATCATTCGGAGCAAGAAACCCACCCCGGTGACGCCACGCTCAATATCGCGTGATAGGCCACCTGTTCGACGGTTTAAATGAAAGTTGAGTTCTAGATTATGAAGGTGCTGAAAGACTTTAAGTCCGATACGACGCATCGCCCGTTCTGTCACCCGGCCAAACACCGTATCGCGAAGCTCACTGAATAATGTAGTAGAGAGTCGTGCGACGCCATAGGCCAATAATAAGCCTAGCGGTAAGGCAATTATCTTATCCGGCAGTTGATCGCTATTTAGATTATCAACGATATATTTCAGAATAAAAGGCACCACAATGGTCGCCAGCTTGGCAGCCACCAGGCACAATATGGCAATGACAATTCGGCCACGATATTCGGTTAGATAAGGCCATAACGATTTAAGAGTTTTCCAGCTTAATTTTGCCGGTTCTGCGTCAGGTGGTGGAGACATTGATCGCACTAGGCATCCTTTTTAATGCTGGAGAGTTTTGGAAAATTACTGGACCTGCAGTTAACGGTCCACTTATGAGGTTTTCATATTAATCGTTAACGGTTGATGGTTTTATTGGTAAATGCCTGAATTGGTTTATGGATAGGTACGCATCTGCCCAACCACAACGCCCTGCACTCTTACCCTGTCAGCATCGAGCGTCACCGGCTCAAAATCTGGGTTTGCCGGCATCAGCGTCACTGTCTCATCATCATTAAATAGTAATGTCTTAAGCGTGGCATCTGTGCCATCTACTAACGCAACGACAATGTCTTTGTGTTTAGGTGATCGTTTGCTATCAATAACGACATAATCGCCTGGCTTTATCCCTTCGCCTATCATCGATTCGCCAGATATTTTCAGCACGTATCGACCACTGCCCGCAAACATCTGGCCAATATCAATTTCAGATTCATCTGGGACCGCGTGAATCAATCGTCCGGCAGCAATTTTGCCCAGCATAGGTAAAACCAACGAGGCAGGCTTTTCGGCCATCGAAACAAGCTGCAGGCCGCGACTACGGTTATTCAGTCGGCTAAGTCTGCCCGCTTGAACTAATTGCTCAACATGCGCGTAGGCACTGCCCACAGACCTCACCCCGATACCATCGGCAATTTGCTCGATAGTCGGTGCTTGTTCATTTTCACGCATATATCGCTCTATAAATTGCAGTGTGTCTTGAGCGCGTTTTGTCAGCATTTTGTACCTCGCCGTTCCAGCAAACCAAATCAGAAAACTTACCGAAAATATACAGAAAATCCATAGAAAATAATACTGCTGTAAAACAAGCAGATCTAAAGCGGTTCAATACTTTCGCCGATACGGGTGCAGATATTTCCTATACTGCTTTCTGCGTATGGTTGTTTAGGTTGCTGATAATGTAAACGGTGAGTGTTATCGAGATGAGCTCAGCCTGTTAATCCAAACGTTTTCTTTCACCCTGAAAGCAAAAAGCCCCGCAGCTTGAGTGCAGGGCTTTTTGTGATAAATATTTGATTTCCGGGTAATTTATTCGGCTTCTTTAACGATTTGAGCCTGATGGAAGTTTTCGATACCCATTTTGTCGATAAGACCCAGCTGCGTTTCTAACCAGTCAACATGGTCTTCTTCCGCTTCAAGAATGTGTTTGAACAAATCACGGCTGACGTAATCGCCAATCTGTTCACAATAGATGATACCTTCTTTCAAGTCTGGAATCGCATCCATTTCCAGTGCTAAATCCGCTTCCAACATTTCCCGGGTATTTTCACCGATACGCAGTGCGCCGAGATCTTGCAGATTCGGCAGTCCTTCCAAAAATAATACCCGCTCAGTGAGCAGATCGGCGTGCTTCATTTCATCGATAGATTCATGATATTCATGCTCATAGAGGTTTTTCAGTCCCCAGTCTTTATAAATCTTGGCATGCAAAAAATATTGGTTAATGGCAATCAGTTCATTGCCGAGTACTTTGTTGAGCAGTTCGATGACTTTTTTATCGCCTTTCATAATGCAGTCCTTCTGTTAATTTGCATATGACGATTATCGTTTATCTGACGCAAAAGTCAAAGATAAGTGTTTGATCTAAAAGGTAAATGCAAACGATTAACATCTTTACTTGTAGCCCAATGGCTGACATTTGGCAGTAAAGTGAAATTAGTAGAGGAATTTGAAAGACTTAGGTGATGCCTGATGGCATTAAACCATCAAAGATATGATAAATAACTAAATGGCGGTTATGAATAGTTCGCTGTTTTTGGCATACTTTGCGCATCATTTGGCAGACTTAAATGCTGATGCAACTGACGATTAACCTTAAACTGGCATTTGCCACAACATGCGCCGGCACCGGTGGTTTCCCGGATTTTTTCCAAAGTATCAGCGCCGTTATCAACAGCTGATTTAATGGCATTAACATTTACGTTGTTGCAAACACAGATAATCATGTCGGCGGCTCATTTAGATAGTGATACAAATGATAATGATTGTTATTTAATCAGTCAATTGATTTTTACCTAAATTAACAACATTTCGCTTAACACTTGCAAGGCTTTTGAGAACATCGTAACGTGCAACTTTGTTGATAACCCCAGAACTGACGCTGACTATGAAAATTCCTGCTGCCACCATTTTAATCGTTGAAGATCATCGAGATTTGGCAGCAAATGTCGGGGATTTTTTAGAAGCAGGCGGCTTTACTGTTGATTTTGCGGCAGATGGTATCAGCGCCCTGCAATTATCGGCAGAGAATCACTATGATGCGATCGTGCTTGATGTGATGCTGCCTGGTATCGATGGTTTTGAAGTCTGCAAAAGACTGCGCCAGGAGCTGCGTTTAGATACGCCCGTTATTATGCTCACTGCGCGCGATACCATTAACGACAAAGTAAATGGCTTTGATGTCGGCGCCGATGACTATCTGATTAAACCCTTTGAATTACGCGAACTTGAAGCCCGGCTGGCTGCGCTGATTCGACGCCAGCGCGGCGAATTGGAAGGCGGCCAGTTACAAGTCGGTGATCTGCGTTTTGATCTGGAAACCATGCGAGTTAGCCGGGACGATAAGCCGATAAAGCTATCCCCTATCACGCTGCATATTTTGCGGATTCTGATGCGCGAATCGCCCAAGTTGGTCAGTCGGGAACGACTTGAGGCTGAGGTCTGGGGTGACGATGCGCCTGACAGCGACACACTTCGCAGTCATTTATATAATTTACGGAAAAATATCGATAAGCCTTTTGATAAGCAACTGATGCATACCATCCCGGGCGTAGGCTACAAAGTCTGTTTGCCCGAGGATGTATGACACTCAGCGGCTACGCAATTGTGCTTTGGGAAAATGCACACTGACCTCTGTGCCTTCGCCCATTTTGCTGGACAGGCGCAAACTCCAGTTATAACGATTACAAAGACGTTTGACGATAGTCATGCCAATGCCATAACCAGGTGCCTTATCTTCCTGGCCCCGGTAAAAGGGTTTAAACAGCTGATTAAGCTGCGCTTTATCCATACCAATGCCACTGTCCGCGACTGAAAAGCCGTCTGAATGAATGCGAATAATGACACTGCCTTGCAGCGTGTAATTAAAGGCATTACGCAGTAAGTTACCAATCAGAATAGGTAACACCCGCTCAGGGGCATCGACCAATAACATCCCCGACTCTTCCACATTGACGCTGATCGGCTTGTCATGATGAATAATACGTAAATTATCCAGCTCAGTGCTGATTAAATCATTGACAATGACCTGACGCACCTGCAGTGATTGTGCTTGTTCCCGGGCCAATAGCAGCAGTGTTTCAATCAATGATTCCATATCGTACAAGGTACGATACATCCGATTCATTTCAGACAAAGCCGCATCACCGTATTTACGCTCTACCAGCTCCAGTGCGCCCCGAATCACCGCAATTGGCGTACGTAATTCATGGCTGACATCACGGGTAAAGTTACGCTCACGCTCAATGAAGTTTTCCAGCCTGCCTGTAAAATGATCCAGTGCCCTGACCAGACTTGTGACTTCTTCATCGGGAATATGACGAATATCTGCCAAATCCAGTTGCGGCAGATTTCCATCACGAAAATCCACTTCTTCCACAGCCCGGGCCAGTTTAACAATCGGTGATACTGCTTTATGCGATTGCCGGTAGGCAAACCAAGCTAGTAAATACAACACCACCAGCACCAAGCCCAGCGGCAAAATACCAAATACCAGCGCCAGTCTCGAGACTTTGACTTCGTCAAAAATAAGAAATAATCGCTGACCCGCCTTATCTTCCACAAAGACAATCGGCTCCTGACCATTCATTTGCGTGCGTTGCAAGCCCGGCGGTAAATCTTGTAAGGGCTGCGGCAGCGATTGCAAATTATCGGTAGCCGCCATATAGGCTTGTAAATTCATGGTGTTGGGGAGCGGAAAATCAGGATTTTCACTGCGCATCAGCCAAAAATGCTCGGCTTCGCCCTGCAATGCCGCCCTGACTAAAACATCCTCAAGTGTCGCCTTAGCGGCATATACGCCGGCGAACGTGACCAAACTTATCAATGCGATCTGTATTAAAAAGACCTTTATCAGTTTGGCTTGAAGATTGGTATTGGCTTTGGCCATGCCTTAATTCACTTGTTTATGAAATAAATAATGGCCTACCAGCCATTCATTGCCCTGTCGATAACCAAACAACTCGGCGCAGGCCATGAAAAACAAACGCCAGCGTTGTAACCATATCGATCCCTGACCGACACCGTATACTTCGTCAAAAATCGCGCTGATAGCTTTACTGTTTTTGTCGGTATTTTGTAACCAGGCCTCGGCTGTTTTCTGATAATGCCGGCCATCTACCAACCACTGTTTTTCAATGCGCAGAGCATCCTGAAAATGCAGTAACGTATCGGCTGAAGGCATCAGTCCGCCAGTGAAGAAATAACGGCCCATCCAGTTATCATCACCTTCAGTTTCAAAAGGATAAACCACACTGCGATGGCAAAAAATATGGACAAATAATTTACCGTCAGCACGCAGCCAGCTGCCAATTTTATTAAACAGTTGCTGATAGTTACGCATGTGTTCAAACATTTCAATCGACACTACCCGATCAAATTGATCTTCAAGCGTCAGTTGATTAACGTCTTCGGTAATAATACGGATATTGGTCAGGCCACGTTCATGGGCCTGTTTTTCGATGTGCCGGCGTTGAGAATGCGAATTCGAGACACCCGTAATCCGTGAATACGGAAAACGCTCTGCCAGGTATAAGGTCAGGGATCCCCAGCCGCAGCCCAGCTCCAATATATCCTGACCGTTTTCAAACTGTCCCCGCTCAACATAACGCTCCAGCATCGCTCGCTCAGCTTCATCGAGTGTAAACGTGTATTCATCCCACCAACATCCGCTGTATTTCAGATGTTTACCTAAGGCCAACTGATAAAAAGCAGCTGGCACTTCATAATGTTGCTCATTGGCAGCATCGGTTTCAATGGCTATTGGGCTTTGTCGCAACATTTCGATGCAACGATTTTTCTGCTCACTGGCAGCCTGCAAATCATCAGCGCGTTCATCCTGAAGACGCTGCTTGAGTAAGCGGCGAATACCTAAACGGATCACTGCATCGGGCAGTAATCGCTTTTCAGCAAGATTAATGACTGACATGTTTTTTTCTCCACGGAATAAATGGACTGGTGGTTTGCTGATAACGTTTATAAGCATCGCCACGGCTGCGAATCGATTGTTGCTCGGTATAGGGAATACCCGTTACAAAATACAAAAACAGCAGCATTATCAGCGGCGCCAGCCATAACCAGAGACCACCGGCAATACCCGTTGCCAGCAGCGGGTAGGCAAACCAGTGCAGCCATTCAAAAAAGTAATTCGGGTGCCGTGAGTAATACCATAGTCCCCTCTCACAAACTTTGCCTTTATTGGCGGGATTCTCGCGAAAACGCTGTAATTGACGATCCGCCACAGTCACACCGCAAATAGCCACCAATACAACGACAATGCCTAAATATTGTGGCCAGCCAAATTCGTTAAGCTGACCCTGGCTGATAACATAAACTGGCAAGGCAAAACCCCAGGCCAGCAATGCCTGAAATTGAAAAAAGAAAAAATAATAAAGACCCGCTTTATCGCCCCAATGCTTGCGTAAATGCTGGTAACGACCATCTTCATCTTCCCCTGACACACGATGCGCCAGATGCCAGCCTAAGCGTAAATACCATAAGCCCATGACCAGCCCTGCAACGAGTCTTAAAGCAAAATCACCATCACCGACAATCGCATACAAAAAGGCCAGGCCACTAAGACTGAATGCCCATAACACATCCACAATGCCGGCGTTTTGGGTACGCTGTTGCCAAAACCAACCCAGCAACATTACAACTGAAACCACTGAAAGACTAAGCCAAAGCATGTTTTCTCACCTGTTCCTGTTTACGCCAGTAATTTGCCAGCGTGAGTAAAAATGGCACTGCCACCGCCCAGGTAATCGCTGAAACAACAATCAGCATGTCGGGTTGTAGCCAGTTGAGCGCCCCCAGTTTCTGGCCGGCGTAATAGGATAGCGGACTGCCAATTGCCGAAATCAATGCTGCCAGCCAGCGCCGTTCCAGTAACCAACTCAATGAGTGATTTAAAGTCAGCATAAAATTGATCCACAAACATAGAATCCACCATGGTGCGATGGGCGGCAAAGTTTGTCCGCTATATGCCATCAAGCCTGACGCGGAATAAGCAGTGTCCAGTAATAAACCAACAAATACGCCGGCAATAATCAAGCGAAAATCTGCATATCGCCAGGCAAAATATCGAAAATGTATTAACACAAACACCGCGGTCATCAATACGGCTGGCACGTTATTATCAGCGGCACCAGACAATACACACACCAACCAGCTGATTTGAAACAGCACAAAATTAATGATGTTTTTCTTAGCCACCGATTGGCACCCATTGTGGCCGGCGGTTTTTAGGTTTACTGAACAATAAATGCACATCGGCAATACTGCGTTCAGCAAAACCGCCTTCGCAATAGCAAAGATAAAATTCCCACATCCGGATAAAGCTATCGGGATAACCGAGCGCCCGCACCTTATCGAGTTGTGACATAAACCGCTGCCGCCATTCAGCTAAGGTCAGTGCATAGCTTGGGCCGATATCTTCTAAATTGGTCAGTTTTAATTTGGCTTTGGCGGCCGAATTGCTCAGTACCGTCACACTGGGAATAAAGCTACCGGGGAAAACATAGCGCTTAATAAAATCGACTTCTTTCACCGCCTGTAAGTAGCGATGATCTTCGATGGTGATGGCTTGAATAATGGCCAGACCATCATCTTTCAGCAACGCACTGCAGCGGGCAAAATAACCATCAATGTAATGATGACCAACCGCCTCTACCATTTCGATAGAAATCAATTTATCAAACTGACCGGTTAAGTCGCGGTAATCTTCGAGCAGCACCGTCACCTGGTTTTGCAGCCCTTCGGCTTTGACCCGTGCAGTTGCATGATTAAACTGTTCGCGGGAGATGGTGGTCGTGGTAACTTTGCAACCGTAGTTTTTAGCGGCAAATATCGCACAGCCTCCCCAACCGGTGCCGATTTCCAGTAAATGATCACTGGATTGCAGATCAAGTTTGTCGCACAATCGTTGCAGTTTTTGCGCCTGCGCCTGCTCCAGACTTTCATCGCCCTGAAAATACAGCGCCGATGAATACATCATCCAGTCTTTATCCAGAAATAAGCTGAATAAGTCATTGCCCAGATCATAATGCGCTGCGATATTTTTACGGCTGCCCCGATGACTGTTGCGATTAAAAAAGTGCCAGCCTTTCATCAGCCAGCCGGCAAATCTCGCCAGACCTTTTTCCATATCATCGGTGAGCTCCTGGTTGCGTACCAAAATCCGCACCAATGCTGTTAAGTCACTGCAATGCCAGTCACCGGCCATGTAAGACTCTGCCGCGCCAACACTGCCGCCCCGCACCACCGAATCGAAAAACTGCCGGTCATAAACCGTCAGGCTAACTGATAAATCTGCTTCGCTATTACCGAGCTCATAGACTTTTTCCGTGGTGTGCAAATGAATACAACCATCTTGCAACTGACTGAGCTGATTAATCACCAGTTTTTCGTAAAGTCTTGAGCTGCGGCTGATTTTTTCCAGTGCAGTCGGTGGTGATAGTGGCCGGTTCATTTTTCCTCTCCACTGGACGCGACAGGGCCATCGAGCTGTTTGTCAGGATGGCTGAAAAATGGCGTATGTTTACCCCACAAACGCAATGCCTGCCAGTAAATCCGAAACACCACGCTGAGCGTTTGCAGTGGATACCGAATCGGCAGCCAACGCATATTTTTGGTCGTTAAAGGCTGCATGGTCGCCTGCATGGTGGCATCAAAATGCCGTTCACCATCATTAATCATCACCATATGAATATTTAAGGCATCCGGCTGAAAATTAAATCGCCAGTGATATTGCACATCCATTGGCATAAACGGTGAAATATGAAACTGTTTATCAAAGGCAAAATGCATCGGCTGCGTTTGATTTTCATCAACTTTCAGCACATAGGCATAACGCTCATTCCAAGGCGTATTATTGATTTCGGCAACAATATATTTCAGCGAATCCGCTTCACTGCAAAAATAAAATGTCACGGGATTAAAAATAAACCCCAGATAGCGTGGATGGGTCAGAATTTTGATCTGACCACTAAAGTCTTCACCACAACGTTGTTTGATTAACTCGCTGACCGCAGTTTTTAAATCAGCTGTATCACTACGCAAATAATCGCGGCGATAAAAACTAATCAGATTAAAGCGTTCCAGTGACCAAAGCTTCGAGCGCGAAAATCGCTGCTGCAACTCGTCCAGATCCAGCATCAGCATCGCCAGTGGATATTTAAACCGGTGGATATGTGGTAAATGCCGTTGATGCTGCACCCACCCCTGGTAAATACCATCAGGCAACATTCGATACATCCTGTATTTGTTGTTGCAGCGTTTCAATTACCCGCAAGGCACTGTTGACGCCATCTTCGTGAAAACCCCAGCCCCAATAAGCACCACAGTAAAAAGTGTGCTGATGACCGGCCAATTCTGACCAGCGTTTTTGTGCCGCTAACGTGGCGGCGTTATAAATTGGATGCGCATAACGACGGCCAAGGAATACTTTGGCAGGATCAACCAAATGATTACTGTTAAGGGAAACTATAAAATCCAACGGTGCCTCAATGCCCTGAAGGGTATTCATGTGGTAATTGACGGTACACTGATTGGCAAGCTCCGGACAGACTCTGACATTCCAACTGGCCCAAGCTGCCTTTTTATGGGGCAAAACCTGTTTATCAGAGTGCAGCAACATATCATTTTGCTGATAATCAATGCCTCCCAGAATATCCACTTCAGCCTTGCTGGGCTTATCCAGCAAACGCAGCGCCTGATCAGAGTGAGTGGCGATGACAACTTTATCAAAACGCTGCGACTCACCATTGACACGAACTGTCACACCATTGGCATCTCGGCTTATTCCCTGTACAACCGCAGTGGTATGAAATTTAGCTGAGCAATTGTGTATCAGCTTATCAACATAACGCTTGGAACCATGACTGACGACGCGCCACTGCGGTCTGTCGGTCAAATTCAGCATATTGTGATTATGCATAAAACTGATGAAATAACGTGCCGGAAATTCGCGGATGGCAACCCCAGGTCCTGACCACAATGCACAGGCCATCGGCATCAGGTGATCATCGATAAACACTTCGCTGTAGTGATTTTTGCTTAAGTATTCACCGATAGTCAGGCTATCATCATCGCTTTCGAGCAGTTGTGGCGCTTCACGGTAAAAACGTACTAAATCCCACAGCATCCGGTAAAACCGTGGACTTAAGATATTGCGCCGCTGACAAAATAAACGGTTTAAATCAGTCGCATTGTATTCCAGGCCAGTCAGCACATTGCTGACACTGAAACTCATTTCGGTTGGTTTACTTTCAACCTGAAGCTCATCTAAAAGAGCACTGAAATTTGGATAATTCTGCCGGTTAAAAACAATAAAACCGGTATCGATATCATAAATTTCACCGGCCACCCGAATTTCATGGGTATCAGTATGACCACCCAGGTAATTATTAGCCTCAAACACCGTTACATGGTGCTGTTTGCTTAGGTAATACGCTGCTGATAAGCCAGCAATACCACCGCCAATTACTGCAATCTTCATTTACACTTTACCTTGTTATCAGCGTGTAAAGCACGGCGCTCAGCCGGCACTGTCCGTAAATCCCAAATCAATCCAAGCTTGGCCATGCCTTTAAGCAAGTAATAACTGATATCTATCTCCCACCAGTAGAAGCCCTGACGTGCAGAAACCGGATAATGATGATGATTGTTATGCCAACCCTCGCCGAGGGTTATTAAAGCCAGTAGTGCGTTATTTCGGCTGTCATCACCGGTGTTATAACGCTGCTTACCAAATCGATGCGCCATTGAGTTAATGGCCAGGGTTGCGTGGATCAATACAACCGTAGAAATAAAGAAGCCCCAGATCAGCATTTGCGCACCACTAGTACCTAATTGTGGCTGGCTGTATTCAAGAAAACTACCTACAGCAAACAAAGTAATTGCCAGTAATACCGGCACCAGAATGTCGAAGCGGTCCAGCAAACGTAATTCCGGATATTTTTTTAAATCTTTAACCAGCGAGTAATCGGCCTGGTAGTAACTGTTTGATAAAAACCAGCCCATATGACTCCACAAAAATCCCTGTCTGGGCGAATGCGGATCGGCTTGCTGATCGGCATGACGATGATGTTCACGGTGATGGGCTGCCCACCACAATGGCCCACGCTGTGTGGCACTGGCGCCCAACAAGGCAAAGATAAATTGTACCGGCCGTGAAGTTTTAAACGCTTTGTGGGAAAAATAACGATGATAAAAAGCGGTAATGGCAAACATTCGCAGCAGATATAGCCCAATAGCCGTTACTACAGCTATGGTTGAAATACCGACAAAAAATACGGCTAAACAAGCCAGATGCAAGCTTATAAACGGAATGATACGCAACCAGTCTATTTCACGGCTTCCCGTTCGAACCGGCGGCGCCGAATCACCGTTATCAAACCATCTTAAAATCGCTTTCATTGGCAAACTCTCATCAGTGGGCGCAATGTAGAGCGCTCACCGTGAATTGTATGTGAAAGTAAGCCAGCATTTGTTTTCACTGTAATTTCACAAGCCGGCAGTTTAACTGAGCCATCTTAATGACAAGCTACTCAGGGGCATATCTTGAACTTTCTAAAATGTAGCCTGATGATCGTAATGATTTTGCCAGTGCTTAATGCCTGTGGCGGTTCCGCAAATAAATCCGCTTATTATCAAGCCTATCAACAAGCATTACAGGATACCGAAGCCTCTGCTGTCAGTGACAGCACCGTGAAGGGCTTCGGGAAGATTTTTGCCAATCTGCAAAATGAAGATCTGGCCGGCATTATTGATGAAGTTTATGCCGATAACCTTTATTTCAATGACACATTTCGCACCCTACGTGATAAACAAGCGTTGACACGTTACCTGCAAAAAACCGGGGAGACGGTCGATTCTCTTGAAGTAACCATAATTGATATAGCTCGCAGTGATAACGAGGTCTATGTTCGCTGGTCTATGAATATGCAATTTACCGTGCTTGGTAAGGCCATCAACAGTGACTCTGTCGGCGTCTCACATTTACGCTTTAATGATGCCGGCGAAATTATCCTTCACCAGGACTTTTGGGATAGCGCTGATGCTTTCTATCAGCATTTACCAATTATCGGTATGTGGATCAGACAGATTCGGGGACAATTATGAAAATCATGCTAATGGCCGTTTTGGCATTATCCAGCATCACTGCCCATGCGGCAGAGTTTGATAAAACCTACCAACTGGGCGAGCAAACACTTGAATTGTGCGCGCATACGCCAATGAAAAAGATGCTGTTTAATCTGGGTGATGTGGCGTTGTATGCCAAAGACTGCTCGTCCGTTAAAGCTGATTCACTGACTTCACAACCCGTCCATTTAACCTTCAAATATGAACGAGGATTTGACGGTGAAGACTTTATTAAATCGTCTGATGAGCTCATCAAGCGTAATACTGACGACAATGAATATCAGGCGATAAAAGCCAGTCTGGACGAATTTAATGCCAATTATCAGGCAATTGCTGACGGTGAGCGCTACGATATCAGTTGGTCAGAGACGACCGGGATGCTACTTAGCAAAAATAATCGCCAGCTCAGTCAGCACGATTCTGCAAAACTGGCTGACGTTTATTTTCGTATCTGGTTTGGTGATGAACCTTTCAGCGATGACATGAAACAGGCATTACTCAGCGGCAAGAACCGCTGAGCAGACTTTTTTATTCGCCACTGGGGAATAGAATTTTCTGAAGACCCGGATGCCCCTGTAGCGGTTGCAAAGCCGGCTCCTGAGTTATTTCATCGCGATAACTTTCACTGCGCTGTATCGCTTCTTTCAGGTAATACAACGCTTCTTCCAGCTGCCCCAGAGCAGAATAAGTACAAGCTAGCTGGTAAAAGGCATGACTGTTTTCCGGATCAATAAGCAAAACCTGATGACATAAGTTTGAAGCCCACTGCGGTTCACCCAATTCCAAGACTGCATCGGCTTTATAAGTTAGCGCTTCACAATCATCACGTTTTATTTTCAGGATCTGATCATAAATAGCAATTTTGTGCGCGGCCCTATTCTCCTGTGCCGCCCGCAACCATAATGATTGCAGATCTTGCGTCCGTTCAATTTCTTCACGGTTTTCTTCGATATGCAGCGTTTTCTGATTAAGCTGTAACTCAATCGCATGCAAACGATGCTCGTACTCGGTCACCAGTTTAGAAATCTCTTCATCGGCCAGCGAATGCACCCGTTCACGGATTTCGCGAATTGACGTCCAGCCCACCAAGACCAGAATAGAAGTCGCACCGGCAATCAGGTAAAAGAAATAGGTCACCGTATTGGTCGAATAACTGACCGCTTTATCAACAGCATTAATTTCCCGATCAACGATCTGCTGGATCATTTCATGGCGTAAGGCCGCCATATCGGTACGTAACTGTTTTAATTCGTCAAGTACATAACGTTCGATAAACGGCGAATATACAGGCTCGTTAAGGGCTTCTACCTCAGCTTCAAACTCTGCCATCTGTGCGTCCGGCAAAGGTGCCACCTGCACCTCAGCCGGATCAGCACTTACCAATAATGGCAGCAAACATAAAATCAGTCCTATCAGCCTGCCAGACATATTGCCCGTCCATGGTCATGAATCTCAACCAGGTGACTATGCAGACTCTTGATAGCATCAGCATAATCATCTTCATCGATAATGAATTGCATATCCACCTGACGCATTGATTGGTGCATGGCCAAAACACTGATATTTTTTTCTGCCAGTGCCGCCACAGTTTTTGCCAAAATGCCCGGGATTTTCATATCACTGCCAATCGCCGAAACAATCGAGACTTTTTGCTGATTGATTTCTGCTTCAGGAAAAGTCTCCATTAACGCATCACGAATACGACGGATGGTTTTCAGATTGGTCGATATGTAATGGGTAATGGTGTTGGCATTAATATCTTTAGAGATAATATGCGCTTTGAAACGACGAATTTGTGTCAGAATTTCACCATCGTATTTGTGAATATTACCGGCCATATCCTGATCAAATACTTCAAACGCAAATACACCTTTACAACCAGCAATGATTTCAACACAAGGTGTGCTGCTGACATAATCACCAGTGATCAGTGTACCGGCATGTTCCGGTTCAAAAGTATTACGCACCCGTAATGGAATATCATTCTGCCGTAAGCCTTTTGCCGCTTTAGGATGAATCGCTTCCATACCCAGATTAGCCAGTTGATCAGCCACATCATAATTGGTCCGGCCAATTGGTACGGCATTGTCTTCGCCTACCAGACGGGGATCGGCGCTGCTTAAATGAAACTCTTTATGAATAATCGCTTCATTGGCTTTGGTCAGCACCGCAATACGACTAAAAGTCATTTCGCTGTAACCCCGATCAAAAGCTGACATCAAGCCAATTTCACTATGTGCATAACCAGTGACAATCGGTAACTGTTTTTTCAGGTCAATGTTAGCAAAAGCGTTTTTGATACGCGTGTCTAAAGACATATGCTTATCGGTTTGCCAACCGGTTAAATCGACAAATACTGCATTGATACCGTCTTGCTTCAGCAACTGTGCCGTATTCCAGGCGCTGTGGGCTTCACCAATACTGGCCAGCATTTCACGCACCGTTGATAAATGCTGATCTAATGCAAAATGGCCGTGCTGGCACAGGCGTTGTAAGTCGGCTAAAACCCGTCCGGCATCTTCCAAACGTTCCATGATGAAAGCATCGGCCTCACTGACCAGTTTGGTTTCACCAAACAGATTTTTATTGATTTCCAATACTTCAGCTTTGAGCTTTTCTAAAGCGTCTTGCCAAGTATCATCATTAACACTGTTAGCAAACTCGGCATAAACGCCGGCCTGACCATTTTTTTTGTGTTCCAGCAGCATATTGGTAATGCCGCCATAGGCGGACACAACAAAAATCCGGTTGTACAGACCTTCATCGTGTACGGGTTTGAGAATGATATTGTCGCGCACCGCAACATAGTCACTCATTGAGGTGCCGCCAATTTTTTCAACGGTATGAAAAGTCATAAATCGCTCTTGTGGAAAAAATAAGTATGCTGATTACTCGCTGACGGATTCGGCATCTAACTCGTAGGCACCTTCAGCGTTGTGTACTTCTTTACCATTCAATGGTGGGTTAAATACACAGGCCAGTTTCAGCTCTTTAAATGCCCGCAAGATGTGGCGATCGTGTTGATCCAGGTTGTATAAGGTTCCTGGTGTGATTTTATAAACCTTGCCATCATCAAGCGTTTCAACTTCACCTTCACCGCTGATGCAGTACACCGACTCCAGATGATTCTGGTAATGCATACGGAAGTCAGCACCCGCAAAAATAGTGGTGATATGAAAGGAATACCCCATCTTGTCGTCTTTCAGCAGCATCCGTGTGCTTTCCCAGTTACCATCTGGTGAGGTAATACGGCGGTTGGTTTTTTCGGCTTCTTGTAATTGTCTGACAATCATTATTGCCCCCTTTTACTGAACTGAAAGCGGACGGCCCGCAGGCCGCCGCAGAGGATAAAGGCTATTAACCGTTGGCTTTGTTAACTTCATCGCTGACTGAATAATCACCTTCAAAAAAGTCTTTTTCTTCCGGGATATTGTCGGTTTTGGCACAGACTTCTTTTATGGCCTCTTCCAGAATATCGATACCTTTTCTCAGGCTGTCATCACTGATCGTCAGTGGACATAAGAATTTGACCACATGGTCATCAGCACCACTGGTTTCGATAATCAGGCCTTTTTGGAAACATTTGTGGGTGATTTTGCCAGCAAGCTCACCGCTCACGCAGTTAATACCCCGGAACATACCCCGGCCATGAGAGTTAAAGTTGCCCTCGCCATATTCGGCAACAATTGAGTCAACCCGTTCTGCAATATACTGTCCTTTACGCTGGACTTCTTTGGCGAATTTGTCGTCTTTCCAGAAATGATCGATCGCTGCTTTTGCAGTAACAAACGCATGGTTATTACCACGGAAAGTACCGTTATGCTCACCCGGTGACCATTGATCGACTTCTGGTTTCATCAGTACTACAGCTAATGGCAGACCATAACCACTCAATGATTTCGATAAGGTAACGATATCTGGATAGATGCCGGCTTCTTCAAAGCTAAAGAAAGTACCGGTACGGCCACAGCCTGCCTGAATATCATCAACAATCAATAACACATCATGACGTTTACAGATTTCGGAAAGGCTTTTTAACCAGCCCATTGAAGCGGCATTAATGCCACCTTCACCCTGGACCGTTTCTACGATGACAGCGGCCGGTTTATCAACACCGCTGCTGGAATCAGACAGCATTTTGTCCAGCAGATTGGTGGTATCAAAATCATCACCTAAATAACCATCGTAAGGGATACGTGTCGAGCCATGCAGGGCAATACCAGCACCACCACGATGTTTTGAGTTACCGGTTACTGACAATGCACCTAAGCTTTGACCATGCCAGCCATTGGTGAAAGAAATAATGTTTTCACGACCCGTTTTCTTACGGGCAATTTTCAGTGCCGCTTCAACGGCATTGGTACCGGTTGGGCCAGTAAACATGACGATATACTCAAGGTCCCGTGGCTTTAAGATATTTTCATTAAAGCTCTCCAGAAATTCACCTTTGGCGCGGCTGTGTAAATCCAGCCCCTGAGTAATACCGTCTTTTTCGATATATTCGAGTAATTTCTTTTTAAAGATAGGATGATTATGACCATAGTTCAAAGAACCGGCACCGGCCAGGAAGTCAATGTATTCATTGCCATCTAAATCGTAGATGTGTTCACCTTGAGCCCGGTCAAATACCCGCGGGAACGCTCTGGCATATGAGCGTACTTCCGATTCAATTTCGTCAAAAATTTTCATATTTATCTCCTGTTAATAATCTCGGGTAAACCTGACCGGTAATCAGGCTTGAATAGCTTTAAAAGGGCCGACTTTGACCAGCATTTCGGTTTTGTGCTGGCCGGCAAAGTGACGGTCTTTATCAAAAAATACATTGCTGGAAATCTGGGTATCAAGTTTGCGTGCCAGTCCCTCAAACAAAGCCCATGAAGCTTTGTTATCCGGGGTGATGGTGGTTTCAATACGCTTAATATCCTGATTCTCAGGACGGCCGAGTATGGCTTTCAACATGCGCGTGGCAAGACCCTGACCGCGGGCTTGTTCGCCAACAGCAACTTGCCAGATGAATAGGCTATCTGGTTGTTTGGGGATCCGGTAACCGGAAATAAAACCAACAACATCACCATCAAGCAATGCCGCAACGGATGTCTCGGCAAAATGACTGCTCTGTAATAAATTGCAATACATGGAATTAGTATCAAGGGGTGGGCAGTTAGCTATTAAATCATGCACTGCAGCACCCATCTCTGCATCCGGTGTGGTCAGGGTAATATCCAGTGCCTTAGCTTGTGGTTGTGTCATATTTAAATTCAACTCTATTGTTTATAGAACGATTAGAAAAACTGGTTATAGAATGTGCTGATCATCAGTTTAATGGCTTGTTATATAGTTATTCGCCAGTTAGCATTCAATTTAAATATATAGTACACTAAACATTATTAAATTCCAAATCGGCTTATCCAGACTAATGTCTATAGATGTCATTAAAGTGACAGCATAAAAATGCGGCTTGGAAACGTGCCAATAATTAGTAAGCAGCTGTAACGCCAACTTCAAAAGTGGGACAATATGTTGAATCAAATACCAATTAATACTGAGCAGATTGATGATCTCGGGCTCAGCCACTCGCAGAAGGAACATTTGTTGAATCATATTGAAGAGGTGCTGGTCGCTTTGCGCCGTGTAATCCGGGCAACCGATCTACACTCAAAATATCTTGCTAAAACCACGAGTTTGACGGCACCACAAATTTTGTTACTGCAAACTTTGCGTGATAAAGGGCAGGTAACGATTGGTGAGCTGGCTGCTGATATGAGTTTAAGTCAGGCCACAGTGACTACTATTCTGGATCGTCTGGAAAAACGTCAGTTGGTGTTTCGTAAACGTTCACAATCAGATAAACGTAAAGTACATGCTTATCTGACCGATGCTGCGCTGGAAATGCTGAAAAATGCCCCAATTCCGTTGCAGGATCGTTTTACCCGTGAATTCAGCAAGCTTCAGGAGTGGGAGCAGACGATGATTATTTCGTCATTAAAACGCGTTGCACAAATGATGGACGCCCAGCACCTTGATGCGTCTCCGGTGCTGGATATCGGCATGTTGGATCGTCATGACAGCGATTCTGAAAACGCTATTTCTAAGGTGCAGGATTAGGCTGACGTTGATGAATCGCTTCGATGCGTTCGAGCAATTCAGCTGAAAGGGTCACATCGCTACTGGCAATATTTGTCTTCAATTGTGTCATTGATGTTGCACCGATAATGGTCGATGCATTAAACGGCCGGCTGTTGACATAAGCCAAAGCCATTTGCGAGGGATCCAAGTCAAATTCCTTCGCCAGCTCTACATAGGCCCGCGTCGCCGATACCGCCTGCTCATTACTGTAACGCGCGTAATGTGGCCATAAATTCAACCGAGCATCGGCTGGCGCATTATTATCCAGATATTTACCCGATAACACACCAAACCCCAGCGGTGAGTATGACAACAAGCTCACCTGCTCACGAAAGCTGATTTCCGCACAACCCACTTCATAACTGCGGTTTATCAGACTATAAGGATTCTGTACTGAGACAATCAGCGGCAAAGCCATTTCTCTGGCAACGCTGATAAATTGCATGATGCCCCACGGCGTTTCATTGGACAGACCGATATAGCGAATTTTGCCGGCATCAACATGCTTTTTAAGCGCCCGCAGCGTTTCAACAACCGGCGTCATCTCAGCTTCATTCACTGGTTCCTGAAAGCCTAACTTGCCAAAATAATTGGTCTGCCGCTCCGGCCAGTGCAATTGATACAAATCGAGATAGTCGGTTTGTAACCGGGCCAAGCTGTCATTTAAAGCCTGATCAATATTGCTGGCATTAAAACGACTGTGGCCACCACGAATATGCGGCACCCAATCAGGGCCGGGGCCTGCCATTTTGCTGGCCAGAATTAAATCATCACGCCGGCCGCGTTGTTTTAACCAGTTACCAATGATAACTTCCGTCGCGCCATAAGTTTCAGCTTTGGGAGGGATCGCATATAACTCAGCGGTATCAATAAAATTCACGCCTTGAGAAACAGCATAATCCAGTTGTTCGAAACCCTCAGCCTGGCTGTTCTGCTCACCATAGGTCATGGTGCCGAGACAGATTTCACTGACTTGTAAATCACTGTGGCCGAGACGATTGAATTTCATTTGCTAACTACTCCGGTTTACCAGACTCAGAAACAAAATGACGCCCCGAAAGGCGTCATTTAAATTACATAATGGTCGGGACAGTAGGATTTGAACCTACGACCCCTTGCCCCCCAGGCAAGTGCGCTACCAGGCTGCGCCATGCCCCGACATAACTGGTTTTGTGCGGCATTTAAATACAGCCGCTTTCAGGAAGCGACATCTTAGCAGATGCCGCAACCTTGCTCTACTAATGTTTTGACAGGCGCTGCCAGGTGCTGACTACGGTATCAGGATTCAGTGAAATACTGCTGATACCACGATCCAGTAACCATTCAGCAAAATCAGGATGATCCGACGGCCCCTGACCACAAATACCAACATATTTACCGGCATCACGGCAGGCACTAATTGCCATTTCCAACATGGCTAATACCGCTGGATTTCGTTCATCAAATGAACCAGCGACCAGTGCCGAATCCCGATCCAGACCCAGTGTTAATTGCGTCATATCGTTGGAACCGATAGAGAAACCATCAAAGAATTCCAGGAAGTCCTTGGCCAGTACTGCATTCGATGGCAGTTCACACATCATGATTAATCGCAGACCATTTTTGCCCCGTTCCAAACCATTTTCTTTCAGCAGGTTAACCACTGATTCGGCTTCTGCCAGCGTACGAACAAACGGAATCATCAATTCAACATTGGTCAAACCCATTTCATCACGAACCCGCTTCATGGCTTCGATTTCCAGCTTGAAGCATTCGGCAAAATCCGGTGAGCTGTAGCGTGATGCACCACGGAACCCAATCATCGGGTTTTCTTCATGAGGTTCAAACTGCGTGCCACCAATCAGATTGGCATATTCATTAGATTTAAAATCTGACATGCGGACAATTACATTCATCGGATAGAACGCTGCCGCAATCGTCGATACACCCTCTGCAATACGACTGATATAAAACTCAACCGGATCGCCATAAGCCGTGGTGCGTTCTTTGATGATCTGCTGAATATCAGCATCCATCTGTGACGGATCCATCAGCGCTTTCGGATGGATACCAATCATATTGTTGATAATGAATTCCAGACGCGCCAGACCCACACCACGATGTGGTAACTGGGCAAAACTGAATGCCCGGTCCGGATTACCAACGTTCATCATGATTTTTAAAGGTAATTCCGGCATTTCATCGAGGGATTCGACACGGTGTTCGAATTCAAGAATACCTTTGTAGATTTCACCGACATCGCCCTGAGCACAGGAAACAGTGACTTCGTCACCCTCTTTGACTTTTTCGGTGGCATCACCACAACCAACAACCGCCGGAATACCCAGCTCACGGGCGATGATCGCCGCATGACAGGTACGACCGCCACGGTTAGTAATAATCGCTGAAGCCCGCTTCATAATAGGCTCCCAATCGGGATCCGTCATATCGGTCAGCAATACATCACCGGCCTGGAATTTATCCATCTGATCCAAACTGTTCAGCACGCGAACTTTACCCTGACCAATTTTGCGGCCAATTGCGCGCCCGGTGACCAGAATTTCGCTTTGCTGTTTGAGAATAAATTGTTCGGTAACGTTTTTAGCCTGGCTTTGCACCGTTTCTGGACGTGCCTGAACGATATAAATTCGGCCATCGTTACCATCTTTAGCCCACTCAATATCCATCGGCCGCTGGTAATGACGCTCAATGGTCACGACCATTTTTGATAAGGCTTCGATTTCAGCATCACTCAGGCAGAAATGCAGACGAGCCTCTTCATCGACATCTACAATTTTGACCGGTGAT
Organism: uncultured Methylophaga sp.; assembly: GCA_964474075.1. Taxonomy (GTDB): domain Bacteria; phylum Pseudomonadota; class Gammaproteobacteria; order Nitrosococcales; family Methylophagaceae; genus Methylophaga. The sequence goes on from CAYYRO010000008.1 coordinate 35,745, forward strand.
TTGCTATCGCCTGAATAAACCATTTGCAGTGCTTTCTGACCCAAAGTACGGCGTAATACGGCTGGTCGACCGGCTTCCAGGGTGTTTTTATGTACGTAGAATTCATCAGGGTTTACCGCGCCCTGCACAACCATTTCACCAAGACCATAACTACCTGTGACAAATACCACATCACGGAAACCACTTTCAGTATCCAAAGAAAACGCCACACCGGCACTGGCTAAATCTGAACGCACCATTTTTTGAATACCGGCTGACAGAGCGACTTCGCTGTGATCAAAGCCCTGATGTTCACGGTAAGCAATTGCACGATCATTAAATAATGAGGCAAAAACTTCACGGATGGCTTTTTTAATGTTGTCGAGGCCAGCAACATTCAGGAAGGTTTCTTGCTGACCGGCAAATGACGCATCCGGTAAATCTTCAGCGGTTGCTGATGAACGTACAGCCCAGCTGGTTTCGGTTCCGTAATCTTTTTCCAGAGTCTGATAGGCATCATCAATCGCCGCTTCCATTGCTGCAGGAAACGGAATACTCATAATCCATTCGCGGATCTGCTGACCAGTTTTTTGCAATGCGGTAACGTCATCGATATCCAAGTCACGCAGTGCTTCGTTAATTTTCCCCTGCAAACCGTCATGCAATAAGAATTCACGGTAAGCATCGGCAGTAGTGGCAAAACCACCCGGTACCGAAACGCCAAGCGGTGCGAGGTTCTGCAACATTTCGCCCAGTGAGGCATTCTTGCCACCTACTCTGTTGACATCCTCCATGCACAACTTTTCAAGAGAAATAACATATTCGGTCATAACTACTACCTTGTTTTTTTGGATTTATTAAATGTAATTGTCGATTCGCGTATGCGTTCCCGGGCCAGCCCCAGTGAGCGCACTACACGACTAGAAATTTCTTCAATGGAGGTATTGGTGGTATCAAAGACCGGGATGTCCACCTTTTCAAACATTGACATTGCCTTGTTCAACTCAGCCTGACAGATTTCCAAAGAGGAATAACTGCTGTCCGGCCGGCGTTGCCGACGAATACGGCTTAACGGGACAGGCTTAATGGTAAGACCTGCCAGCTTTTGCTGATGAACTAACAGATAGTCCGGTAATTCTTCAGCATCGAGATCCTCAACTGTCAGCGGGTAGTTAGCCACTTTCAGTGAAAAATTCATTGCCAGATATAAACTGGTCGGTGTTTTGCCGCAACGCGACACCCCGACCAAAATAACATCAGCTTCTTCATATTGATCAGGGCGAACACCATCATCATGGGTCAGCGCGTAATCAATTGCATCCAAACGCCGCTGATAGGTGGTATCACTGATAGAAATCCTTGATATGCCCTGTTTTTGCGACGATTGCATACCCAGAAAATTTTCCATTGAGCCGATAAAGCTGTGAAATAAACTGATCACATAACCGTCACAACTTTCTATTATAAATTGTGCTTCATCGTGAACCAAGGTGCTGAATACCAATGGCTGAAATTCTGACTGGGCACTGAGCGCATTAATCTGCGCGCGCGCATCTTCCGCCTTTTCAGTCGTATCGACAAAAGCCAAGGTAATCGTTTCAAATTCGATATTCGGAAACTGCGCCAACAGGCATTTTCCATAGGATTCGGCGGTTAAACCAGTTCGATCAGATACGAAAAAGACGTTTCTAACTTCGTTGCTATTATTTTCTGCTGTGTCAGTCATCGGGTAATAATGTGCTGAAATGCGCTTGTTGATCAACAAAAAATTTAGCGAAAGGCTTAATTGGTAACGATTTAAAGTTTGCGCTTGCAACGCAAAGTTTTAATGTTTCTTACTGAAAACCAGCCAATCCCCAACCGTGCCATTCATTAATTTGTTGGATCCAACCGGATCAGCAATATTAGGCCTCTATAAATAATAAGTTAAAGCTAAAACAAAAAAAGCCCCACAGACCTTAGCCCGTGGGGCTTTTTTATCAACCAGATTGTGTTTATGCCAATAAGGCTTTTAATGATTCCAACTCATCCAGCATCTCGGCAATAATACGCTTTTTATCCTTGCCAGACCCATTTGATACGTCGGTTTTATGTTCTGTTTCAAGCTGCTGACGGGCACCACCAATGGTAAATCCCTGCTCATATAACAGGCCACGGATTTCACGGATTAACACCACATCATGCCGTTGGTAATAACGACGGTTGCCGCGGCGTTTGACTGGTTTTAATTGTGAAAACTCCTGCTCCCAGTAACGCAATACATGTGGTTTGACGCCACATAATTCGCTGACTTCACCGATAGTGAAATAACGTTTGCCCGGGATCGCCGGTAACTCATTGTTGTTACTTGCTTCTAGCATAACTGTCCACCCTCGCTTTCAGTTTTTGCCCAGGACGGAAGGTCACTACCCGACGCGCGGTGATCGGGATTTCTTCACCGGTTTTAGGGTTGCGGCCAGGCCGCTCATTCTTATCACGTAACTCGAAATTACCAAACCCTGATAATTTCACTTGATCGCCTTGCTCTAAAGCAGTGCGGATCTCTTCAAAGAACATTTCTACCAATTCTTTGGCTTCACGTTTATTAAACCCCAGCTCTTCATAAAGCTGTTCAGTCATATCGGCTTTGGTCAGTGCCATGGTTTCCTCTTATTCTTATTGTATGTGTTAATCGGACATCAAGCCCTGATTACTGCACCCAGTGACGATTGCAGGGTTTCTCTGACCTGCGTCATGAGTGCATCAACTTCATCATCAATTAAAGTTCGTTCGCTGTGCTGAATGCGAAAAGCAATGGCTAAGCTCTTTTTGCCATGCTCGACACCATCTCCAGTATAGACGTCAAATAGTTGAAATGCTTTAAGAATATCAGAGTCGATAGACTTCAAGCAATGCTGTATTTGTCCGGCTGTAATTGTCTGCTCAACCACTAGTGCTAAATCCCGGCGGATCGCCGGATAACGTGATACCCCTGAAAATTCAGGCACTTGCGCCGACAGTACGGCAGACAGCTGCATTTCAAACAAAAATACTTTGCCGTTGATATCCAGCGGCTTATTCAGTTTAGGATGCAACGCCCCCAACCAGCCAATAGCCTGGCCATTTTTTAGAATCCGGGCACTTTGCCCCGGATGTAATGCCGGATGCGCTTCAGCTACAAACGTCACTTCACCATTGGCCAGCGTCAGTAAGGCTTCAACATCGGCTTTGGCATCGTAAAAATCAACTTTACGGGCTTTGTCGGTCCATTGTTCAGCCGCGACATCACCATAAATCAAACCACCGATACGAAGCTGTTGTTCAATCGCTGATTTTTCACCGTTAAATACCCGGCCGATTTCAAACAAACGCACGCGATCCTGCTGACGGTTTAAATTATAGCTTAATGCCTGTACCAAACCCGGCCATAATGATTGCCGCATGACCGATAAATCGGCAGAAATCGGATTGGCCAGCGCTATCGGCGCCAATTCACTGGCAGCAAAATGCTGATGTATCTGCGGATCAACAAAACTATAGGTAATCGCTTCAAAATAGCCGCGATCCACCAATAAATTCTGTAAACGTTCGGTTTGCAGCTGATGTTCAGAAATACTGGTGCTCAGAACACTGACCTGCGGCCGGGTTTGCGGCAGTTTGTCGTAACCGTAAAGACGACCAAGCTCTTCAATCAAATCGACTTCAATGGCCAAATCAAACCGGAAACTGGGCACAACGACATGCCAGCCGTTTTCAACCGGTGTGACTTGCAGGCCCAAACGGCTGAGTTTTTCAGCAACATCATCAGCCGGCAAACTAATACCCAGTACGCGTTTAATACGATCAGCGCGCAACGTGATTTCGGCTGGTTTTGGCAAATCAACGGCACTACTTTGCTCAATAAGCGGGCCTGGTTGACCACCGGCAATATCAATAATTAACTGACTGGCTCGTTGCATC
>CAYYRO010000009.1:0-13482 GCA_964474075.1 uncultured Methylophaga sp.
GCTTGCCAGCCCGTCACCCACAAACATAGCCAGTAATGGCAACAGATACATTAATAAACCGCCCTGTAAAAACGCATCTTCGGGGATCGCTACCGTTACCTGCTGGCCAATCGTCACTGCCTTGTTGTTAGGGACAGCAATTCGGTTAAAACGTTTGCCGACGTGTTTTGCAAGTAAACCCGTTCCACACCCTTGTCTTACCTGGCAGCTGCCACAGGTTGATTGCCGCTCGGCTTCAACCCAGATACGTTCTGCTTCGATGGCAACTACGGTGGCTTTTTGCAAAATCATGGCACACCGGTCAAATTAAACTCGATACCCGCGCCAATCTTTTCAACGGTGGTTGCAGGCACTTCACCGACCACTGTTACAAAATGTGAATGGATGATGGTGCCAAAGGCATTAACCGCGCCCATGTGCGAACCACCTTGCAGGTGATTATGCTGGGCTTTGATGCGTTCAATAAAAATCGACACGGAGCTTAATCCATCACTGTAAACGCGTTGTTCAACATAAGATCCATTAGTTGCACGCAGACGATTTTGTGATGCTACCAGGCTGAAGCCTTCCGGCAGCCAGGTCGTATCCCAGTTAGAAACTAAACGCTCATCGGTGGAAACCACCGGCTTGCCCGGCTCAGATTGATGCCAGGTCATCTCTTCGCCACTGGTTTGTGGTTTTAAATCTTCATCGCTGATATCAACATTGGTTTCAATCGCTGTAAAAGCAAAAGTTTCCAGGACATCACCGTTTTCTGCCAGCAATTCGGATTTCAACAGTAAATCGGTTTCTTTATCCACCCATAAACGATAACCGTAGCGATAACCGTCTATTGGCATGATTGCCAATTCCTGCGTCATCCGTCCGGCAATACGTTCTTCATCGCCCATCACTACATCATAAAAAGGCGTTGCTGATCGCACGCGTCGCGGCAAATCACTGGGAAACCCGCGGCCCAGTGGTCGGCGACTGACGCTAATTTGCTTACCTTCAGGATTGATACAAGTCACCATATCATTGGAGCGAATGACTTCACGTGCGACGCCATTTAATGACATTAGTCGCTCACTTTCGCCTTCTGAATCATTACGGTGAAAAATCTGAATAGATTGCAATGTACGACCGGTCTGATAGGCAAATACACCTTGATAATTCAATTCCTTACCCGCTTGGGTCATGCGTTCCAGCAAGGCTACCGCATCGCTTTCTGCCCATGCCAACACTGGCATCAATAACAACAGGCAGAATGCCCAAACTTTACGCATCATTACTGCTCCGTACCGTAAGAAACTACACGGCCGTATGAAAACATACCAGCGCCGCCGGCATATTCATTATGATCTACCAGATAATTGTTTAAACGATCTTCAACTTCAGGCTCACCTACTGTCCAGCGGTTAATCTGACGGACAACCTGTGTGCTGTCTGAAGTACTTTCCGCGCTGGCTAACGGCATATTCTGATAACCCGGCTGATTCATCACACCAACGACAGCGAGTGCACCAATAGAAGCGGCCATAGCAAGACCGGTTGCTTGTTTCCAAAATGTTTTAGGGAACGCCAATACCTTCGCTTTGGCCAGTAAGGCATTTTGTTGATAGACCGGCTCTTCTGCCAATGCAGCTGACAACCGCTGCGCCAAATCAACAGGCCGCTGACTAACAGCCCTTGTGTAACCATGCATCACATCGCTGGCGTACTGCATCCGCAGGTATTCAGCGCGTGCCGCCGGATCATTACTGATATGGGCAATGGCTTGAGTCAGTTCTTGTCCCTTTAACTGACCATCTACTAATGCAGAAAGCATCTCGCGATGATTGACTGTCATGATTTAATCCTCTTCACCCATTATTGCCTTAACTTGTTTATCAATGGCTTCACGTGCACGAAAAATCCGCGACCGAACCGTACCTATAGGGCAATCCATTGCTTGTGCTATTTCCTCGTAACTCATGCCTTCAAACTCGCGTAACTTAATCGCTGCTGCGGTGTCCTCCGGCAAGTTATCGATGGCCTGCTGAATGGCCGCTTCTAACTCCACTCTCATGAGACTGTTTTCTGGTGTCTCAAATTCCTTCAATTCCGGCGCATCGTAATAAATTGTTGCATCCATGGCATCGACATCAGACATCGGTGGCCTTCTGGAGCTGGCGGTTAAATGATTTTTGGATGTATTGATGGCAATCCGATACAACCAGGTATAAAACGCACTGTCTCCACGAAATCCAGGCAACGCCCGATAAGCTTTAATAAATGCTTCCTGAGCAACATCCATCGCTTCAACAGGATCATGAACAAAACCTGTAATCACATGGATAATTCGTTGCTGATATTTCATGATCAGTACATCAAAGGCCTTCTTATCACCCGCCTGTACGCGCTCTACCAATTCTTGATCGATACTCATCCTGTGATCCGGCCTGCTCCGACATGCCGGAGGTTGGTTTTATTAATTGCTTGATTGACCAATAACATTTTCTTTTTGTTCCACAATCAGTGCAAAATAGCTGTTGGCATTCTACCTGTTTCCGGATTCATGACCACAACTCAACGTTTTGACCTGCTTATTATCGGCAGCGGTACTGCCGGGCTGACACTGGCGCTGAAAATGGCAGACCATGCCAAAGTCGCCGTATTATCTAAAAGTCAGCTTGAAGAAGGCGCTTCATTATACGCTCAGGGTGGTATCTCGGTAGTACTCGATAAATATGACTCTCTGCAATCGCATATTGACGATACGTTAAAAGCTGGCGGCGGTCTTTGTGATCCCGACATCGTAGAATTTACTGTCGAACATGCCCGCGAAAGTGTCAACTGGTTGATTGAACAAGGTGTATCGTTTACCCGGGATGATGAAGTCAATAAGCATTATCATTTAACGCAGGAAGGTGGCCATAGTCACCGGCGGGTCATTCACTCTGCTGATGCTACCGGCCGCGCGGTCGAAACTACCCTTCTGGACAAAGCCAAAGCCCATCCAAATATCAGTTTGTTTCCCTACCATATCGGCATTGACTTAATTACCAGTGGTAAACATTTGGGTAGCGACGACAACGAATGCCTGGGTTGCTACGTACTGGATATTAAGGCCGATAAACCGGTGACATTTTTAGCGCCGGTAACGGTACTGGCAACAGGCGGTGCCGGTAAAGTTTATTTATATACCAGCAACCCGGATGTTTCGACTGGCGATGGTATTGCCATGGGCTGGCGCGCCGGCTGTCGCATTGCCAATATGGAATTCATCCAGTTTCATCCGACTTGCTTATTTCATCCACGCGCCAAATCATTTTTAATCAGCGAAGCCTTACGCGGTGAAGGTGCGCAGTTAAAACTGGCGGACGGTACACGGTTTATGCCGGCGTTTCATGCCCAGGCTGAGCTGGCGCCGCGCGATATTGTCGCCCGGGCTATAGACCATGAAATGAAACGGCTTGGTCACGACTGCGTATATCTGGATATCAGCCATCAGCCGGCCGAGTTTATCAAAACGCACTTCCCGACTATCTATCAACGTTGTTTACGTTTTGGCATCGATATCAGTAAAGAGCCAATCCCCGTAGTGCCCGCAGCGCATTACACATGCGGTGGCATTATGACCGATCAGCATGGTCGCACCGATATAGCCGGTTTATACGCCATAGGCGAAACAGCCCATACCGGCCTCCATGGCGCTAATCGAATGGCCAGTAACTCGCTATTGGAATGTCTGGTATTTGCGACTGCCGCTGCCATCGATATTCAGCGTCAGCAACGGCAAGCCTATAGCGGCGAGGTACCGGACTGGGATGACAGCCGCGTACATCCGGCTAAAGAAGCCGTTGCGATCAGCCATAACTGGGATGAGTTACGACGCTTTATGTGGGATTACGTTGGTATCGTACGCAGTAATGAACGGCTTAAAAAAGCGCAGCTGCGGTTGCAATTACTGAAACAGGAAGTTGCCGAATTTTACAGCCAGCATCACATCAGTAATGACCTGCTGGAGCTGCGCAATCTGGCCGATGTTGCCGAACTGATTATCCGCTCAGCACTGGATCGAAAAGAAAGTCGTGGTCTGCACTTTAATCTAGATTATCCCGAGTCAGATACTAGCAGCAAAGCCCAAAATACAATTATGGCCGGCCTGAACTATTAAGCAGTTTGGTGAAGCAAAATACGTAACTTCCTGAGTGCGTCGTGGTCTGCACTATCGCCTAAAATCAGCCGGCTATGGCGCTTGTCCGCTTGACGAAAATTAATAATCACCAATGGCCTGCTGATAAAACATTGTTGTAGTGCAATTGGCTGCAACGGCTGATCGCCAGCCGATAACCGCCATCCTTCAAGCGTCGAGTACTGCAATAGTTCACTATCGTCTTTATATCGCAGTATCACTAACCAATAATAACCGGCGCTGAACAATAAGAAAGCGCTTAATAAAAGCTGGATCTGCATTGATAAATTCGCCAGCCAGACTGCCGAAACGGCCAGCAGGTGCATCAACGAAACCAGATAGCGCAAACGTCCAGAGGCTTTTATTTGAATGTTAAAGACATGTTCAGACATAGTGGTTTTGGGGTTACCAATACGGAACCGTTACAATAACAGTTCTTTAATAAATTGAGCTTAACTGATGACTGAAGCTTTAAACGTTTTGCGCGAACAACAACAGCAGCTGGATAAATCATGCGACTGCGAGCACACGGGTTTTGCCATTTTGCCTGACTGGCAGGCTGTGCAGGTATCAGGTGATGATGCCGAAAGTTTTTTACAAAACCTGCTCACCAACGACGTCAAAGCCTCGCAACCAGGTCAGGCGCAGTTAAATGGTTTTTGTCAGGCCAAAGGACGCTTGCTGGCAATCTTATGGTTAGTCCGTCGTGTCGATGATTTTGTGCTGATACTGCCAGCTGATCAGGCTGACTTTCTGTCGCAGCGTCTGAATATGTTCAAGTTACGCAGCAAGGTTGCCATCACTGAATTGAACAATCTTGCCTTAATCACACTACCTGATGCGAAGTATTGCCAGAACTTCGCTTGTCGCCTGGGTGACAACTCAGCGCTGGCACTGATACCCGCAGAAGAACTTGATACCACCTTGGAGCAACTACAGAAAGCCGGATTAAAACAACAAGCAAGCCATTGCTGGCTTCAGGCTTTATTGCAAGACGGTTTTCCAATGGTTTTTGCTACTTCTCGCGAGCGGTTTACTGCCCAACAGGTTAATCTGGATCTGGCCGGTGGCGTCAATTTTCGTAAAGGCTGTTACCCGGGTCAGGAAGTCGTTGCTCGGCTGCACTATTTGGGTGAAGCCAAACGCCGTTTGTTTATCGGGGAAGTGAAAACGACTGATTTACCGGCGCCGGGCACAGATATCAATAATGAAGCAGGTGAGGTTGCAGGTCAGTTAGTGCAATCCTGCCCGCTTGATTCAGAGCGCAGCCTGGTGCAATTCACCCTGAAACTGACGATGGCTGAACAAAAGCTATTATTACCTGACAATATTGCAATCAACAACATTCGTCAGTTAGGGGACAGCTAATCAATATCCAGTTTTTTGAGTTTGTAACGTAAAGCCCGAAAACTGATACCGAGTTTTTTTGCGGCAGCAGTACGATTCCAGCGGGTCTCTTCCAACGCCTGTTGAATAATGGCGCGCTCCTGCGATTCCAGATGCGCTTCCAAATCATCCGGTGCCCCGGCTGCCAACGTTTCTGTTTCTAAGGATGCAACGGCTGGCTGTGAATATATGTTGGTGGTGGCAATCTCCGGCAATATCAAATCATCCATTTCGATAACATCGCCCTCCGCCCAGGTGAGCGCGCGTTCGAGAATATTTTCCAGTTCGCGAACATTACCGGGAAACTGGTACTGCTGCAGCATAGTCAGTGCTTTAACAGAGAGCTTAGGTTTTTTCTGCTGATTTTTGGCGGCAATGCGCTGCAAAATATGCTCGGCAAGCAACGGAATATCAGCCTGCCGGTGACGTAGCGCCGGTACTTTTAATTCGATAACATTCAACCTGTAAAACAAATCTTCCCGAAAGCTGCCGTTTTTAACGCAGGTTGCCAGATCTTTATGGGTTGCCGATAAAATACGGACATCCACATTGATTTCCTCGTGACTACCGACCGGACGGATGGTTTTTTCCTGAATAGCACGTAACAGTTTTACCTGCATCATCAATGGCAGATCAGCCACCTCATCCAAAAACAAGGTACCGCCATGCGCGGCCTGAAACAGCCCTTGCTTATCGCTAACTGCACCGGTAAATGAACCTTTTTTATGACCAAAAAACTCACTTTCCACCAGTTCGGCAGGTATTGCACCGCAGTTGACCGGAACAAATGCCTTGTCATTACGTGCCCCCAGTTCATGGATCAACCGTGCCACCAGCTCTTTACCAGTGCCGGATTCACCGCTGATATAGACTGGCGCCTGGCTACGGGCCAGCTTAGCCACTTTGCCTCGTAATTCGCGCATCACCTGGGTATCACCGAGTAAACGGTCACGTGAACGGCGTTCCTGATGAATGGGCCGTGCGGGTGATAGCTTCAGCGCAGCGGCCACCAGTTCACGTAATACTCTTAATTTGACCGGTTTGGAGACGAAGTCAAAGGCACCCGATTTTAATGCCTGTACGGCCAGGTCCATGCTGCCGTGGGCCGTTATCACCGCTACGGGCAGCTCCGGCTTATTTTGTTGTAACCAGGTGACCAATTCGATGCCATTGCCATCCGGTAATCGCATATCGGTAAAACACAAATCAAATGGCTGTTGCTGCAAAGCCTGTTTAGCCTGAGCGATGTTTTCGGCGGTCACGCAGTCTATATCCATTGCTGCCAGTGTCATTGACAGCAATTCCAGAATATCGGCTTCGTCATCAACAATCAGCGCTTGTGCATTCATTGAATCATGTCTCTTCGTTGTAGCGGGTAACTTATCCGAAAGCAGCAACTGGTCTCCGGTAAATAACTGAGCCGGGCACCATTGGCCTGACACAGCTCTCTGGCTAAATAGAGTCCTAAACCGGTGCCGCCTTGTCTCGCAGAATAAAACGGCTCAAATAAATGTTTCAAGGCCTTGTCACTGACCCCAGGCCCGTTATCAATAACATCAATAATGACCTCATCTGCCTGAACATCAACCCGTAACTGCAAAGGCCTCGCTGCCGACATATCAGCATGTTGCAGCGCATTTTCCAACAAATTCCACATGATTTGATGCAATTGTTGGGCATCCGTCCAGATCCGTGCCAAAGGCGCCTGAATATCAAGCTCTATCTTCTCGGCTGGCAGTTGTTTTGTCTCAGTGAATTCTTCTCTGAATTTATCCAGCCAGCCGGCCAGTACAATCACCTGAGGCTCAACTGATTTACGTCGGCTCATCTGTAAAATGGTTTCAATGATCGTGTTCATACGGCCACTATGCCGCTGAATAATACCCGTCAATTTGCCAATGGCCTGATCATCGGCGCGTTGCTCGGCTAACAATTCCCCGGCATGGCTGATAGCAGCCAGAGGATTACGAATCTCGTGGGCAATACTGGCCGTTAAACGGCCCAGCGAAGCCAGTTTCAGCTGCTGCGCTTGCTGTGCCAGCTCTGACGTATTTTCAATAAATAATAAAACTTCCCCTGAATCCAAACGCGTTGCCCTGACCTGTAATTCTGGCAAATCAGCCCGTGCCTGAAACGGCTTAAATGCGTCCGGAATATGTTGTTGCCAGTGTTGTAACTGCATCGCCAGGGTCGGTACATAACGTTTCAAACTGAAACCCGCCGTCAAATCATCCAGACCCAATAAACGCTGCGCCGATTGATTAAGCAAACTGACACGACCAAATTCATCAATTACTAATACAGCAACCTGCATACGGCTGATAATGTGCTGATTTAATGTCGCCAGTTTGCTTAACTCTGCTGCCCGTTGTTCGGCCAGCGTCTGTGATCGCTGCATGGTCCGTGAAACCAGTTGCGCTAACAGTGCCGTAATAAAAAATATGGCACCAAGCATGCCCGCCTGACCAAAATGTGTCATCGACTCGCCGGTTATTTGCCCATAGCTGGCTTCCAGTAATACCGCTAAAGTCGCTATCGCTGCAATAAATGCAGCCATACGTCCCGGAATCAGGGCACCACCAGCAACGACAATCACTACCAGTAAAGCGCCCAAACCAGTTTGTAAGCCGCCACTGGCATGTATGATGAGTGCCAGTGCCAGAACATCAATCATCAACTGAATACTGCACTGGGTAACAAAAACGCCCCACTGCCGGCTACTGAAAATCAGCAGTACTACAGCCAACAGCAAATAACTGAAGCTGATTATCTGATAGAGCGCGGGATATTTTTTACCGAGAAAATCCGGTGGTAACTGCAGATAGACAACGAAAAATAAAACCGATGCCAGAAACAGACGGTAGCCCGAGAAAAATCGTAAAGCCCGCCAGGATGTTTCTGTTTGTTCAACAGCCAACCCTAATTCTGCGTTTGACATCAGGATTATGTCTGATCGGCCTCAAGGTGTTCCTGACTGCAGTAGTATTGCTGATCCTTGCGAACCGCTTCTTGCGGCAACAAATGCAAACCACAATGCTGGCAGCGGACCATATGCTCTTCTCTGGGGTTAGCTTTTCGCTCATTACGCGCTCTGCGTATTAAATTGCGAAAGATCAAAAACAGCAATAAGCCAATTGCCAATAAAATTAAAATGCGCATGTACAACCTCAAAAAAAAGGGTATTCCGATAGAATACCCTTTTAAACAATGAAACGGCTAACTGACTAGCCTCGTGAGGCTTTCTTACGCTCGTGCTCCAGCAGTAATTTTTTCCGTACGCGCAATGATTTAGGTGTGACTTCCAGGAGTTCATCGTCACCGATAAATTCCAGTGCCTGTTCCAGACTCATGCGAATCGGTGGGACTAATGCGATCGCTTCATCTGTGCCCGAAGCACGGACGTTAGTCAGCTGTTTGCCTTTCAGGGCATTAACCACTAAGTCGTTATCACGCGAGTGAATACCGACCACCATGCCTTCATAAACTTCATCACCATGACCGATAAACATCCGGCCACGTTCTTGCAGATTGAAAATCGCAAAGGCCACCGCTTTACCAACACCATTGGCAATCAATACACCATTCTGACGTTTACCGAACGTACCAGCTTTTAACGGAGCATAGTGATCAAAGACACTGTAAATCAGACCGGTACCCTGGGTCGCAGTCAAAAATTCGGTACGAAAACCAATCAAACCACGAGATGGAATAATAAAGTCCAGACGCACACGGCCTTTACCATCCGGTGACATATCTTTTAATTCACCGCCGCGAGTACCCATCTTCTCCATAACGGTCCCCTGATGTGTATCTTCAACATCAATGGTGACTGACTCATAAGGCTCTTCTTTAACGCCATCCTTCTCACGAATGATAACTTCCGGACGTGATACGCCCATTTCAAAGCCTTCGCGGCGCATATTTTCAATCAGCACTGATAAATGCAGTTCGCCGCGGCCGGATACGCGAAATTTGTCAGGGTCTTGTGGCAGTTGTTCTACTTTAAGCGCTACGTTGTGAATCAATTCACGATCCAAACGCTCACGAATTTGCCGTGTCGTAACAAACTTGCCTTCTTTACCGGCAAACGGTGAATTATTGACCTGGAAGGTCATGGTCACAGTCGGTTCATCGACACTCAATGGTGGCAACGCTTCAACCGCATTGGGATCACACAAGGTATCAGAGATATTCAGCGGGTCCAGACCAGTAAAGGCAATAATATCGCCAGCTGAGGCTTCTTCAACTTCTTCACGGTTCAGGCCCATAAAGCCCATTACCTGCATGACCCGGCCATTACGTTTTTTGCCTTCACGATCAACAACTGTGACCGGTGTGTTGGTTTTGACGCGGCCCCGTTCAATACGACCAACACCTATGACCCCAACATAGCTGTTGTAATCCAGTGAAGACACCTGCATACGGAAAGGACCATCAGCATCAACGGCCGGATGTTTTACTTTATCAACGACCAATTGAAACAATGGCGTCATATCACCATCACGCACGGTATCTTCCATACCGGCAAAACCATTCAGACCTGATGCATAAATTACATCAAAGTCTAACTGCTCATCGGTCGCATCCAGATTGGCAAACAAATCAAAAGTCTGATCCAGTACCCAGCTTGGACGGGCACTTGGCTTATCGATTTTATTGATAACTACAATTGGTTTCAGACCCAGTGCCAAAGCTTTTTGGGTAACGAAACGTGTCTGTGGCATCGGGCCTTCAGCTGAATCAACCAGCAGTAATACCGAATCAACCATCGAAAGAACACGCTCGACCTCACCACCAAAGTCAGCATGGCCTGGCGTGTCAACGATGTTAATGCGGTAATCATTCCAGCGGATCGCCGTATTTTTGGAGAGAATGGTAATGCCCCGCTCCCGCTCGAGATCATTGGAGTCCATGACCCGGTCTTGCATCTCTTCATGTTCGCTGAAGGTGCCGGATTGTCGCAGCAACTGATCCACTAACGTGGTTTTGCCGTGGTCAACGTGCGCAATAATAGCGATGTTGCGGAGCTTGCTGATGTCTTTCGAAAATTCAGTCATAAAAATTCATTTATATGGCGTATGCGTTAAACATACAGGTTAAAAATGCCTGTAAAACAGGCGCTTATTTCAGAGAATCGGTAATAAAAGGCGTAATAGCCGCCTGTAGATGTTTATGTAGACTCAGGCCGGCCGCAATCACGTGGCCTTTATCGAATAATTGGTCGCCGCCGCTAAAATCGGAGACGGTACCACCGGCTTCTTCCACCAGCAGTAAACCCGCAGCCAGATCCCAGTTTTCCAAACCGATTTCCCAATAACCATCGACACGGCTTGCAGCAACATACGCTAAATCCAAAGCGGCGCTGCCTGTGCGTCGAAGATCGGATACTTTCGGCAGCACATTACCAAACATGGCCAGATAGGCTGCATGATGCTGAGGATACTTAAAAGGAAAACCGGTTGCGATTAAAGCGCCATTTAAATCTTTGCGCTTACTCACCCGCAGCCGGCGATCATTTAACTGAGCGCCTGAACCACGACTTGCCGTAAATAATTCATCACGTAAAGGATCAAAAATCACCGCATGTTCAACGCGGCCTTTAACGCGAACGGCAATTGAGACGCAGTAATGCGGAAAACCATGCAAGAAATTGGTGGTGCCATCCAGCGGATCGATAATCCAAACGGTGTCGTCTGCACCACTGTCACCAGATTCTTCCGCCATGATGGCATGATCGGGGTAGGCTTTTTTAATGATGCCGATGATTTCTTGTTCGGCCAGACGGTCAACATCAGAGACGTAATCATTACGTCCTTTCGTGGTAATTTCGAGGTGTTCAACGTGCTGTAGCGAGCGCAAGATCAGCGAGCCAGCCTGACGTGCCGCGCGAACGGCAATATTCAGCATTGGGTGCATAGACAGATTTTTCCAGAGCAAATAACGTGGGAATGAGCATTTTTGGCCGATTTCCGGCCGTTACACCACTTTAAGGCGCGCGCCATTATAGCAACAATTTGCACTGTTTCGCAGAATCAATTGAATCGAATAGACAGCAATTTTTTTTCCTGTTAGCTTATATCAGGCTTGCGTTTAACCATATCTCATGGAAATGCCAATCCCCAACCGTAAAATCAAGGAGTTTTAAATGAAATCATTAGTCAAATTTAGTGCTATCGCTCTGCCATTGGTCATGCTGACTGCATGTGCTAACACAGAAGAAATGGAAGCGTTAAAATCATCAGTCGAAACAGCACAGTCAACTGCTGATTCAGCTATGGTTGCTGCTCGCAATGCTCAAAGCACTGCTGATACAGCACAACGCACTGCTACTGACGCAGAATTAGCTGCAATGAATGCACAAAAATCAGCTGAAGATGCGCAAGCACAAGTTGACGAATGCTGTGCAAAAATTGACCGCATGTTTGAAAAAGCAATGAGCAAATAAGCTCTAGCTAAACAAACGAAAAAAGCCGGGACTTGTTCCCGGCTTTTTTTTACCTGCTATTTGCTGAATAGTCCGTAAATTACAACATGGATTCCGGTAATTGGGTCGTCCACACTGGCGTACCCGCCGCTTCCGACACCCTACGAGCCATTTCATCAGCCTGTTCACGACTTTCAAACGGACCCAGGACGATTTCACCGACCGAACCACCGCGTAATGGCCAGAACCACTTTTCCAATTGCAGTTGTTTTATAGCGCTATGCATTTTCTGCGGCACCTTCTGACCAGTACCGCCGTGCACAAACCAGATATTTTCAGCGATATCCGCTTCAGGGGCATTAAGCTTTTGCACTATTCCGTTGCCGTTTAACACCATGTTTTCAGCATCTGTCCAGGCATCACCTTTGGGCAAATCATCGGTTACTGCCAGCATAGCTTCAACTACTGGTGTCATATTGTAATGATCACGCTTGTCCATATCGTCCAGCGTTTTGTGCGCTTCCATATACAACTCGTTATTTTTAATACCGACTTTAAATGGTGCATAAATGATATTAACTTGCGTATTCATCGGCACTTTGCTGTACAAACTCTCAATATCTTCAGGGTACAAACGAATACAACCACTGCTCACCCGCATGCCCACACCATATGGCCGGTGGGTGCCATGAATCAGATAACTCGGATTGGATAAACGCATCGCACGACTGCCAAGCGGGTTCTCCGGACCAGGTGGTACGACTGCTGGCAAAATATCTCCCGCAGCAGCATGCTCTTTACGCACGGATTCAGGTGGCGTCCAGCTTGGATTTTCACGTTTTTGGATAATTGATAATTTGCCCAGGGGTGTATCACGGCCTTCCCGGCCGATACCAATCGGATGTGTAACAACCTGCTGCGGTTGACCAGCCTGTTTTGCCGGGTAATAGTACAAACGCATTTCTGGAATATTCACGACAATGCCCTTACGCGGTGCATCAGGCAAAATAAATCGGGTCGGTACAATCACGCGCTGATTTTCGCCTGGTACCCAGGCGTCAATATCTGGATTGGCATTAACCATATCGCCGTAGCCCAAATCAAAGCTGCGAGCAATATCCAGCAAGGTATCTTCTGCTGTGGTGTAAACGACAATGTTATCGCCGATCACATGAGATTGTTCATCAGGAAGTTCAAATACTGCCGCCTGAGCCGAAACATTAACTGCGCCGGCCAACAGCACGGCGATAAAACGCTTGATCATTAAAATTCCTGTTAGATGTATAAAAAACTGCGCATCATTGTACTAGGTTTCATTTCAGTAAGTTACCGATTTTATGATGCTTTCAACCATTAAAAAGTCTACAATCCAGCTTTACCGACAACTGAACGCTAGCGTATTCTAAGCCAATGAAAAAAATATCCCTGTTAATGATTTTGATGCTCTCGCTGAGTGCTTGTTCTATTTTTGGTGATAAAGAAGAGGTCAAAGCCGAAGAAAGCTGGGGCGTTGAAC
>CAYYRO010000009.1:13492-38770 GCA_964474075.1 uncultured Methylophaga sp.
ATGCCGAAGCCAAAGCAGCATTAAACATTGCTGATTACCGTACCGCCATTCAATACTACGAGCAATTGGAAGCGCGTTTCCCGTTTGGTGAATATGCTCAGCAAGCATTACTTGAATCGGCTTATGCACATTATAAAAACGACGATCCGGAAACAGCTATCGCAACGCTCGACCGTTTTATGCGCGTTTATCCGCTTAACGAAAATAATGACTACGCATTGTATTTACGCGGGCTGGTCAGTTTTAACAAAGACATTGGCATTCTGGAAAAATATATTCCACGTGATGAATCACAACGGGATCCGGGTTCTGCTGAAGATGCGTTGAACGATTTCAATGCACTGATTAAACGCTATCCACAAAGTAAGTATGCTGAAGATGCTGCACAGCGCATTGTCTATCTTCGTAATCGTCTGGCACAACATGAAATTAATGTTGCTAATTATTATATGCGCCGGACTTCATACCTAGCTGCTGCGAACCGTGCACGGTACGCAATTGAAAATTATCCGCGTACCCCGGCAATGCCAGAAGCATTGGTAATAATGGCTAAAGCTTACAAAATTATGGAATTGGATGAATTATCGGAAGATGCGCTACGGGTACTGGAAACAAACTATCCGGCGCATCCCGGTATAGCTGATGTGCGCCGTTCAGTATTCAAGGAATAAAATGCTGGCTGCCGGCACCGGCAGCCAGACAAAGCATTATTAGATAGCCGCTTCACCATCTTCGCCAGTGCGAATACGGATAGCTTGTTCTAAAGGCAGAACAAAAATCTTACCATCACCTATACGGCCAGTGTGGGCGGCTTTGGTAATTGCTTCAATACAGCTATCAACCTGGTCATCAGCCAAGACAATTTCCATTTTCACCTTAGGCAAAAAATCAACCACATACTCAGCACCGCGATACAGCTCTGTATGACCTTTCTGCCGTCCAAAGCCTTTAACCTCGGTGACCGTCATGCCGGTGACACCAATTTCTGACAATGCCTCGCGCACGTCATCGAGTTTGAATGGTTTGATTATCGCTTCAATTTTTTTCATGGTTAATCCCTACTCTATAGTTGATGTCACGGTATAGCCAGATGTTATCGGGTAGCGGCGATCTCTGCCAAATGCCCGGCCGGTAATACGAATACCGGGCGGTGCCTGCCGCCTTTTATACTCATTACGATCTACCATTTTGATGACCTGTGCAACTGTCTCGGCGGCAAATCCTTCAGCAACCAGATCCTCAAAACAGCCATCATCAGCGACATAGCGCTCGAGAATTTGATCCAGCAACGGGTAAGCTGGCAATGAATCTTCATCTCGCTGATCGGCGGCAAGCTCTGCGGAGGGCGGCCGGTTGATAATTCGCTCCGGAATTGCTGGTGACAGTGTATTACGGTATTTGGATAGCGCAAAAACCAGCGTTTTGTATACATCCTTAAGCGGTGAAAAGCCGCCTGCCATATCACCGTATAACGTTGAATAACCGACCGCCATTTCACTCTTATTACCGGTCGACAACACCATCGCACCGGTTTTATTGGAAATCGCCATCAGCAGCACACCGCGGCAGCGTGCCTGAATATTTTCTTCGGTAGTATCGACGGCTTTGCCCGCAAAAGTCTCATCCAGCGTTTGCAGAAAACTATCAAATACCGGTTCAATCGATAACACGGAATAGCCAACACCCAGCTGTGATGCCATTTTCTGAGCATCATCAAGACTGATTTGCGCGGTATAGCGCGAGGGCATCATCACTGTTTGCACCCGATCAGCGCCCAACGCGTCTACAGCCAATGCCAGCGTTAATGCCGAATCTATACCGCCTGACAAACCCAGTACGACGCCGGGAAAATGATTTTTTTCGACATAATCACGCAGTCCCAATACCAGGGCCTGATAGACACTTGCCAGTGGCGACAAGTGCTCAGTCACCTGGCCGCTTATCAGAATATTGCCAGTTTGATTTTTTTCGATGGTGACAATGGCCAGCTCATCAACAAATACCGCCGCCTGCATCTGCAAGTCACCGTGGCTATCAAGCGCAAAAGAGCCACCATCAAACACTAACTCATCCTGACCACCAACCTGATTGACGTACAGCATCGGCAATTGGTTTTCGATGGCCCGCTGACGTACTGCATCAAAACGGCGCGCAGATTTACCCTGTTGGAATGGTGATGCATTAAGATTTAATATCAGTTCGGCACCAGCATCTTTGGCCTGTGCAGCCGGACCGGTAAACCAGATATCTTCACAGATGGTAATGCCGAGCTTGATGCCGTTAAGTGAAAAAACCGCCGGCAAATGGCCTTCGATAAAATAGCGCTTTTCATCAAACACACTGTAATTAGGCAACATTTGCTTGAAATACTGACAAAGGATCTGACCATCAGCAATCACGCTGGCAGCGTTGTAGAGTTCCTTACCAACTTCACCGAGCGGGTGACCAATGACAATACAAATGCCACTAATTTTGTTTTTTAAGGTTGTCAGCGCTTTATCAACGCGTTTTTGTAATCCGGGCCTTAACAATAAATCTTCTGGTGGATAGCCGGTCAGACACAACTCCGGAAACACCACCAGCTCAGCTTTTAATTGATCCCGGGCAGTGTTGGCAGCCTGAAGAATTTTAGCGGTGTTGCCCGCGACATCACCTACGACCGGATTAATTTGTGCCAGAACAACGGTCAGTGTCTGGCGTGCCATTATTTGCTCATCGCTGCCAGCATCGCATCACCGATTTCTGCCGGGGAGCGACTAATCGATACTCCCGCGGCAGTTAATGCTGCTAATTTGGCTTCTGCCGTGCCCTGCCCACCACTGATAATGGCGCCGGCGTGGCCCATACGTTTACCGGCTGGTGCGGTTAAACCCGCGATGTAAGCTACCACCGGCTTGGTTACATGTTGAGCAATATAAGCTGCGGCATCTTCTTCTGCCTGACCACCGATTTCGCCGACCATGACAATCCCCTGTGTTTGCGGATCAGCCTCAAACAATTCTAAACAATCAATGAAATTCATACCCTGAATCGGGTCACCACCAATACCGACACAGGTACTTTGCCCCAAGCCATTTAATGTGGTCTGATGCACAGCTTCGTAGGTGAGTGTGCCGGAGCGCGAGACAATGCCGATTTTACCGGGCAGATGAATGCTGCCCGGCATAATGCCGATTTTGCATTCACCGGGCGTGATTAAACCCGGGCAGTTGGGACCGATTAGATAAACATCACTCCCTTCCAGCGCGTATTTGACACGTAACATATCAAGTACCGGTATGCCTTCGGTAATACAGGCAATGACTTTAATACCGGCATCAGCGGCTTCTAAAATTGCATCAGCGGCAAATGCAGCCGGTACATAAATCATGGTGGCATTGGCGCCGGTTTCAGCAACAGCATCAACGACCGTATTAAATACCGGCCGATCCAAATGAGTCTGACCGCCCTTGCCCGGTGTCACACCACCGACAAATTGGGTGCCGTAAGCAATCGCCTGTTCAGAATGAAAAGTGCCCTGTTTACCGGTAAAGCCCTGACAAATAACTTTGGTTTCTTTATTGACCAGAATACTCACGCTGATAACTCCCCTGCCGCGCTGACTGCCAGTCTGGCAGCTTCGGTTAAATCCTGCGCTGCCTTAATATTCATACCGCTTTCTGCCAACAATTTGCGGCCCTGCTCAGCATTGGTACCTTCCAACCTGACCACAACCGGTAAGGACAAACCAACCTCTTTAGCTGCCTGAATAATGCCCTGAGCAATCAAATCACAACGGACAATGCCGCCGAAAATATTCACTAAAATCGATTTGACCTTGCTGTCCGATAAAATCAGTTTAAAGGCTTCGGCAACCCGGTCGGCCGTCGTGCCACCACCGACATCAAGAAAGTTCGCCGGCTCGCCACCCTCTTTTTGAATCAAATCCATAGTCGCCATGGCAAGACCTGCACCATTCACCATACAAGCGACATTGCCATCGAGCGCGATATAGTTCAGTCCGAAATCACGGGCAGTCACTTCAGCAGCGTTTTCCTGGCTGGGATCAAACATCGCGGCTAATTCCGAATGCCGGAACAAAGCATTGTCATCAAGATTGATTTTGGCATCGACTGCCAGCAAATGGCCGTCAGAAGTAACGGCCAGTGGATTGATTTCCACCAGATTGGCATCATTGTCGATAAACAGCTGATATAAGCCCTGCATCACCGATTGTAATTGCTTGAAGGCGTCACCGCTGAGCCCCAGAAAAAAGCCCGCACGACGGCATTGATAGCCTTGCAGACCCACCACCGGATCAACTGCCAGGGTCAGAATCGCTTCAGGACTTTGTTCAGCCACGGCCTCGATATCCATACCGCCTTGCGCTGACACCATAAAGGTAACGCGTTGGCTAACGCGGTCAACCAGTAATGCCAGATATATTTCTCGGGCAATATCAGAAGGTTGTTCAATCAGTACTTTTTTGACCGGCAGACCGAGCGCCGTGGTCTGCTGGGTGATAAGCGATGAGCCAATCAGTTGTTTGGCGGTTTGTACGGCCTCAGCTTCGTTATTAACCACTTTGACGCCGCCGGCTTTGCCGCGACCGCCACTATGCACTTGTGCTTTTACCACCCAACGATCGCCGGCCAGCCGTTTGACAACATGCATTGCTGATTCGGCATCATCGGCGATTTCGCCATGGGGTGTGGCAATCCCGTACCGGTTAAATAATTGTTTGGCCTGATATTCGTGCAGGTTCATTGGGCTTAACCTTCATCATCACATCCATTGCGCTGGATGATTGTAAATAAACCGTATATTTTCGCCGATCAAGGCAATAAATACCATCATCAATGCTATAGTGCGGCTCAAGTAATTATGCAGGCTTTGAAATGCTGACTTTATATCCTGATATTGAACCGTTCCACAGCCAGTTGTTGCCACGGGAAACGCTGCCCGATGGCCAGCAGCATCAAATCTACATTGAACAATGCGGCAATCCGAACGGCATTCCCGTGCTGTTTTTACACGGTGGCCCAGGCTCAGGCTGCCGACCGCAACATCGCTGTTATTTTGATCCGGCGCTTTATCACATTATTTTGTTTGATCAACGTGGCTGTGGTCGCTCTTTGCCCAGCGGCGAATTAACCAATAACGATATGACGCATCTGATTGACGATATTGAAGCAATTCGCCAATTACTGAATATCGACAAATGGCAGTTATTTGGTGGTTCCTGGGGCGTGACGCTGGCGTTATGTTATGCAAGGCTATATGCAAAACATGTGTCTTCAATGATTCTGCGTGGTTCGTTTTTGGGACGGCAACAGGATATTGACTGGGTGTATGCGGGGGGCGGCGCCTCAAAAGTCTTTGCCGATGCCTGGCAAGCTTTTGTAGAGAATGTGCCTGCTAAACAGCAGCATAAACCACTGGATTATTATTTTCAGCAGCTTAACCATGCAGATACCGAGGTGCAGCAAGCAGCTGCCAATACGTTACAACAGTGGGAAGCCACTATTGTCATGATGCGTGATACCCCAAGGTATCAGCCCCCCGAAGATAATAATCCCGGTCCGTTAGCCCACAGCCGCATTCAACTGCATTATGCCCTGAATCAATGCTTTATTGCGGATCAGCCGATTCTCTCTGACTTATCGATGCTAACGGATATTCCGACGATTATTATTCATGGTCGTTACGATATGGTTTGTCCGTTTCATCAATCCTGGCTACTGCAGCAGCAGTTACCCAAAGCGGATTTACGGATTGTGCCACTCGCCGGCCACGCCGCCGGTGAACCGGGATTGATTGATGCTTTAATACAAGCCACTAATGAGATGGCTGAACGGTTGAAATGATTGGTCTTATTCAGCGGGTTTCACAGGCTTCGGTTAGTGTGGCCGGTCAGCAAATTGCCACTATCGATACAGGTATTATGCTGCTACTTGGTATAGAGCAACAGGACACTATTAGTCACGCTGAGAAACTGCTTAGCAAAGTTCTGCAATACCGGATTTTTGCCGACGACGATGACAAGATGAACCTGAGTTTGCAGCAAATCGACGGCGGTCTATTGATTGTGCCGCAATTCACACTACCGGCAGACACCCGTAAAGGTAACCGGCCGAGTTTTACACCGGCAGCTCCCCCTGAACTTGGAGCCAGTTTATTCAGCTATTTTTGCCAGCAAGCCGATCAACAGCATCATAACGTTGGCCATGGTCAGTTCGGCGCTGATATGCAGGTGAGTCTGATTAATGACGGGCCGGTCACTTTTTGGTTACAGGTTTAAATCGAACATGAAAATATTGCTGAAAATTATTGTGATTATGCTGCTGGTGATTGCCAGCATTGTAGCGCTGATGTTAATACCGTCACCTCAACCTGATGCCCCTAAGCCCTGGGAAATCACAATGCAGGCCGATGGTGAAATCAAAGTCTTTGGTATTCATTTGGGCCAGGATACTTATCGCGATGCCCAGCAACGTTGGCAAGAAGCTGGAGAAGCCGCTCTGTTTGCAGAGGATGGCGAAGTTGCCACTGCTGAAGTGTTTTTTGACCGCATTAATTTGAGTGGTCTGTCAGCGAAGATTGTCGCCAATTTGCAATTACCAGAAGCGACGCTCAATGAATTAGCGGCTAATGCCACCAGCAGCAAACTACAACTTAGTGGTGCCCGTCGGCTGGAAGTGGCTTTTGAGGATCAAGCCCGTCTACTGGATGCACCAATCATAGCCATTACCTATATTGCCAATTACCGGCCAGATGAAGCGATGCTGCGCAGCCGTTTTGGCGAACCATTTGAAATCACCACTGACCCGGATGATCCGCTGGCGGTCATTTGGCATTATCCGGAAAGTCATTTGCGTATCCGACTGCATCCAGACGATAAGCCGGTATTTGTTTATCAGGCGCGCAGGGCGTTTTCTCGCTGACGCAAATAAGCCATTAAATCGTCAAAATCCAGGGCTTTACTGAAATAGAAGCCTTGCGCCCGCTGACAATTTTTTTGCTCCAGATAAGTCAGCTGCTCAGCGGTTTCCACGCCTTCAGCAACCACCTGTAAACCAAGACTGTCAGCCATGGCCATAATGGCGCCCACGATCGCGGCATCATCTTTATCAACCGTTAAGTCATGAATAAACGCCCGGTCGATTTTTAATACATTGAGCGGGAATTGTTTGAGATAGGATAATGACGAGTAACCGGTACCGAAATCATCAATAGCCAGCGTAATACCGAGGCTGCTTAAGTCCCGCAAAGTATCAATGGCCGAGTCGGTATTATCCATCAGCAGGCTTTCGGTAATTTCCAGTTCAAGATTGCCTGCCGGCATGTCAGTTTCGTCAAGCAAATAACGAATATAACTGACCAGCCGGCTGCCTTTAAATTGCCGGCCAGATAAATTGACGGCCATGACAAAATCATCAGGCAGTTCATTACGGTTGGCCATAAACACGGTGCATGTTTCGCGTAATACCCATTCGCCGACGATGCCAATCAGACCGGTATCTTCCAGTACCGGCACAAAACGCGCTGGCGAAACATTGCCCCATTGTTCGGTATGCCAGCGAAGTAATACCTCAACGCCAATAACTCTCCCGCTGCTTAGCTCAATCTGTGGCTGAAATTGCAGGTAAAACTCGTTTTGCTCAACCGCGCGTCGTAAGCTTGTTTCTAACGCTAGGCGGTTGGCGGCCTCGGCATTCATTTCAGCAGAGTAAAACTGGAAGTTATTACGCCCGGCGTTTTTGGCGTAATACATTGCTGCATCAGCGTTACGGATTAACATATCGACATCACGACCATCGGCTGGAAACAGACTGATACCAATGCTTGGACTGATATTAACCTCAACATTGTCGATCATATAAGGCAGCGCTGTGGTCGTCAGGATCTTTTCAGCAATCCGGCCGACATATTGCGCCGAAGTAATATCTTCCAATATCACGGTAAATTCATCACCGCCCAGACGTGCCACGGTATCACTCTCTCTGACACAAGAGCGGATCCTTCTTGAAACTTCACAAAGCAACGCATCACCGGCTTTATGGCCGAGCGAATCATTGATATGTTTGAAATGGTCTAGATCGATAAAAAACACGGCCAAACGACCGCTATTACGCTGCAATTTATGAATAGCATGTTCGAGACGGTCATTAAACACACTGCGATTAGGCAGTCCTGTCAACGAATCGACACTGGCAAGACGCGTTAAACGATCTTCGTTTTGCCGTTGTTGTGTCACATCTTCGTAAAGCCAGATGCTACCTGCAGCGGGATTAGTGCTATCGACCGCCTGTCCTGATAAAGAACACCAGAATCTTTCACCATTGAGCCGGGTCATCTCCAGCTGTGCTTCAAAGCTTTCACCTTGTGCTAACGCGTTGTAAGCCTGATCGCCAAAACGATGAAAAGCATCTTTGCTAATGTGCAAACAACGGGTACTCTGACCTTCCAATTGTGCCCGATCAGCTGCAAATAACTGCTCAAACTTATGGTTTACCCGAATTAGCTGCCGATCTTTTACAAAGGCGATGCCAACCATGGCATTTTCAAGAATGGCATTAAGCTCGCTACTGGTTTGTTGCAATGCCTGTTTGGTCTGTTTCCAGCTGGTAATATCTGAAACTACCGCGACCCAGTCAATATTATCTTGCTCTGCTAATGGGCTCAGTGACAGCCATAGTGAAACCGGCTCCCCCCGAAAATTCATACCTTCATATTCGCGGTTCTGGCCTTGCTGACTGACCATCTCCTGTAATGTCATCGACTGCGCTTCGAAAATAAACCGCGACAAAGGCTGATTTCGTAAATCTTCGATTGTGGTGTTGAATATTTTTTCAGCTGCTGGATTACAATCAATAATTAGTCCTTCAGCCGATAAGGTCAGAATCGCCTCGGGCACACTGCTGAGAATGGCTGAAAGTTGTTGTTCGCGATCCTGCAACCGGTAACGCGCCTTATCGAGCGCCAGAATCAATTTCTCTGTATTGGCGGCAAATTGATTAAAGTTTTTAGACAACTGACTGAGTTCATTGCAACTATCTGTTTCCGGTAACCGAGTCGCAAAATTTTCTGCTGTCAGCGACTGCATGCCTTGACGCAGCTTTTTTAACGGTTGTTGAATGCGCCGGGATAAAGTAATAACAAATAACAACATCGCCAGAATTAGCATACTGCTGATTAGCAACACCCAGGTCCGGAAGTCAGTAATCATGGTTTGCGATTCACTCAGTCTTTGCCTGTTGTGTGCCGTCACCTCATTGGTCAATCGGCGCAAGCTGTCATGCAATTTTTCCAGAATGGGAACGCTGTAGCTGAGCACATCACGAAGATTTTGCTGGTTGATTTGAAGCCGGAGTAAAACGCGTCTTCTAGTATCGGTACCTGGGCTTAAGGTAGTGAGTTGCTCGTTTAATTGGTGTTGACGCATTACTAAATCAAACAATTGCTGATCAGTATGCAAAAACTGCTGATAATTTTCCTGCAATGGAACCAATAATTGCTTGTCAATCTGTAGTCGTCTGCTGAGTGTCAACAAGCGTTGCCATTGGAGTTCAAAACTTTTTTCCAAAATATTTCGATCAGCCATATCCAATAACCTCTGCTGGTTACTGGTATTAAGAAATAATTGCTGTCGAGCAATAAATTCAGTGGCGATAGCGGATAATTCCCGGGTACTCTCCTGAAGAGGCATCAAGTCTTCCATCAACAACGCTTGATTATCGGCATAACGCTGATGATTAGTCAGTGACAGGGCTGACATCAAAACGATAGTTAAAATCGTTGCAAACGCCCAGACATTCAGCAGATTTCGGATCTGCCAATTTTTAAACATTGGAAATCACACTACGAATAGCCGTCAGCACATTATGACCGCGGCTGATCAGATGCGTTGTCATCTTCGCTATCATCTGTTTCGGCAGTTTGTTCAACCGGTTCATCGTCATCCATTAAAACCCGGTGAGCGGCACCTTCCATATCATCATACTGCCCACTTCGAACCGCCCAGAAAAAGACGGCAACACCAATAATACCCAGCAATAACATACCCGGTAACAGTCCATAAATTACTTCCATGAATTACCTCTTGAACAGCCGGCTGATGCGGGCAGCATTACCGATCACCAGTAATGAACTGATCGGCATAGTGACTGCGGCCAGTAATGGACTGACCAGTGCCATCATCGCCAGCGGCACCATAATAATGTTATAGCTTATTGATAGTACAATATTCTGCCTTATTGTGCGTAACGTGCGCGCTGCTAATTGTCTTGCTTCAGCAACTTGTGACAGTTGGTTATGTAATAAAACGATATCGGCACTTTCAATTGAGACATCCGTCCCCGCTGCCAGAGCAATGCCGACATCTGCCTGAATCAACGCAGGTGAATCGTTAATACCATCGCCAACCATCGCGACTTTACTGCCCTGCTGTTGTAAATCACGGATACACTTTTGTTTATCTTCCGGTAACACTTCAGCTAAACGACCGACATTACCCAATTGCGCCGTCACTGCTGCAACCACCGTCTGCCGGTCACCGCTCAGCACGGTAACGTTAATGCCCTGGGCCAGTAAGTCACTGACGGTTTGCCGGGCATCTTCCCGTAAATAATCACTAAAGCCTAACATGCCGATAATTTCATTAGCGCGGGTGACTATTACACAACTGATCCCCTGCTGTTCAGCACGATGCGCATGTTGTTGCCATGCAGCATCAATGGTCAGTCCTGATTGCTGCAACCATTCCAGCGTCCCCACCTGAATCGTTTGTCCTGAAACCACTGCCGATACGCCTCGCCCAGGCAGTGCTTTAAATTGATTGGCCTTAAGCAGTTTAATCTGCTTTGATTCCGCATGATGCAATATTGCTCGGGCAATCGGATGCTCAGAGCCCTGCTCAACCGCCACAGCCATTTCAAGCAAATCTTGCTCATTTTGACTATCTGCAGGTTTAATTAAAGTTAATTGCAAATCACCATTGGTCAGCGTGCCGGTTTTATCAAACACCACATGATCCACTGAAGACAAAGCTTCTAAAGCGGCACCCTGCTTGACCAAAATACCGCGTTGCGCGCCGACGCCGCTGGCAACGGCAATCGACATTGGCGTTGCCATGCCAAAAGCACAGGGACAGGTTACAACCAGAACCGAAGCCGCTGCCAATAGTGCAATCTCAAAATCCTGCTGACTCCAATAAATAAATGTCACCGTTGCCAGCAACAAGGTTACCAGCACAAACCAGGGCACGACCCGGTCGGCCAGACTCTGAATCGGTGCTTTGGAAGCCTGGGCTTCTTCCATCAATTGCAGGATCCGGGATAAAGCTGTGTTGCGTAATATTGCTTCAGCACGGACTTGAAAAGCGCCCTCACCATTAACACTGCCAGCTATTACCTGATCACCCGATTGTTTAACAACCGGACGGGACTCACCACTAAGCATCGACTCGTCTACCGCGCTGTCACCGCTAATGACCTGACCATCCACCGGCACTTTTTCACCGGGTTTAACCAGTAATACATCACCGCTTTTGACCATGCGGATCGGTACAATACGCTGGCCTTGCTCAGTGATGAGTGTTGCCAGTTTGGGTTGTAACTCCAACAGCCGTCGGGTCGCCGACAAGGCATTACGACTTGAAATCGCCTGTAAATAACGGCCAATCAAAATAACAAAAATGAAGTTAACCACCGTGTCAAAAAACACCTCGCCCTGTGTGGAGCCGGTCACGGTGATATAAACGGAATACAGATAGGTTGCCGTGGCACCAATGGCAATCGGCAAATCCATAGTCAAATGCCAGTGGCGCAGACCAATAATGGCATTTCGTAAGAATGGGTATCCCGAATACAGCAACGTCGGGGTTGCCAATGCCATGCCTATCCAATGAAACCAGTTACGGAATTCTCCCTCAGCAGCGCCCGCATAAAGGGCAATGGACACCCACATGATATTCATCATGCAAAAGCCGGCAAACGCCATCCGGTAAATTAAATCCCGGTGTCGCCGTGCCAATGCACCTTCAGCAGTTTCCGGATCAAACGGTACGGCTGCATAACCGATTTCCGCCAATAAATGAATCAGCCGCGATAATTTTACCTGAGATTCATCCCAGCGAAGACGCAACCGTTTACCTGTCAGATTTACATCGGCGGCCAGTACACCAGCTTGTTTTTGCAATGCTTTTTCAATCAGCCAGACACAGGCTGCGCAGTGAATGCCTTCTACCAACAGATGAATACTGCGCTGTGATCCATTGGCAGTAACATATTCTTGCTGTACGTCAGGTAAATCGTAGGCTTCCAGCTCGGCAGGCACTTCCGGAGGCGGTGCCAGCGTTTCACCACTGGGCGTTTTTTGGTAAAAGCTTTGTAGTCCTGCCGAAAAAATGGTTTCACAAACACTTCGGCAACCATGACAACAAAATGGTCTTGGCTGACCACCCAATTCAGCGGTGATCACCGCAGATTCAGGTAGATCCAGACCACAATGAAAACAAACAGCAGTCGTTCTGGCAGCGGATGTAGACAAAAATCAGACTTTTTCTAGTAATTATCAGGGATCAATATAAATCCGGCGGGTGATCAGAAATTCATCTTCACCACGCTTAGCCTCAACAATCAAATCCCAGTTGCCCGGCAAATCAAAAGCGATATCTGCGCCATAGCGTCCGGCTGACATCTTGTTCATTGGCACCGAAAAATCTGCATCCATATCTGACGGACGATAAGCAAATAACGTTACCGAATCCAGCTCCAGCCCAGCAGAATTTTTACCCTGAATCAGCACCTCATAAGCCTGGCGTTGATTAACGCGATTTTCGGGCGGCGCAATAATGAGGCCACTCCAGCCAAGTTTTTTCTCTTGATCTATCGCGGCCTCTTTCATCGCGTAGGCTTTACCGCGCTCATAGAAATTATCGACAACCAGATTGGGCGGTTGTTTAAAAGCCAGATAAATAAAGACAAAGTTGGCGGTCAGAAACACCACTAAAAAGCCAAGCATGCCCAATACCCATGGGTTTTTTAATGCTTGTGGATTATCCTGCGAAATGCCCATTATTGTGGTCCCATAAAGACGGTTTCGTAACGACTGTTTAAAGCTGGATTATCAATCACTTCAGCTTCAAAGTAGAGCGGCATAGCTGGCGCAGTCACTTGTTCAGATGGCACCCGAACCAGTGCCTGTATCGGTACAACATGACCTGGCTCCACCCTGACCGGTTCACCAAATCCCTGTAATTTAGCACCGTCAACACCTGTCACCTGATAACGCACTGAAATCGTTTCTTTGGTTTTATTGAGCATTTTCAGCGTATAACGGTTTTGGATCGAGCCATCACTTAAGGTGACATATAACGGCTGACGATTATGGGTGACCTTGAATTCGGTTGGCGACAAACTGGCAAAGCCGTAGATAACCCCACCCAGTGCCAGCAACAAAATCAGCGAATAAATAATCACCCGTGGCCGCAAATACAGTGGCATCGATTTACCGTTATGGTGGAGCTCTTTATACGATGCATAACGAATAAGACCGCGCGGCTGATTGGTTTTATCCATAATTGAATCACAGGCATCAATACACATACCACAGGTTATGCAGCCTTCTTGCTGACCTTTGCGAATATCAATACCGGTCGGACACACTGCCACACACACCCGACAATCAATACAACTGCCCTTACTGTCATCAACCTCGCCACGTTTTAATTTACCGCGTGGCTCCCCCCGCTCAGCATCATAAGCAGGCAACACCGTATCCTGGTCGTACATCACACCCTGAAGACGTGCGTATGGACATAACCAAAAACAGACTTGTTCTCGCATAAATCCGGCAAAGATATAGGTGCCGACAGTAAACATACCCAATACAATCCATGCTGCCATTGAGGCTTGCAGAGTGAAGTAGTCATGCCAAAGTTGATAGGCATCGGTAAACCAAGCAGCAAAAGACACCCCTGTTAACAATGCAATCGCTAACCACAGAATATGTTTTATCGTGATGCGCGCCGCTTTATTGATGGTCAGTGGCGACTGACGGAATTTCATCGCTTTTGGTGGAGTGTCACCCTCTAGACGGGTTTCGATAAAGGTGTAAATATCGGTCCAAACGGTCTGGAAACAGAAATAACCACAAAAGACCCGACCAGCAATACTGGTAACGGCTGCCAGTAAAATAGCAAAGAACAGCAGTGTCAGCGACAACATCCAGATGTCTTGCGGATAGATGGTGATATTGAATAAATTGAATTGACGATTGGGAATATCGAACAAAACAGCCTGCTCGCCATTCCAGCGCAAATAAGGGCCGAGGAAAAAGATCAGCCACACTGACATGCCATACCATTTAAGCGTGCGGAACCGGCCACCTAAACGTTTGGCTACGACTTTATTGCCGCCGGCATTTACATCCCAGTCAGAGACATCTTTATAAATACCAGAGACGTCAATTGGTACGCCTTGTTGTTGAGACACCCTGCTTTCCTCACAACTATAACCACCGAATTGTAACATGGCAGTAAAATATCAAAATTTGCTGATTACGATTTCAGATAAGAAAAAACCGACATAAAAGCCGGTTTCTTCCTTGAAATACATAACAGCTAGTTAGCCTTCATCGCTGCTGTCTTCCATGTTCTTAATAATTTTGTAGGCAATCACACCAATGACCGCTATGGTCAGTACCACTGAGACAATGGCGCCTATAGCAACCGCATCCATAAGCCTTCTCCTGTATCCATTACGACTGAGCGCTCAGTCATTCATTACGCCTGCCTTACTCGCCACCACCTAACTGGTGAACATAGACAGCCAGTTTCTTAATCTCGGTTTCACTCAGCCGTTGGGTTTCTGTGCCGTCGTACTCAGGCTCTTCATCCCATTGCTCGGCTTCCAGTTTGACAGCCAGCTTCTCATTCCAGCCCGGCATAACCGCTATGCGGGTTTCTGGATCGTTGGTATCGTTAACACCATGCAAAATCGTATGACGAATTTCGTCCGGTTCACCAGAAAAACGCCAGATTTTATCAGACAGATTGGCAGAACCTAATTGCTGGATACCCTGCGCCTCTGGCCCATGGCAGGCAACACAACCTTTATCATTGTATAACTTCCAGCCGGCATCGGTTGCCTCACCTTGAGAACGATTGATAACAAACTGAACAAGCCCATCAACCTCTTCGTCAGTTAATAATTCTTCATGTGCCGGCATCATGCCCTGACGACCTTTAGCCAGTGTTTCGACTATTGTCCCAACACTACCACCGTACAGCCAATTATCATCAGCAAGAACCGGATAACCTGAACCCTCTGCTGGAATACCGCCAGTACCATGACACGCAGCACAGTTATCACCATAGATCACCTTGCTGGAGCCGACTGCATAGTTACGCAGTTCTTCATCTTCAAGAATTTCTTCGGCACTCATGGCTGCAAGTTGATCTTCAAATGGTGCACGTTTGGCTTCAACCTCAGCCAGATTTTCTTTGTACTCTTCGATTTGCGTCCAGCCCAATAAACCATCCGTGCTCTCGTTTACCAATGGTAATGACGGATACAAAATAAAATATACCAATACCAATAAACCGCTCAGATACAGGGCAATAATCCACCAACGTGGTGGTGGGTTGGTTAGCTCTGTTATACCATCCCACTCGTGGCCCGTATCCGGACATTCATGCGGATTTTTGTCGTTATCAGCCATCTTTTTTCTCCGAATTCCCTACAGCATCATCGTCAAGTGGTAAGTTACGATGGGCTTCCAGTTTGTCTTTATTTTTTGGGCGTAATACCCAGATATACATACCCAGCATTAGCAAGAAAATGATGACTGTCAGAATCGTACCGATCCAATCATTTATCGTCATCGCTCCCCAATTGGTCTCAAAATAAGACTGGAGTTTATTCACGATAATCTCTGCCTGGTTCAAATTTCACCATGGTGCCCAGTACTTGCAAGTAGGCAACTAAAGCCTGCATTTCAGTTTTACCCTCGACTGCTGCAGCAGCGCCCAGGATGTCTTCTTCAGTGTAAGGTACCCCTAACGTTTTCATCGCTTTAACACGTTTTTCGATACCTTCACCATCAATAGTGGCCTCATCCAGCCAAGGATAACGCGGCATAATCGATTCCGGCACCACACTGCGCGGATCGCGTAAATGCTGAATATGCCAGGCATCTGAATACTTACCACCTACACGAGCCAAGTCAGGACCGGTACGCTTTGAACCCCACTGGAAAGGATGATCGTATTTTGATTCAACCGCCAGTGAATAATGACCATAACGATCTTTCTCATCGCGGAATGGACGCACCATCTGTGAGTGACACAAATAACAGCCCTCACGCTGATATATGTCACGACCCGCTAATTCCAGTGCGGTATAGGGGCGAACACCTTTTAACTCTTCATATTCCGGAAACACGTCATCTTCAAAAGTGGTGTCCAGATAGAACAAAGGCACGATTTCAACGATACCGCCAACCGATACCACCAGTGCCGTTGCCAGAGCCAAACCCCAAACGTTCTGCTCTACCCACTCCTGGAAGCTAACGCGCTTATTATTTTTGTGTTTAGCCATTCCGATTTCCTCAAATATTCGCTGCAGTGGCCAATTCAGCAGACGGTTTAGCGATTGCCTGACGAATGGTAACGGTGACGTTGTAAAGCATGATCACGGCACCTGCGAAGAAGATGAAACCACCGATGGCACGCATCGCATAATAAGGATGCATTTGCGCAACGGACTCCACGAAGGTGTAGGCCAAATTGCCGTATTCATCATAAGCACGCCACATCAGGCCTTGCATGATGCCAGCTACCCACATTGCAGTGATATAAATTGCCGTACCAATCGTCGCCAACCAGAAATGCAGGTTGACCAACTTAACGGAGTACATGCGAGTAGCCCACATACGTTCGACCATGTGATACAGCGCACCAATTGAAATCATCGCCACCCAGCCTAAAGCACCGGAATGAACGTGACCGATCGTCCAGTCAGTATAGTGAGATAGCGCATTAACGGTTTTTGAAGCCATAACTGGACCTTCAAAGGTCGACATCGCATAAAACGCCAATGACACAATCAGGAATCGTAAAATATAGTCAGTGCGTAATTTGTCCCACGCACCACTCAACGTGAACATACCATTCAGCGCACCACCCCATGACGGAATGATCATCGCCAGAGAAATCGCGGCGCCCAATGAACCCGTCCAGTCAGGCAAAGCGGTATATTGCAAATGATGCGCACCCAGCCAAACGTAACCAAATACCAAAGCCCAGAAGTGAATAACTGAAAGACGATAAGAATAAATTGGCCGGTTAGCTTGTTTTGGTACGAAGTAATACATGATGCCCAAAAAGCCAGCAGTCAACAGGAAACCAACCGCATTATGGCCCCACCACCACTGAATCATCGCATCCTGAACGCCGGAGAAAATCGAATACGACTTCCATACACCGACTGGAATTGACAGATTATTTACAACATGAAGATAGGTAATCATGATCATCATTGCCAGGAAGAACCAGTTGGCAACATAAATGTGCGAGTTCTTCCGAATCGACAAGGTCATGATGAAATTGAACATATAGGCAATCCAGACCGCAGCGATCAGGATATCTAATGGCCATTCCATTTCTGCGTATTCTTTAGATTGAGTGAAACCCAGTGGCAGAGTAATAAGTGCACCCACCCAAACCAGATTCCAGCCCCAGAAAGTGAACCAGGCGAGTTTATCGCTCCACAGCCGGACACCAGAGGTACGTTGTACCACGTAAAAAGCCGTTGCCATTAATGTACAACCGCTGAAGGCGAAAATGACCGTATTCGTGTGCAATGGACGCAAGCGGCCAAAAGAAATGTAAGGATTGTCAAAGTTCAGTACCGGCCAAGCCAGTTCTGAGGCAATCCAAACACCGATACCCGTACCAATGACCAGATAAACACAGGCCATGTAGGCAAACCACTTGACGATGTCATAGTTGTATTGCTCTTGTTTCGCTTGCATAGCGATCACACCTTATTCTGTGAGTTACTCTCTCGACTTCTCGTTCTTGAAACAGAAGCAGACCCATCTCATTTTTCGCACCAAAACTATGACAAAGTTTAACCTAAAAAGTCCTAAACTAATGCAGTCAATTAATTGATCTACATCAATATAAGGCAAAGATTTTGAAAAACTGCATCGGGCAAATAGTTTGGCGAGGGTGAATTTTCCCGACTTGAATCAGGGGGGTCAAGAAGAAAGCACTTTTTTATATCATGATTGACCAGCATTTTATTTAGAAACAGTAACTTGCCTTACCGTTAGCCAGTGTCATAAATACTTCAAATTGAGAATGATTCTGAATTATCCCGCAAAGCAATTATAAACTCGCGCAGATCAGTGGTTTACGACCTTCCGCCATCAATAAATTAAAGGTTCGGCAAGCAGGACCCAAAGCCATAAATTCGGCAGCCAATCCCGCATGACGAAACTGTTGCATTAATAAGGCCGTGCTGGCATTCATACGATCATGGGTGACGACAATTAAAACGTCATATTCAAAGGTTTCAAGTGCTGCAAATACCAATGAAATATCATTTGTATCATTAAAGTCAGGGGCGGGAGTTTGCAGTTGTTCACTGCTTAGGAAAAAACTATCTGTCAGACGTTGCGTCTGACCATCGGCTAATTGGATCAGTAGAAAACCGTCACCGTAATCGCGGATCTGATGCGCGCCGGTGATGGCCTCCTGACTGATTTTCATAATTTAAGACAGATTAGCTGCTTCATTAACACGGTCACGTAACTCTTTTCCTGGCTTAAAATGTGGAACATATTTTTCGTCCAGTTCAACCGACTCCCCGCTTTTCGGATTACGGCCTAAACGTGGTGGACGATGATGCAAAGTAAAGCTGCCAAAACCACGGATCTCAATTCGATCACCGCGTGACAAACTGTCACTCATTTGTTCCAAAATCAATTTGACGGCCAATTCGACGTCACGATAATTCAATAGAGATTGTTTCTCAGATAGGATGTCTATCAAATCAGATTTGGTCATGTATTCAAATTTCCCGGCAAAATGCTAAGCCATAACTGGCTCATCAGTGATTGCTCTGTAATTCTGTTGAGAGCAAAAAACAGGCATCCGGCGCTGCCGGATGCCTGCCCAATGACAGTTTTAGCTGCCTTTTTGATCCATTTGCTCTTTGAGCAAATCACCCAGCGTCGTATTGCCAGATGGAACGTTGCTGTACTCTTTCACGGCTTCAGATTCTTCTTGATCATCTTTGGCCTTGATAGACAGGTTCAACGTACGATCTTTGCGTGACATGCCAGTAAATTTGGCTTCCACTTCGTCACCGATATTCAGCACTTTGCTGGCATCTTCAACGCGTTCACGGGCAATATCAGCGGCACGAACGTAACCTTCTACGCCTTCAACCAATTCAATGGTTGCGCCTTTAGCATCAACAGCAATAACTTTACCGGTTACTTTTGAACCACGTGGGTGTTCAGACAGATATGCTGAGAACGGATCGTCCTGCAATTGTTTTATACCCAGTGAAATACGCTCACGTTCCGGATCAATCGCTAAGACAACCGCTTCAACATCATCGCCTTTCTTGAAGTCACGAATCAGTTCTTCGTTTTCTTCTTCCCAGGAAATATCAGACAGATGAATCAGACCATCAATACCGCCATCTAGGCCGATGAAGATACCAAAGTCGGTGATTGATTTAATCGCACCGCTGACTTTGTCACCTTTGTTGTGGGTCATTGCAAACTCTTCCCAAGGGTTAGTCTGGCATTGTTTGATACCCAGTGAGATACGACGACGATCAGCATCGATATCCAACACCATAACTTCAACTTCATCGCCCAGAGAAACCAGTTTAGATGGGTGAACGTTTTTATTAGTCCAGTCCATTTCAGACATATGAACCAAACCTTCAACACCATCTTCGATTTCAACGAAGCAACCGTAGTCAGCAATGTTGGTAACTTTACCGTGGATACGGGTGCTGTTCGGATAACGACGCGCGATATCTTTCCATGGATCATCGCCCAGTTGTTTCAGACCCAGAGACACACGCTCGCGCTCTTTGTCGAATTTCAGAACCTGAACGTCGATTTCATCGCCAATGGCCACGACTTCTGAAGGATGCTTAACGCGTTTCCAGGCCATATCAGTGATGTGCAACAGACCATCAATACCGCCCAGATCAACGAATGCGCCGTAGTCAGTCAGGTTCTTAACAATACCTTTAACGACTTTGCCTTCTTCCAGTGTTTCCAGCAGCGCTTCGCGCTCAACACTGTTTTCAGCTTCCATGATGGCGCGACGTGAAACAACGATGTTGTTACGTGGACGATCCAATTTAATGAGCTTGAACTCCAGCTCTTTGTTTTCCAGGTGTGATGTGTCGCGGATTGGACGCACATCGACCAGAGAACCCGGCAGGAAGGCGCGGATATTTTCCAAATCGACGGTGAAACCACCTTTGACTTTACCTGAAATGATACCAGTCACAGTTTCATTAGCTTCGAATGCATGTTCCAGACGGACCCATGCTTCTGCCGCTTTGGCTTTTTCACGTGATAACTGTGTGGCACCAAAGCCATCTTCCAGTGATTCCAGTGATACATCGACCAAATCACCAACAGAAACGGTGATTTCACCTTTCTCGTTGAGGAATTCAGAAACTGGAATCGCACCTTCAGATTTCAGACCGGCATTGACCATCACCACGTCAGGACCGACATTGACCACCGTACCGGTGACAATTTTGCCTGGTTGCATTGGTGTGGCGTTTAGACTCTCTTCAAAGAGTTCTGCAAAGCTTTCGCTCATTATTGACATCCTTGACCCTGCACAAAAGCAGAATCACCCGTTAAACCTGCTAAAGCAGGATAGTTACAAAAAAACCCGAACGGACCATCCGTTCAAGTCACCCAAAAGAATCAGCGAATAAGTTCACTAACCCGTTGAAATACTGTATCGATACCGAGCGCTGTCGAATCGAGGATAATGGCATCTGCGGCCGGCCTTAAAGGCGCAACTTCGCGCTGCTGGTCTCGTTCATCACGTTCGGTGATTTCTACAATGAGATCGGCAAGGTTACTATCAATTCCTTTTTCTTTCAACTGCTTATAGCGGCGCGAAGCACGCACTTCGGCGCTGGCTGTTAAATACACTTTATAAGGTGCATCAGGAAATACCACCGTACCCATATCGCGGCCATCGGTTACCAGACCCGGCGCCTGGCGAAAATCACGCTGCCGTTGTAATAAAGCTGTTCGAACTGATGGAATCGCTGCAACTTTAGAAGCTGCATTACCGGCCTGCTCACTGCGAATTAGCAGTGATACATCCTGACCATTTAATAAAACGGTCAGTGTGTCCTGCGCTATCTGAAACGTTACCGGCAAATTGGCTGCTATTTTGGCCAACGCAATTTCATCGGCCAAATCAATTTCTGCCAGCAGAGCTGCTTGAGCAAGCACACGATACAACGCACCGCTATCCAGATAGTGCCAGCCTAATTTCTCCGCCATCCGTTGCGCCAGCGTGCCTTTACCAGAACCACTGGGGCCATCAATCGTTAATACGGGTACCTCAGCCATCCATTGCCTCAATTTGCAAACCAGCAGATTGCGCTAACTCCACAAACCCAGGGAAAGAGGTCGCCACATTGGCACAATCATTAATCTGAATACTGCCACCGGCTTGCAGCGCCGCCATGGCAAATGACATGGCAATACAGTGATCACCATGACTGTCAACATCACCACTGCCAATCACGCCACCCTGAATGACCATGCCATCGGCCGTTGGCTGGGCATCAATGCCCAGGGTTTGCAGACCGTCAGCCATCACCTGAATACGATCACTTTCTTTAACGCGTAATTCTTCAGCGCCGGTCAGCACGGTTTCGCCTTGTGCGCAGGCAGCAGCGATAAATATTGCCGGAAATTCATCAATGGCCAGTGGCACCTGATCTTCCGGAATATGAATGCCATGTAGCGGTGCATAACGTATCCGGATATCGGCAACCGGTTCACCACCGGTGATTTGCTCATTGCTCAGCGAGATATCGGCGCCCATCTGCCGCAGGATATTGATAATGCCAATCCGCGTTGGGTTAATACCGACATGCTGCAAGGTAATATCAGAATCCGGAGCAATTGCCGCACCGACCATAAAAAACGTTGCCGATGAAATATCGGCAGGCACATCAATTTTGGTACCGGTTAATTTACCGCCGCCCTGAATGCTAATGCGATTGCCGTTCACCGTGACCGGATAGCCCATACCGATCATCATCCGCTCGGTATGATCGCGTGTCGGTGCCGGTTCGGTAACACTGGTTTCGCCACCGGCATACATGCCAGCCAGCAATAAACAGGATTTGACCTGAGCACTGGCCATCGGTAATGGGTAATCAATGCCAGTTAAAGGATTGCCACCATGAATGGTTAACGGCGGTTTGCCATCATTTGAATCTATTTTTGCGCCCATTAACTTAAGCGGTTCGGTAACCCGCTGCATCGGTCGTTTCGATAAAGACGCATCTCCGCTCATCGTTACGGCAAAGGTTTGTCCGGCTAACAAGCCACTTAACAAACGAATCGACGTGCCTGAATTACCGACATTCACATCGTTTTCCGGTGCTTTCAGACCGTGCATACCTACGCCATGAATGGTGACTTTGCCTTTATCAGGCCCGACAATTTTAACGCCCATGCCGCGAAAAGCCGCCAGGGTTGCCAGCGCATCCTCACCTTCCAAGAAGCCGGAAACTTCAGTGACGCCCTCAGCCAACGAACCCAGCATAATGGTGCGATGGGAAATCGACTTATCACCAGGGACCCGTACATTGCCAGTTAATTTGCCGCCAGGCTGGACAATAAATTTCAAATTAGCTTGTTCACTCACGACGCGTTTTTTGCTCCACTAAACTTCACTGTTATCGGTTAAACCCGGCTCAGCAAAGCGGCTGTCGCGGGCTCGTTTGGCCCGGCTGAAAAAATCAATCAAATAATCGCCGTTGTCTTCACGAATGGCTGCCTCAATTTTGTCGAGACCCACACGATACTGACGCAGTAACTCGAGAATCGCCTCGCGATTACCGAGACAAATATCCCGCCACATCACGGCATCACTGGAGGCTATCCGTGAAAAGTCACGAAAACCACCTGCGGCATAACGCAGCACTTCTTCGCAGTCATCACGCTGGGCCAACATGCCAACCAAATTAAACGCCAGGACATGCGGTAAATGACTGGTCGCGGCCAGCACGATATCGTGCTGCGTGACATCCATGATCATTACTTCGGCGCCGGTCTGCTGCCACATTTTCTGAACTTGTTGTACGGCATCGGTATTGGTCTCGTTCGTTGGCGTTAATACCACACGATGCGATTCATATAGCTCTGCAAATGCTGCCGACGGGCCACTCTTTTCGGTGCCGGCAATCGGATGGCCGGGCACAAAATTGGCGAAGTTCGAGGCCAATGTTACTTTTGCGGCATCAATCACCTGCTGCTTGGCACTGCCACCGTCGGTCACAATCGCGCCGGCTTTTAAATGCGGTGCCATTTCAGCAAATACTGTCTGCATCGCGCCCATTGGCACGGCGACAAACACGACATCGGCATTTCTGACCGCATCGGTAATGCTGGTCGCCGCCTCGTCAATAATACCCAGTTGCAAGGCTTCTTCACGAGCATCAGCAGATCGGGAATAGCCAATCACCCGCTCAACCTGACCGGCTTTTTTCAATGCCAGTGCCAGCGAGCCGCCTATTAAACCGACACCAATTACGGCAAGTTGTTTAATCATCATTGAGCACCTTTTCCAGGGCCGCTAAACAACGGGCATTATCTTGCTCAAGACCGATGCTGATACGCAGATGATTGGGCAGACCATAAGCGCCTACCGGCCGGACAATCACGCCTTCACGCAGTAAAGCGTCATAGACTGGCGCAGCTTCACGGCCGACATCAACGCAAATAAAATTACCTTTAGAGGGAATATAGTCCAGACCTAAAGCCTGAAAGCCTGTCTCAAACTGCTGCATTCCGGCGGCATTGACGTGCCGGGCACGACTTAAATAATCATCATCACCCAATGCTGCCACCGCTGCAGCTAATGCCAGATGATTGACATTAAAAGGCTGGCGAATACGGTTCAGTAAATCGGCCACTTCTGGATGCGATACCGCAAACCCGACTCGTAAACCAGCAAGGCCATAGGCTTTAGAAAATGTCCGGCAAATAATCAGATTCGGATATTTGTACAGCCATTCGAGGGTATTGACCGGATTATCGTTATATTCCAGATAGGCTTCATCCAGCACCACCATCAAACTTTGTGGTAACGCTGCCAGAAATTTTTCCAGTTCGCTGTGGGCAACCGCTGTACCAGTCGGATTATTGGGGTTGGCGATAAAAATTAATTTGGTTTTATCGGTTACCGCCGCCAGCATTGCCGTTAAATCATGGCCATAATTTTTTGCCGGGACTTCCACCGCTGTGGCGCCAATCGCTTTGGCAGCCAGCGGGTAAACGGCAAAAGCATGCTGGGCAAACATCACTTCATCACCGGGAGCGGTAAAACAACGGGCAATCAATTCCAACACGTCATTGCTGCCGTTGCCTAAAGTAATTTGCGCTGGCTGAATGGCAAATTTCTCGGCGATCGCCTGCTTTAATTCAAAACCATTACCATCAGGATATAACGTGGTTTCCCGAACGGCCAAAGCAATCGCCGCCTGCACTGCCGTTGACGGACCTAATGGACTTTCATTGGAAGCCAGCTTAACAATATCTTTTAAACCGTACTGACGCTGTAACTCGGCAATCGGTTTACCCGGGACGTAAGGCTTTAAATCAGCCAGTGTGCTGTTGGCAAGTTGCTGATAATTCATCGCTGACCTGCTGGTTTACGAAAACTGTCGAGAATCAATAATACAGCGCCAATACAGATCGCAGAATCAGCAATATTAAAGGCTGGCCAGTGATAACTGCCGGCATAGACATCAAGAAAATCAATGACATAACCATAAATCAAACGGTCAATCACATTGCCAATCGCACCGCCGATAATCAATGCCAGTGAAATTGCTTCCAGTTTGGCCGTTGGCGCCAACCGACGCATCCAGATAATTAATACCACCGAAATCACTGCCGCCAGCACGACAAAAAACCAGCGCTGCCAGCCACCGGCACCGGCCAGAAAACTGAACGCCGCACCGGTATTGTGCGCCATGGTCAGATTGA
>CAYYRO010000010.1:0-38396 GCA_964474075.1 uncultured Methylophaga sp.
TTTTTGCTTTTCTTTGAAGCGTTTACGCGCTAAAATCCGCCGTTTTTTTAATCCACGGGAACTGCACCATGAACCAAGCTACTGTGACCCTGTTGCAAGACTACTACGATGCTTTTAACCGCCAGGATATGCCTGCATTTTTGGCGATGCTGACTGATGACGTTATCCATGACGTTAACCAAAGCGGCCGGGAAGTTGGCAAAGAAAAATTTGCTAAATTCATGGATCGCATGAACGCCCATTACAAAGAGCAAATCGTTGATATCTCTATCACCACCAACGATGCTGGTGATCGTGCAGCGGTTGAATTCACTGTTTTAGGTGAATACCTCAGCACCGATGAAGGTCTGCCTGAAGCCGACGGTCAGAAATACAATCTGCCAGCGGGTGCTTTTTTTGTGATTCGCGATGGCAAAGTTGCCCGCATCACCAATTACTACAACCTGGAAGACTGGATCAAACAAGTCGTCGGTTGATTAACTGCAAGCAGCGGCGTCGGTTAATGCCCGGCGCCGTG
This sequence comes from uncultured Methylophaga sp., assembly GCA_964474075.1. Classification (GTDB taxonomy): domain Bacteria; phylum Pseudomonadota; class Gammaproteobacteria; order Nitrosococcales; family Methylophagaceae; genus Methylophaga. The sequence goes on from CAYYRO010000010.1 coordinate 518, forward strand.
TTTCTCGTCACAAACCCCAATCGAGTTTTATGATGTTGGAACTGAAACGTCTGTCAGGTGCTGCCTTAAAACAATATATTCCGGAACTGGCCAGTCTGCGTATCGAGGTTTTCCGGGATTTTCCGTATTTGTATGACGGTGATACCGAATACGAAGCGAAATATCTGCAAACCTATATCCAATGCCCGGAAAGTGTCATCGTACTGGCTTTTGACGGTGATAAAGTGGTCGGTGCTTCTACCGGTATTCCACTGAAATTTGAAACCGACGAAGTCAAAGCGCCGTTTCTGAAAGCCGGTTTGGATATCGACAAGATTTTTTATTGTGGTGAGTCGGTGCTTATCTCCAAATATCGCGGCAAAGGCGCCGGTGTCGCGTTTTTTGATCACCGCGAAGATCATGCCCGCGAGCTTGGTGGATATGAATTCAGTTGTTTTTGTGGCGTACAGCGCCCGGCAGATCATCCGCGGCGACCCGCTGGCTATAAACCATTGGATAATTTCTGGCGTAAACGCGGTTATGAAAAATATCCAGAGCTGCAGACCACCTTCAGCTGGAAAGAAATTGGCGAAGATCACGAATCTCCCAAGCCAATGACCTTTTGGATGAAACCACTCTAAGTTTTTCTATCTGCAACTGGCAGGCATTTATTCGGAATTTGCATGAGCAAAGTAAAAGTCGCTGCGGCGCAATATGATATTGGTTTTTTCGACCAGTGGTCGGATTTTGCCGACAAACTAACGCAATGGGTTATAGAAGCTGCTGACGTCAAAGCCAAATTATTGGTGTTTCCGGAATATGGCAGTATGGAACTGGCTTCATTGTTTGGTGAAACGGTTTATAAAGATCTCGGTAAACAGCTGCACGCTATGCAGGATGTGTATGCACAGTGGCAGGATCTGCATCTGCAGTTAGCCAAACAATATGATGTCATGATGCTGGCCAGCACTTTTCCGGTGATGCAGGATAATGGCACTTTCCGTAATCGTGCCAATCTCTATGCGCCGGACGGTTTGGTCGGTTATCAGGACAAACTGATCATGACCCGTTTTGAAAACGAGCAGTGGTTAATCCATCCGGGCGAAGATATCAAAGTACTGGAAACCGATATCGGCAAAATCGGCATCAATGTTTGTTATGACAGCGAATTTCCGATGATTGCCTACCAGCAGGTCAAAGCCGGTGCTGATTTGATTCTGGCACCGAGTTGCACCGATACCGAAGCCGGTTTCTATCGGGTACGTATTGGCTGCCAGGCACGGGCGCTGGAAAACCAATGTTATGTAGTGCAATCACCGACCTTTGGGAATGCCGCCTGGTCGGAAGCGGTTGATGTCAATACTGGTCGGGCCAGTATTTATACGCCGGTTGATTATGGTTTTCCGGAAAACGGTATTTTAGTGGAAGGCGTCGGTGATAAACCGGGCTGGGTCTACGCCGATCTGGATTTGGCTGAAATTGCCCGCGTTCGGCAGCAAGGTCAGGTATTTAATTACCGTGACTGGCCCAAGCAAAATAGCCTTAACCCGCCGAAATAAATCTCTCAACACCGCATTTTTGCGGTGTTTTTTTGTCAGAGTGCTTGATATCCCTACAAGCCTTGTGGATGCAGGCTTTTGTGGCAGCGCGTAAAATACATAACATTAAAATTATTGGCTTTTCTCAGGAGTTCGCATGACCAACCCCGCGCAAATTGAACAATTGCTTCAAGACTTTATTGATCCATCGACGCAAATGTCGCTGGCCGACAGTAAGGCCACTATTAAAGTCGATGGCGAAAAAGTCACAGTGACGTTGGGTTATCCCTGTAAAGGTTATCAGGCAGAACTTGAAAAACTGCTGACCACATTACTGGCAGATAATGACATTAAGGCTGAAGTCAGTGTTGGCTTTAAAATTATTAAACATAAAGTCCAGCAAGGTGTGCCGGCACTGGAAAATGTTAAAAACATTATTGCTGTGGCCTCGGGTAAAGGCGGCGTGGGTAAATCCACCACCTCAGTCAATCTGGCATTAGCATTGGCAGCAGAGGGTGCTACGGTCGGTATTCTAGATGCGGATATTTATGGCCCCAGCCAGCCGCGTATGCTGGGTACGACACAACGTCCGGAGTCGGAAGATGGCAAATCCATAGAGCCCATTGAAAGCTACGGCATTCAGAGTATGTCGATTGGTTTTCTGATCGATGAAGAAGAGCCGATGATTTGGCGTGGCCCGATGGTGACCCAAGCTTTGCAGCAAATGCTTGGTGATACCAACTGGAAATCATTGGATTATCTGGTAATCGATTTACCACCCGGTACTGGTGATATACAGCTGACCTTATCGCAAAAAGTGCCGGTCAGTGGTGCAGTGATAGTGACAACGCCTCAGGATATCTCATTGCTGGATGCCCGCAAAGCACTGAAAATGTTTGAAAAAGTGAAAGTGCCGGTGTTGGGTGTGGTGGAAAATATGAGTACCCACATTTGCAGCCAATGCGGTCATGAAGAGCATATTTTTGGTGCCGGTGGCGGTCAGTCTATGGCCGATCAATATGGCGTTAATTTACTGGGCAGCTTGCCGCTGGATATTCATATTCGCGAAGATGCTGACAATGGCCAGCCGACCGTGATTAAAAATCCCGATGGTGACATTGCCATGGCGTATCGAACCATTGCCCGGCGTATTGCCGCCAATCTGGCTAAACAGGGTAAAGATTACGCGTCGGCGTTTCCGAATATTGTGATTAAGAACGATTGACAGCTATGATGAACGCTTTTGTGTAAGGCTTTGTGACCGTATATGAGTATTAAGTCAGACAAGTGGATCCGGCGGATGGCGGAGCAGGGCATGATTACGCCATTTGAACCGGGCCAGATTCGTGAGCGTGATGGCAATCGGATCATTTCCTACGGCACATCCAGCTATGGCTATGATGTGCGTTGTTCGAACGAGTTTAAGATTTTTACCAATATCAATTCGGCGATTGTCGATCCGAAAAACTTCGATGACAACAGCTTTATTGATGTGACTTCCGATGTCTGCATCATCCCGCCTAATTCGTTTGCGCTGGCGCGGACCGTGGAAACCTTCCGGATCCCGCGAAATGTGTTGACTATTTGCCTCGGTAAATCGACTTATGCCCGCTGTGGCATTATCGTCAATGTCACGCCGCTGGAACCCGAATGGGAAGGTCAGGTGACGTTGGAGTTTTCAAATACCACGACTTTACCGGCAAAAATATACGCCAATGAAGGCGTCGCACAAATGCTGTTTTTTGAATCTGATGAAATTTGTGAAACGTCTTATGCCGACCGGGGTGGCAAATACCAGGGTCAGCAGGGCGTGACCTTACCAAGGTCATAAGCATAAGCATGATGCAAACACCGGGTTTAACGACAGTTTTTGTTATTAGTCTCGTATGTTTGCTATCGGCCTGTGAATCAGCGCCACCTGAGACGTCACAATGGCGGCATAGTGAAGGCAGTTATGCCGCTGCTTTTTCAGATGATGGCCAGTACTTGCTGTCTGCCAGCACCAGTGCCGCCGCCCGGCTCTGGGATTTAAACAGCAATACTCTGAAATATGACTGGCAAAATAATGCTGCAGATAACGGCGGTAGTCAGGCTGTAGCCTTTTCGGATGATGCGGGGCGGGCGGCGACGGTTGAATACGATACCGTTCTGATCTGGGATGTCACAACCGGCGAACCGCTGCATCGGCTGACTTTGCCAATGCGCGTTAAAGATGTTGATTTATCGCCGGATGGTCGTTTTGTTCTGCTGGCACTGGCCGATCGTAGCGCCGTGTATTTCAATCTCGCGGAAAATCGCGTTCAGCAACGTTTTGTTCATGACGGCAGTCCGATCAATTCTGAAGTCAATCAGCCGGTTAATTCGGTGAAAATTTCACCCGATGGCACGATGGCGCTGACGGGCGGCGATGATTTTATGGCGCGATTATGGAATATCGAAACGGGCGAGCAAATCCACAGCTGGCGTCATAATAACCGGGTAAATCTGGTTGCGTTTGAACCCCAGGGACGATTTGTCGTGACGGCCGGTGACAGTGATCAAACACATTTATGGGCCTTGCCTGATGGCGATTTGCAGGCCAGTTTACGTAGCTCGCCCTGGCCGCTGCAATGGCCGCTACCTGATTTTCCGATTTTTGATTACACCACGACAGCGATAAATTTCTCGGCAGACGGTACGCTGTTGGTGACCGGCCACAGCAATGAACGGGTTTGTCTATGGCAGCTGCCGGATGGACAAAAACAACGTTGCTGGAAAGTCGCCCGGCGAAATCAGCTTAGCCCCGGTATTATCATTCAGGCGGTGAGCTTTTACGACAACGATAACAGCGTACTGGCAATCGGCGGTGATGGCGTTGCCCAGCGCTGGCAATGGCGGTGATGACAATGCATAAACTGGTATTTTTTGTTCCGGAAACCCATAAAGAACGTGTCAAACAAGCGGTATTTGATGCCGGCGCCGGGCGGTTTGATGGTTATGATTGCTGCAGTTGGGAAACACTGGGTAATGGCCAATTCCGACCGCTAGCGGGCAGTCAGCCTTTTATTGGTGAGCAGGGCAAAATTGAACAAGTCAGTGAATACCGTGTCGAAGTTATTTGTGCCGATGACCAGCTGAAAACGATTATTACTGCATTGCTGCTGGCACACCCCTATGAAACGCCTGCCTACGAATGCTGGCCGGTGAAAACGCTTGAGGATATGTAATAGATGAACGCACCGTTAGTGCCACAAACCATTCGCTTGACCGACTATCAGCCACCCGCGTATCTGGTGAATTCTGTCGCGTTGCATTTTATGTTGGATCCGGCCAAAACCATTGTCACCAGCAAGCTGCAAATTCGTCGTAATCCAGAGGGGCAGGGCGGTGAGCTGAAACTTGATGGCGAACAATTACAGCTTCGCGATATTAAGCTTGATGGTAAAACGCTGGCCGCCAACGAATTTCAGCGTAGTGACAGTCAATTAATGATCCCGAATGTGCCGGAAGCGTTCAGTTTAGAAATCACCACGGAAATTCATCCGGATCAAAACACGGCTCTTGAAGGGCTGTATCACTCCGGAGCGATTCTGTGCACACAATGTGAGGCCGAGGGTTTCCGCCGAATTACTTATTACCCGGATCGTCCTGATGTCATGGCGGTTTTTACCGTGACCATTGAAGCCGATAAAGCACAGTGGCCGAATTTATTATCCAATGGTAATAAACAAGCAGAAGGCGATGCCGTTGATGGTCGCCATTGGGTACGCTGGCACGATCCGCACCCGAAACCAGCCTATCTATTTGCCTTGGTCGCCGGTGATTTGTATTGCCAGCAGGACAGCTTTACGACCATGAGTGGCCGTGAAGTCACGCTGGAAATTTACGTTGATCCCGAAAATCAGCATAAATGTGATCACGCTTTGAATTCACTGAAGCAATCAATGCGCTGGGATGAACAAGCCTATGGTCGCGAATATGATCTGGACGTATTCATGATTGTTGCCGTCAATGACTTCAATATGGGCGCGATGGAAAACAAGGGGCTGAATATTTTTAACGCGGCCTGTGTACTGGCGAGTCCGGAAACAGCCACCGATGATGATTTTTACACCATTCAGAGCATTGTCGGCCATGAGTATTTTCACAACTGGTCGGGTAATCGCGTTACCTGCCGGGATTGGTTTCAGTTAAGCCTTAAAGAAGGCTTTACCGTGATGCGCGATCAGTCATTCAGTGCTGACTTAAATTCAGCGGCGGTGCAGCGCATAGACGATGTCGATATGTTGCGGCGCATGCAGTTTGCTGAAGATGCCGGCCCAATGGCGCACCCGGTACGGCCGGACAGTTATATCGAAATCAGCAACTTTTATACGGTCACCATTTACGAACAAGGCGCCGAAGTAGTGCGTATGCTGAAAACACTGGCGGGCGATGATGGTTTTCGTAAAGGCACCGATTTGTATTTTGACCGCCATGATGGTCAGGCGGTGACCACCGATGATTTTGTTAAAGCGATTGAAGATGCCAACGATCTGGATTTAAATCAGTTCAGACGCTGGTACAGCCAGGCGGGCACGCCGGAATTAACTGCTGAAAGTCATTATGACGCGGTTGCCAAGACTTTTACCGTAACCTTAAGCCAAAGTTGTCCGGCAACCCCGGGACAAAATGAAAAACAGCCGCTTTTAATCCCGGTGGCCATGGGCCTTGTTGATAACAAAGGCAATAGTCTGCCGTTGCAACTCGCTGGTGAAAATCAACCCGTAAGCGGCGACAGCCGTGTGTTGCTGCTCAGTGACGCCCAGCAAACGTTCATCTTTAAAAATGTCGATGAGTCGCCGTATTTATCACTATTGCGTGGCTTTTCGGCACCGATCAAATTGAAGCAGCCGCGTGATAACAATGAGCTGGCATTCATGATGGCCCATGACGCTGACAGTTTTAATCGCTGGGATGCCGGGCAAACGTTGTTTATCAACATCATGCTGGACATGATTGCTGAATACCAGGCAGACCAGTCGCCGCAGGTACCGGCATTATTAATCGAGCAACTGAGCGATGTATTAAAACAAGCAGATAGCGATCCGGCATTGACGGCGCGAATGCTCAGTCTGCCGACCGAGAATTACCTGGCCGCGCAAATGACCGTTGCTGATGTGGATGCCATTCATGCGGTGCGGCAATCGGTTAAACATCGCATTGCTGTTGCATTAAAAGCGGAATTTGATTCACTGTATCAAGCGTTAAATATCAAACGCGAATATCGCTTTGCTGCTGAAGATATGGCACAGCGCAGTTTAAAAAATACCTGTTTGTCCTTTTTGATGGCAACCAAAGATCCGATGCAAGTTCAGCGATGTCTGAAGCAAATGAAACAGGCTGACAACATGACGGATTTGCTGGCCGGTTTGCGGTTGATGGTTGATGTCGACGGATCAGAGCGGCAGCACGCGTTGCAATCGTTTTATCATCAATGGCAGCATGATCGTCAAGTGGTTGATAAATGGCTGACTGTGCAGGTTTTATCAACGTTGCCAGGCACCTTGCACCGGGTCAAAGGCCTGATGCAGCATGAAGCATTTAGCATTAAAAATCCCAATAATGTACGGGCTGTCATTGGTCAATTTTGCCGTAATAACCCATCGCAGTTTCATGCCAAAGACGGCAGCGGTTATCAGTTTCTAGCTGAACAAATTCTGGTGCTGGATAAACTCAATCCGCAAGTGGCTGCGCGGCAATTGGGCGCATTTAATTCTTGGCGGCAATATGATGTTGCGCGGCAGGATTTAATGCGTGAAGCTTTACAATCGATTGCCAGACAGCCGGACTTATCGTCGGATGTGTTCGAAATCGTTAACAAATATCTGGCGGATTGATTAATGGCTTTTAAGCTGCATAAACAACTGGCGAATGACACCATTCAAATTGGTGATTTGCCGCTCTGTCAGGTTTTACTGATGAATGATGCACGCTTTCCGTGGCTGGTTTTGGTACCACGGCGTGAATCACTCAGTGAAGCATTTGATTTATCGATGAAAGATCAGCAGTTACTATGGCAGGAAGCGGCATTGGTGGCGGAAAAACTGAAAGTCCTAACCGGTGCCGATAAAATGAATCTGGCTGCGCTGGGTAATCAGGTACCGCAATTACATATCCATGTCGTTGCCCGTTTCAAAGACGATGCTGCCTGGCCGGCACCGGTATGGGGTGTGGGTAAAGCTGTTGCCTACCCGGAAAAAGAGCAGCTGAAAGCAGTGGCTGATTTACAGGATTTATTTTCGGGTTTTCTGGTGAGTGGACAGAATCTTAACGTTTAAAATACGTGTTGGTCGTGAAGAGGCCATGCGTTATTACCGGGGGGAAGCACTGGCAGTACGGGTCATTACTGAGAATGGCCAGTCATTGCAATTCCCGGCGCTGCATATCCGGCGATTTATCGATCAGCAGGGCATTAACGGCCGGTTTCAAATCAGTTTTGATGCCAATAACAAACTCAAGTCGATTGAAAGGATCGGCTAAGGCTTGGCTTTTTTATCACGCTTAATCAGTACCAGCTCACTGCCAGAGGCAATATCATGCCAGCTGAGTTTGTCCGGGCTCAGCCATTGCCACCAAAAACCCAGTCCCATCGGCAACCAGGAAAAAATCGATACCGCAAAACGCAGTGTTGCTTGTTGCCAGTTAATGCCGGTTTGATTGCCGCTGATGAGATACACTTGCCACGCGCGCATGCCGAGTGTCTGGCCGCCATGGGTCCAGAACCAGCCATAAAACACAAACGCCACTGCCAAAATATAAACAAAAAAGAACGGGTTTTGCGCACCGATGGCTTCACCGCCGTTTAATGTTACGGCCAAACCGGCGGCAACCAACAGCGCGGATAGCAGCAGTAAACTGTCATATAACAAAATACCGAGCAGGCGAAGTGGCCCGGGACGATTGGTTGACGCAGGTGTTGCGGACATAGCAATGCTCAATTTAATTGGGCTAAAAATGGCCTATAAAGTATCATATTCGCTTTCGTTTTCAGTAAATCGGGTTTCAAATGCTGCATCTGATTGGCCAGCCGGCTTTTTCTGCTTTTCGTATCGAAAAATTACTGCGCGGGCTACGTGCAGAATTGCCTGAAGTCACGGCGCTGCGCAGTGAATACCATTATTTTGCCGAAGTGGATGGCGATGGCCAGTTAACAGAAGCTGCACTTGATATTTTAAAAACCTTATTGATTGCCAGACAATCTGACAGTGCACCGCAAGCCGGTGAAACCCTGCTGTTGGTGACACCTCGTCCGGGCACCATTTCACCGTGGTCCAGCAAGGCGACCGACATTGTTCACAATAGTGGTCTGACCGAAATTCAAAGAGTCGAACGTGGCATTGCTTTTTTTGTGCAATCGACGAAACCGTTAACCGATGCCCAGCAACACCTTATTGCCGGTCAATTACATGATCGTATGATCGAGACCGTTTTTGATAACGTGGACGATGCTGCGCAATTGTTTATGCACACTGCACCGCGGCCGTTATTATCAGTTGATATTCTCGGCGGTGGCCGTCAGGCACTGGTCAAGGCCAATATCGATATGGGGCTGGCATTGGCAGATGATGAAATTGATTATCTGTTTGATAATTTTTCGGCGTTAAATCGTAACCCGAATGACATCGAACTGATGATGTTCGCTCAAGCCAACTCGGAGCATTGCCGCCATAAGATTTTCCGGGCCGACTGGGTGATTGATGGCAAACAACAGGATCGCAGCCTGTTTGACATGATTCGCTACACCCACGAGCAACATCCGGAAGGTGTGGTCAAGGCCTACAGCGATAATTCCTCGGTTATCGAAGGGCCACGCAGCCATCGTTTTCAGGTCAATATGGCTGACAATCATTACTGCTACGAAGGTGAGCAGCAGCATATTCTGATGAAGGTCGAAACCCATAACCATCCGACGGCCATTTCACCATTTCCCGGTGCGGCGACCGGCGCTGGCGGTGAAATTCGTGATGAAGGCGCTACCGGCCGTGGTTCCAAACCTAAAGCCGGGATGACCGGGTTTTCGGTCTCCAATCTGCATATTCCGGACTTTAAACAACCTTGGGAAATGCCATACGGTAAACCGGCCCGAATGGCTTCAGCGCTGCAAATCATGCTCGACGGTCCATTAGGTGGCGCGGCTTTTAATAATGAATTTGGCCGGCCCAACCTGTGTGGTTATTTCCGGACGTATGAAGCCAATGTGCCGTCTGATAACGGCTTTGAAGTGCGTGGTTATCACAAACCGATTATGGTCGCTGGTGGTTTAGGCAGTATCCGCCCGCAGCATGTTGAAAAACATATTATGAAACCGGGCACGCAGCTGATTGTGCTGGGTGGGCCAGCGATGCTGATTGGGTTAGGCGGCAGCGCGGCCTCATCTGTGACCTCAGGTACCAGTGATGAAGGTCTTGATTTTGCCTCGGTGCAACGCGGTAATCCGGAAATGGAACGCCGCTGTCAGGAAGTCATTGATCGTTGTGTGGCGCTGGATGATAAAAATCCGATTGTTTCCATCCATGATGTTGGCGCCGGTGGTTTATCGAATGCCTTCCCGGAGCTGATTGATGACAGTGGCAGGGGTGGTCGTTTTGAACTGCGGGTCGTTCCCAATGATGAGCCGGGCATGTCACCAATGGAGATTTGGTGTAACGAGTCCCAGGAACGTTATGTACTGGGTGTGAATCCCGAAGACGTTGAAACCTTCCAGGCCATTTGTGAGCGTGAGCGTTGTCCATGGGCGATCGTCGGTGAAACGACTGCCGATCAGCATCTTTTGCTCGGTGATGCCGAATTCGACAATCAGCCAATTGATATGCCGTTGTCGCTACTGCTCGGCAAACCACCGAAAATGCTCCGCGATGTCAAACATCACAGCAAACCCAAACCCGAATTAAACCTTGATGGCATCACGGTGCCAGCCGCCGTTGAGCGGGTTTTAAAACTGCCAACAGTAGGCAGCAAAAGCTTTTTAATTACCATTGGTGATCGCAGCGTGACCGGTTTGGTGGCCCGTGATCAAATGGTTGGTCCCTGGCAGGTGCCGGTTGCAGATTGTGCCGTGACGCTGGCAGATCATCATGGTCTGCTTGGTGAAGCGATGTCGATGGGGGAACGTACACCGTTGGCCGTGATTGATGCACCGGCATCGGGCCGGATGGCAATTGGTGAAGCGTTAACCAACATTGCTGCTGCCGATATTGCCAAACTCAGTGATATTAAATTATCGGCAAATTGGATGGCGGCCTGTGGTCACAGCGGCGAAGATGCCTTGCTGTATGACACTGTTAAAGCGGTAGGTATGGAGTTGTGTCCGCAATTGGGTATTGCCATTCCGGTCGGTAAAGATTCGTTGTCGATGAAAACTGTCTGGCAGGAAAATGGCGAAACCAAAGCGGTTACCTCTCCGCTGTCATTGATTATCAGTGCGTTTGCACCGGTGACCGATGCCAGTAAAACCCTGACACCACAACTGCGAACGGATCTTGGCGAAACCCAGCTGTTGTATATCGACCTGGGTCATGGTCATAACCGGCTGGCTGCTTCAGCGTTAGCGCAGGTATATCAGCAAACCGGTCATCGCGGCCCGGATGTCGATGATGCGCGGACATTGAAGAACTTCTTTACCGCCATGCAACTGCTGAAACAGGATGATTTGCTGCTGGCCTATCACGATCGCAGTGACGGTGGCCTGATTACCACATTGTCTGAAATGGCATTTGCCGGTCGTTGTGGACTGGATATTGAACTTGATGGCATGGGCGATGCCTTGCCGGTTTTGTTTAATGAAGAGCTTGGCGCGGTGGTGCAAATTCGTGCTGAGCATCAGGATGCTGTTTTTGAGATTCTGCAGCAATATGATTTGGCAAAACATAGTCATTTGATTGGCGTACCTACTGATGAGCAACAGATTCTGGTCAGTGTTAACGGCGAACAGGTGTTGCAACAAAGTCGCGCTACCCTCCAACGTTTTTGGACTGAGACCAGTTACCGGATGCAGGCACTGCGCGATAATCCAGACTGTGCCGAGCAGGAATTTGCCAGCTTAAATGATGAAAATGATCCGGGTTTATTTGCCAAATTGAGCTTTGATTTGGCTGAGCAAGTCGCGGCGCCCTTTATTATCAGCGGTCAGCGACCGAAAATCGCCATTTTGCGCGAGCAGGGCGTTAACGGTCAGTTAGAAATGGCGGCGGCATTTGATCATGCTGGTTTTACTGCCATCGATGTACATATGAGCGATATCGTTGAAGGCCGCATCACTCTTGCGGACTTTAAAGGATTAGTAGCTTGTGGTGGCTTCTCTTATGGTGACGTACTGGGTGCCGGTCGTGGCTGGGCCAGTACCGTGTTGTTTAATGCCCGTGCCCGTGATGAATTTGCCGCGTTTTTTGCCCGTGAAGATACCTTTTCCTTAGGTGTATGTAATGGCTGTCAGATGCTGTCGCAACTAACCGAACTGATCCCGGGCAGTGAACACTGGCCGCGATTCAGCCGCAATTTATCAGAGCAATTTGAAGCCCGTTTTTCATTGGTGGAAGTCACTGAATCGCCATCGGTTTTATTACAGGATATGGCTGGCTCCATTATGCCGATTGCCGTTTCCCATGGTGAAGGTCGGGCTGATTTTGCAGAAAACGGTGATGCAGAAAAAGCCTTGATGGCTCTGCGCTATGTGGATCATTACGGTAATCCCACTGATGCTTATCCGTTTAACCCGAATGGCTCAGCGGCTGGCCAGACCGGCTATACCACGATCGATGGCCGAGTGACGATTATGATGCCGCATCCGGAGCGGGTGATTCGCAGTGTGCAGCATTCCTGGCACCCGGATAATTGGGGTAAGGATTCCCCGTGGCTGCGTTTATTCCATAACGCACGGCGCTGGGTCGGCTAATGCCTTTGCCGTCTCAGCTATTGATAAGCAGAGGCGGCGTTGTCTGGCAGCAATTAGCACTAGCCCGGTTCATATTACTGGGCTTTTTGCTGCTGATAACCAGCACTGTTTGGGCTGATGCGCCTGAACAAGCCGAGGATTTAGCAAAATCTGCCTGGCAATATCAATGGGGTGATTTTGATATCGAGGATCCGGCTTTTACCAATGCCAAAAACTGGCAGTCAATTGAATTTCCGGCCAATCCCAAAGATCGGCAGGGCCAGCAATTTGTCTGGTTTAAAACCACGCTGCCGGAGGCTTATGTTCATAACCCGGTGATCTATGCCACCAGCATTAATCTCACCGTTGCCGCCTACCTTGACGGTGAAAAAATTTACCAGTTCGGTGAAGTGAATGCCATTGATTCGCCTGCTTTTAAAGGTTGGCCGTGGCATGCGATGCCATTACCTGACGATTACGCAGGTAAAACACTCGCCTTTAAGGTCTTTTCTGATTACACCGATATCGGCGTTTGGGGTGATCTGTGGTTAGTGGATCGTAGTGATTTACAGCTGACTTTACTGAAAAAAGGCATCGATGAATTAATTATTGCGGCTTTTTGCATGCTATTGGCGATGATGGCGCTGTTGTTTGCCGCAATACGCGAAAACAGCCATGACTTTCTTTATCTTGGCCTGTTTGCCCTGGCCGTGACCGGCACCTTGATTGGTGAAAATATGTCGGTGCAGTTATTGATTGAAGCCCCCCTGCTAAAACGTTATATCGCGGCATTTTCGTATTTTGCGATACCCATTTTTCTGGCCATGTTGCTCAGTTACTGGTGCCAGGAGCGTGATCGGCATTGGTTTCATGTATTGGCCGGTCTGCACGGTATTTTTTGGCTGTCGGCGTTTGGCTTGTCGCTGTTGGGCGTATTCAATCTGGCGCATTTCTATCCATTATTTGATCTGATGTTATTAGCAAGTGCCATGATAATGTTGTTTATCGCCCGTCGTAGTTATCCACAACTGGCTAGTGAACAAAAAATTGTCATGTTGGCGTTTGTGTTATTTGTCATTTTTTTGTTTGTTGACATGCTGATAGCACATGGCTTACTGCCGTGGATAGATTTTCCGATGGCACTGGGGGCTTTGCTGTTTATGTTGATTGCGTCGGCAGTATCGTTATATCACTACAAACAACTGCAGGACCAATTACGGGAGATGAATCTGCAGCTGGAGCAGCGGGTTGTCGAGCGCACTGAAAGTTTGCAGGCCTATGCCGATCGTGAAGTCGAACGTTCCCTGCAACTGGCCCGTATTAATCGATACAGCCTTGGCCTTGAGGATCTGATTAGTCAGTTGCAAAAAACCGCCGATTTAGAAACCGCTGCTCGTCTGGTTTGTGAACATATACCGAAGATTTTTGCCCCACGTCGAATGCATATTGTCTTGGCAGAAAAAGTTAATCTGGCGCTGAAAGATGGTGACGTCATCCGACATGTTATCGAAGTCGAAGATATTCAGGGACAAGTTTCGCCATTTATTGTCATCGATTGTTTTGAAACACTCGACGATGATGATCCACAACTGTTGATGGATCAGTTTATCAACCGTGTACTGGCGCGGCTACGCGTGACGCTGAGCAGCATCAAATTACGTGAAAGTCTGCAAATTATGTCTTTTGAAGATGCACTGACTGGCCTGAAAAACCGGCGGTTTTTTGATGAAGCACTGCAACGTGAGCAACATATTGCCATGCGTAGTAACACGCCTCTGGCATTACTGATTTGCGATATCGATCATTTCAAAGAATTTAATGATCGTTATGGGCACGATGCGGGCGATATGGCCTTGCGTACGTTGGCCAATATTATGCTCGAGCATTTTCGAGAGACGGATATTCCCTGCCGGTTTGGCGGTGAAGAATTTGTTGTACTGATGCCCGGGGCGTCGACTGAAGATGCGCTGGCCCGGGCGAATGAGTTGTTGCAAAAAGTCGCTGCCCGAACGATCAGTTATCAAGGTCGCAACCTGGATGCCTTAACGGTTTCGATTGGCATTGCCAGATGGCAGGGCGAAACAGCTGCACCGGATAATCTATTACAATCCGCGGATAAAGCATTGTATCGGGCAAAACAAGCGGGACGAAATCAGGTGGTGGTCAGTACGCAGGATGATAATGATTCACAGCATTACGCGAACGCTTGACAACAACTCTGGCTAAAAGTTGCACAGGTTTGGTGCGATTTTGTTTACTTTGTGATTCATATATGGCTACTATCAACCCGGCAAGCTGCTCACCGGGCAGGCTGTGAAGATTTTTAGGTGATCAGTTTGTGAAAACTTAATAATCATAACGGGAGAGTTTTATGTCTAAAATAACTGCGTTATCGCTGAGTATCGCTGTATTAGGCGGTATCTGGGCGTTTCTGGCATTAGGGCCGCTGGCTGGATTTGTCGCTGTCTGGGCCGGGTTCATCGCTTGGGGATGTTTCTTTCACACCGGTGCCGATATGGCAGCATTGCAAAAGACTATTATTGGCATGAGTTACGGTGCCGTCATTGCCGGTATAGCTTTATTACTGGCAGGCACTAATCCTTTGGGCTTACCGGGTGCAGTGGGACCGGCAATTTATATTGCGGTGACCGTGTTTGCATTAGTCATTGTTGCCCGTTTTGACTTACTGTCGGTAGTACCTGCCAATGTTTATGGTTATGCGGCAACAGCAGCCTACGGTTTGCAAACGGCCAACGCTGCCAGTACAACGGCGCTTAGCCTCGGCAATCCGGTGGTGATTGTTATCCTTTCAACGATTGTCGGTGCAATTTTTGGTCTGATTTCAGCGAAAGTCGCTGACGCAATCGAAAAAAAATAACATCGCAATAACGCATAGCCGGCTGTAATTAAGCATTACAGCCGGCTTTTATTTGTCTGAATGACGGCCAATATCTCAGGCAAATTTCCCATCTATTGCTTGGTAAGGTAAGTGGCTAATTTATCTGCAACGGAGCAGTCAATGTCTGCAAAACTTCCCCGTTCACAGCGCCGTTCGGCGTTGTTTATCACACTGATTTTATCGACGACATTTTTATCGACTTTTCCGCCTGTTTTTATCTGGGCTAACACTATCGAGCCCCGCTGGTTGGGGCTACCGTTTGCGATGATTTGGCATATCGGTCTGGCATTAGTTGCCGCGATATTTTTTGCTGGCTGGTACTTAGCTGATAGTCGGGCAGGGGCATTGGATATTGAGGTAACTGTGGAGCCTAAACCATGATCCCAATGCTGATGCTGGGCTTGTTCCTGGCGCTGATTATCTGGATAAACCGTCGACAGTTGGGTGTTTCGACTTTAAACGATTACGCCACGGCCAATCATAGTATTGGTGTGTTAGGTATTACCTTTGGCTTTTTAGCGACCTGGTATGTTGGCGCGGGTTATACAGTATTTTCGGGGTTTGCCGTCAGTTTTGGCATGATTGGTATGTATGTGATCCCCTATGGGATTATTACCTTACTGGTCATGTATCTAGTGGCCGAGCGGAGTTTTATCTGGGGTAAAAAATACCAGCTGCGTACCCAATCAGAATTACTGGGACTGCGCTACCAAAGTGACTTTCTGCGGGTGTTGACCGGTTTTGCCGGTGTGGCCTTATCGGTGCCATGGTTGTTGATGGAGTGGTACACGATTGGCTATGTATTTAATTACGCTACCGACGGTTTAATCAGTCCTTTACTGGGCATGATTATCGGTATTTTTGTTGTGGTGTTTTATGTGGCGCTTGGCGGCATGCGCAGTGTGGTGACCGCTAATATTGTTCAGGGGCTGTATATGATGATTGCCGGCTCTGCCGTGCTGATTTATGTGCTGTACAGCGAGTTGGGTGGTTTAACGGCAGCGATGGACCGCCTGTTTAATGAAACACCGCAAGCGATGATTTTTCCCGGTCCCGGCTGGGATGTTTCACCAAATTATTGGACCGCCATTATTATCACCAGTGGTCTTGGCGGTTTTATGTGGCCTTGGGTGTATAACAAACTGTTTGCAGCTGACAGTATTCGCACCATCAAACAATCGGTGTTATTTGCGCCAGTATTGGGAATTATTTCGTTTGCCTTATTGTTTTTACTGGCCATGTCGTTGCATCCACTGCCATTTGCTCAAGAGAATCCCCAGCAAGCACTTTTCTGGATTCATAGCGAGGCAGGTGTCTGGCCGCTGACATTTTTTGCCGTGCTGGTGATGGCGGCCAGCCTGGGCACGGTCAGCGGGATTTTAAATGCTATGTCGACGGCCATTTCTGGCGATATTGCACAGGTTTTAAATCGCAAAATCAGCGAACAAACCGCCTTGAAAATTGCCCGTTGGTCAGTGGTTGTGATGAGTATCGGCGCGTTGGTTGGGGCCTATGTCAAAGAAGGCCAATTAGTGTTTTTAGCTTTGATGACCTATCAGGGCATGATCGTTTTGTCACCTGTAGTGTTGCTTGGCTTGTACTGGCCGCGGGCCAATAAATTTGGCGCAGTGGCCGGGTTTTTACTGGGTATGGTTGTATCGTTTGGACTGACTTTGACTGAGCCAGCGTTTATTCACAGCTATGGCTGGACGCCTGGTGTCTATGGCTTTTTTACGACGCTTATAGTGATGCTGATAGCTGGTTATCTCAGGCCCGTTGAACAGCATGTAAATAAATTGTGGCGGGATATTGCAATTGCCCGGTGCCACTGATTGAATATGTTTACTTTTTTTTAGGAGTTTTAAAATGGAATGGCTGGCTGATCCTCAGGCCTGGATTGCTTTGGCAACCCTGACTGCGTTAGAAATTGTCCTGGGTATCGATAATATTATCTTTATTTCGGTATTAGTCAGTCGATTGCCGCCTGAGCAAAGACAACGGGCACGGATGATAGGTTTGGGCTTTGCCATGGGCACCCGGATTTTATTGCTGTTTATGCTGGTATGGATAATGGGGCTGACCGAGCCATTATTTGAAGTATTTGATTTCACGGTTTCGGGACGGGATCTTATTCTGCTGGGTGGTGGTTTATTCCTGCTCGCTAAAAGTGTCCACGAAATTCATAATAATCTGGAAGGCGCGACGGTATCCGAGACTGGCGAAAAAATGGTCTACACCGCGACCTTTGCCTCGGTGATTGTGCAGATCGCTATTATCGACATCGTCTTTTCGCTGGATTCCGTGATTACCGCCGTGGGTCTTGTCGATCATCTGAGCATCATGGTTATTGCGATTGTCACAGCGGTTATCGTCATGATGTTTTCGGCCAAAGCCATTGGTGAATTTGTCGATGAACATCCAACCATCAAGATACTCGCTCTAAGCTTCTTGATCCTCATCGGTTTTACGCTGATGGCCGAAGGTTTGGGCGTGCATATTCCAAAAGGCTATATTTACTTTGCCATGGCGTTCTCGGTTGCGGTCGAAATGATCAATATTCGTATCCGCAAAAAATCGGTACCGGTTCAGCTCAAGCGCACTATGTCTGCTGAGGATGAAGTTTAGGCAGGGTTTAATTGGTATTATCGGATGGCTGCTGGCCTGGCCAGCAGTCGCCGACACCGATGAGCAAGTCATCTTATTGCATGGGCTGGCCAGAAGCGCCGGCTCTATGCATTCGATGGCCGATCATCTGCAGGACCATGGCTTTAAGGTCTGCAATATTGATTATCCATCGCGGCATCACCGAATCGAAAAGCTGGCAGAGGATTATGTTGTGCCAGCGATTCGGGATTGTTTTCCAACGGGTTCCATAAATTTTGTTACCCATTCTCTGGGCGGCATTATTGTTCGGCAATTAGCTGCTGAATATGGCCAGATTGATATTGACCGCGTGGTAATGCTGGCACCGCCCAATCAAGGTAGCGAAGTCGTCGATAAGCTGGGTAACTTTGGTTTATTTAACTGGATAAATGGCCCGGCAGGACAGCAGCTTGGCACGGCATCAAAAGCGTTGCCCAATCAACTGGGACCTGCTGATTTTGAACTTGGCATCGTTGCCGGTAATCGTTCCATTAATCTAATTTTATCGACACTTATTCCCGGCAGTGACGATGGCAAAGTGGCGGTAAAACGCACTAAGCTCGATGGTATGCAAGATTTTCTGCTGGTTGAACAAACCCATCCATTCATCATGGGCAGTGATGAAGTACAAAGCCAGACTTTGTATTTTCTCCAAAATGGTCGCTTTAACGCCACTGACTAAAAGTCTGCGTATTTTACTTGGTTGAAAGCGGTTAAATACCGCGTGGGCACTCGGGTTGCAGATGCTAAGCATCCAATTAGGGGGCATGCGGGAGAAGGACAATTTGACATGCAGTTCGTGAAGTAAAAGTCTAGCAATGATCATTTACCGGAAGTGAGGTTTGTCAGTAAGGTCGCCATGCGGCATGATGACTGTTATAAGATCTGCTTAAAATCCGAATAAAACTTGTAGGTTTAGCCTTTGCTGCCAGCCATGAAAAGCATCACTTTTAATCCGTTGCCCGATGAGGTTGATTTGCTGCTCGATGCATTTTTTGCAGTGGGTGAGGACAGTACAATTCATTACGCCAGTTTGGGCGCTGAAAAAGTGTTGGGTTACAAACCCGAAGAGCTGATTGGTAAAAAAATGCTGGAACTGGTGCATCCGGATGATCTGCATAAAACCAGCATCAGCATCGATGAGGTGATGCACAAAAAAGAGCTGATGGATTTTGATAACCGTTACATCCGTAAAGATGGTCAGGTTGTCCATTTACTATGGTCGACAAGCTGGTCTGATAAACATCAACTGCGCCTGGGGGTAGCTCGGGATATCAGCCGTATCAAACGCGCCGAGGCCATGCAAAAAACCTTGCTGGCAATTTCAGAAACAGTCCATGGTGATTTAACGCTTAAGGCGATTTATCCACAATTGCACCAGCTTCTTAATAGCCAGATAGCGGGATTAGATATCTGTATCGCCTTACACCGAAGTCAGGGACTGGAGCTGATTTACAAAAGTGATTACAGCTGGCAACCTGCTTTTGTCACTTTAAACGCTACTGACATAAATCCCCCAGCCTCAGAAATCGTTATCGCCCTGAAAATGAAAGACAAAGCGCTGGGACTGATTGTGTTTCGACTGCCGGCGGTCACGCGCAATGACAACGAGCAAGATTTATTGCAATTCACTGCCGCACAAATCACCATTGCCCTTGAGCGACAACAGATGCTCCAACGCCTGCAACATATGGCGCTATACGATCCATTAACTGACTTACCCAACCGACAGCTATTCCATGACCGGTTATTGCAAGCTTTAGCCCGCGCCCGACGCGAGCAACATGGCTTAGCCGTGCTGTATCTTGATTTGGATAAATTCAAAGAAGCTAATGACCGGCTGGGACACAGTGCGGGCGATGCCATCCTGCGTGATGTGGCAATTCGGATTTGTCATTGTGTTCGCGATGCCGATACCGTCGTCCGGATCGGTGGTGATGAATTTGTGGTGTTGTTGGATGCTATTGAAAGCCGGCTGCAAGCCTGGACAGTTGCCGAAAAAATTCGCTATACCCTAAATCAGCCCTTTACCTGGCAAAACCAAAGCGTCGATATGTCCGCGAGTATCGGTGTCGCGTTATTCCCGGAGCAGGGTGACAATGCCGAACAATTAATTACTGCCGCTGATAATGCCATGTATCGCGCCAAAAATAGCGGCAAAAACTGCGTGCGCTGAGCGCTATTTAATTTGTTGTCTGACTGACTTAATGAACAAGCTGATCCTGCAATTCATCATCCGGCAATGGGATAAATCGCAACGTTCTGAGCATGACATTCAAGCGCGAAATGCATTGCCGGACCGTTATCCTGTCAAAATTCCACCCGCGAAATCATTGTTTGATGAACAGGTGATTATCGATCAGCATGGTGATGATTTATTTGGCAACCGGTTGCAATATCAGTTGGTTGATAATTATCTGCTGATTGACCGTTTCCGTTTTGATTTAGATGCCCAAACGGTTGAGTTTAAAGCCAGACTGACAAGCGCTGATATGCCAACGCAGTTAGCAAAAATTGATAATGGCTGGAGACAATTTCAATATCAGTGCCGTTATCGGGTTGATGACAGTCGTTATATTTATTGGCTATACGAAAACATTACACTGAACGCATGCTTTGCAGATAACTTTGATCAAGATTTTTTTGTTAAATCAGAGCCGCAAGAAACCTTTTTTGATTTAATCAGTAAATCCTGATTACCAATTGATATTGTTAAGAATTTTCAAATATTCGATGTGGTTTTACCGGTCAAAAAGTTTGTCGGTAACGGTTTTGAATGTTACGTTCAAACTGGATTCGGGCAATTTAAATTCGAACGATTTATTTAGTTAATGTACAAAAGTATTGTCTGAAAAATCAATCAGAGGAATAATTTTGCCGGTTAAAGTTATATGTTCAATGCTTTTTGGTCTGCTCACGATTTCACTTATCACTGCCTGCGCTGATGAATCAACGCCTTCCGAAAGCGGCGTATTAAAAGTCGCAACCCGTAACGGTTCCACCACTTATTATTTGGATCGCCACGAAAATCCGGCCGGACCTGAGTACGCACTGATAAAAGATTATGCTGCTGCTCGTGGCTGGGAGGTGGAATGGACAATGCACGACTCTACTGCTGCAGTAATTAAATCATTGGAAAACAGTTCAACGCATCTGGCCGCGGCTGGGCTGACCTATAACAAATCACGTAAAGAAAAATTTGCTTCGGGGCCTGTACATACAGAAGTCACCGAACAACTGGTTTGTCATCGGGATCACCGACCATTGCCTGATTCATTTGAGGGCTTGAGTGATGTTGAGATTGTCCTTACTGAAGATTCGAGTTACGTGGAAACTCTCAATGCAATTAAGGCTGACTATCCCGAAGTGAATTTTCGTCAAGATGTCCGAACCAGTGAATTGATTCTGACAGCAGTGGCAGAAAAAAACATTCAATGCTCAGTCGCAGACTCTAACATTGTGAAAATCATGCGCCGGCATTTTCCAAATCTTGAAGTTGCCATGGATTTGACCGATGGCCGTAATCTTGGCTGGTATGCCCCCGAAAAATTTAAATCGGTTGCCGAAGATGCGCATGAGTGGATGAACAGCCCCGATGGCGATGCCGCTATCGGTCGAATGGAAAATCGCTACTACAGCTATATCAGCGAGTTTGATTTTGTTGATATGCGTGCGCTTAACCGTCGTATTGAAGAACAACTACCGCGCTTTATTGATGAGTTCGAAATGGCAGAAGATAAAACCGGCATGCCGGCAGATCTGCTGGCTGCCCTGGCCTATCAGGAATCACACTGGGACCCGAAAGCCGTATCACCAACAGGGGTGCGCGGCATCATGATGCTGACCCAGGCAACAGCTGAAGAACTGGGTGTCGATAAT
The DNA here is from genome assembly GCA_964474075.1 of uncultured Methylophaga sp. Lineage (GTDB taxonomy): Bacteria > Pseudomonadota > Gammaproteobacteria > Nitrosococcales > Methylophagaceae > Methylophaga. Next base: position 22,347 of record CAYYRO010000010.1, read on the forward strand.
CGCACTGATGCGCAGCAAGCCATTGATGGAGGCGCGCGTTATCTCGCCGACCGGCATAGCCGCTTACCTGACTCCATACCCGAACCAGATCGGACTTATCTTGCACTTGCTAGCTATAACATTGGGCGGGGGCATTTACTGGATGCCCGTGAGCTGGCGCGTGAGTTAGGTAAAAATCCGGATTCCTGGGCGGACATGCGTGAAGTTTTGCCGCTGAAAGCAGACGATCGTTATTACCCCAGCACCCGTTATGGCTATGCGCGGGGCTATGAACCGGTTCACTACGTGCAACGCATTCGTAATTACCGTGACATTATCAAGCCGGTTTTTGAAGATTGAAAATACCGCTGATACCAATGACATATCAGAAACTGAAATGTCAGATTTAATTTGAGAAAATCAATAATAATCAGGGGTTTGAATAGGTTTATTCAGCAAACTGACGTTTCAACAGTACATATAATGCGCCAGTGCCACCATCGTCTATGGTCGCACTGCAAAACGCTAACACCGCCTCACTCTGACGCAGCCAGTAATTGACTTTGCTTTTTAACACTGGCCGATTATCGCGGGAACTCCAACCTTTGCCGTGTATTACCCGGACACAACGGATTTGTTGTTGCTGACATTCGGCCAAAAATATTGCCAGCATCAATTCGGCGCGTTCGGCGGTAAAACCATGCAAATCCAGTTCAGCTTCGATATGGACTTTTCCGCTACGCAATTTGGCAAATTGCCGGTGCTGAATGCCGGGACGGCGGAATTCGAGAAATTCTTCATTACCAACATCATTGTTAGCAAACATGTCGGAAAAAGCGGCTAAACGATCAGGGTCACCTTCATGACTGCGATTGCGTACCACCGCTTTAGGTAAGTCTTTGGGAGTAATGACGCGTTTGTTGTGGTGAATAGGCTCAGCATCACTGACTTCCTGTCGGAACAGCGCAAAATCGTCATTTTCGGGTGGGTTTTCGCGGGACATATAACGCAGTCTTTTTAATGTTTATCAGTCATTGTGCCAGACTGTTCAGGGCTTGTTTATTTTTCAGCTCACAACAGTGGCGGAGATGAAAGATATAAAACCTTTGGCAAAATTGGCACTTGTGCCGCTGGTTGATTTTGCTTTACGATAAAAAACACTTGTCGGGGTGCCCATCTGATTTCAGATGTGGCTGAGATGAAACCCGTTGAACCTGAAGAGGCTAGAACCTCCGTAGGAAACAAGCCGGTGTACCGGTTAAGTTGATGTCTGACTGTAGCCGCCGTGTATCACCAATCCCTTGTTCGCTGACGCGCAACGATTTCATTTCCCCGGCTTTTTTATCTTAAGCGAGGGAAATCGTATGTCAGCCAATCCAAAAGTTATTGATATCAGTGAGCGTAGCGGCATCAGTACGGCGCCACTAGCCGGCAGCGAAAAAGTCTATGTGCGTGGTAGCCGCGACGATATTCGTGTGCCATTTCGTGAAATCAAACTGACCGATACCCCAAATCGCGATCCAAACTTACCGGGTACGCCAAATGAGCCAGTGCTGGTATATGACACCTCAGGTATTTACACCGATCCCCTGGCCAAAATTGATATCGAAAAAGGGCTGCCAGCGATTCGCAGTGCCTGGATTGAAGGTCGCGGTGATACCGAACAACTAAGCGAATTCACGTCAAAATTTACCCGTGAACAGGATGAGGAAGAGTTTGATATTCCGCTGTTTGCTGAGCGTCGCCTGCCACGTCGCGCCAAATCAGGCAAAAATGTCACGCAGATTCACTACGCACGTCAGGGCATTATCACCCCTGAAATGGAATATATTGCCATTCGCGAAAGCATGGGTCGTGCTGCCATGGAAGCAAAAGGTGAATTGCCGGATGGTGCTGCCAATCACATGACTGCCGAGTTTGTGCGTAAAGAAGTCGCTGAAGGCCGCGCGATTATCCCAGCCAATATTAATCATCCTGAAGCTGAACCGATGATTATCGGTCGTAACTTTTTAGTCAAAATCAACGCCAATATCGGTAACTCTGCGACCACGTCCTCGATTGAAGAAGAAGTCGAGAAAATGGTCTGGAGCACACGCTGGGGCGGAGATACGGTTATGGATTTATCGACCGGTAAGCATATTCACCAGACCCGTGAATGGATTATCCGTAATTCACCCGTACCAATTGGTACGGTGCCGTTGTATCAGGCATTGGAAAAGGTTAACGGCGTTGCCGAGGACTTAAACTGGGAAGTGTTCCGCGATACGTTGATTGAGCAAGCCGAGCAGGGTGTCAGTTATTTCACCATTCATGCCGGTGTGCGTCTCGCGCATATTCCGCTGTCGGTAGATCGGGTGACCGGTATTGTGTCTCGCGGTGGTTCGATTATGGCCGCCTGGTGTTTAGCGCATCATGAAGAGAGCTTCTTGTATACGCATTTCGAAGAGATTTGCGAAATCATGAAAGCCTACGATGTATCTTTTTCGCTCGGTGATGGTCTGCGTCCGGGTTGTCAGGCGGATGCCAATGATGCCGCGCAGTTTGCTGAACTTCGCACCCTGGGTGAGCTGACCCAAATCGCCTGGAAACATGATGTGCAGGTGATGGTGGAAGGCCCGGGTCATGTGCCGATGCACAAAATTAAAGAAAATATGGACCTGCAATTAGAGGTCTGTAAAGAAGCGCCATTTTATACCTTAGGACCATTGGTTACCGATATCGCGCCGGGTTATGACCATATTACCTCGGGCATTGGGGCGGCAATGATTGGCTGGTTTGGCACAGCGATGCTTTGTTATGTAACGCCAAAAGAACATCTGGGTCTACCCAATAAAGATGACGTTAAAACTGGCATCATCACCTACAAAATTGCCGCCCATGCAGCAGATCTAGCCAAGGCCCATCCGGGCGCACAAATCCGTGATGATGCGATTTCCAAAGCACGTTTTGAATTCCGCTGGGAGGATCAATTTAATCTTGGCTTGGATCCAGACACGGCAAGAGCCTTTCATGACGAAACGCTGCCACAACCCAAAGCCAAAGTGGCGCATTTTTGCTCAATGTGCGGGCCAAAATTCTGCTCAATGAAAATTTCGCACGATGTCAAAGAAGCCTTTGCCGAAAAATCGGAAGAATTTAAGGCCGGTGGCAGCAAAATTTATCGTCAGGTTTAAGCCGGCAAATCCGCTGAAATGAGACGTTATCTGATTATCGGCAGCGGCCTGATTGGTCGGCTAACCGCGTGGCGGTTGCTGGCACAAGGTCACAATGTGACGATTTTATCCAGTGACGATTTTCTCGGTACTGACAGCGCCGGTTATGTCGCCGCATCAATGATTGCGCCGTTTACCGAAGCCGTTAGCGATGAGCGGGCGTTGCGGGATTTGGGATTACAGAGTCTGGCCATATGGCAACAATGGGTAACTGAATTAGCTGAGCCGGTTTTTTTGCCACAATGCGGCACGATGGTCGTTGCCCATGCCGGGGATCAGGCTGAGTTTCACCGTTATCAGCAGCGGGCTTCGCATATTTTGGATAACGGTGATTTTCAGTTGTTGGACCAAGTTGCTTTGCAGCAACAGTCGCCGGCATTGTCCACCAATTTCAATGAAGCTTTATGGTTTGAAGATGAGGCTTGTATTGATAACCGGCGATTATTCCGGCTACTTGGTGAGTTGCTTCAAAAAAACGCTGAATGGCGGCAAATTGCGCCAATAGAACAAATTGATGAAAAGGCGTTGGATGCAATTTGCCATCAAATATTGGGACATGCCTTTTCGCAATTTGATTTGGCTATAGATTGTCGTGGCAATGGCAGTCGCAAAGATATGGCTGATTTACGCAGCGTGCGCGGTGAAGTGGTGCGTGTTCAGGCACCGGAAGTTTCACTGCAACATTGTGTGCGTCTGCTACATCCGCGTTATCCACTTTATTTAGCACCACGACTAAATCATGAGTTTGTTATCGGCGCGACAGTAATTGAGTCGGCGGATCGCAGTCCGGTCAGTGTCCGTAGTGCCATGGAATTGTTATCAGCGCTTTATACCATTGATAAAGGTTTTGCCGAAGCCCGCGTGCTGGAAATGCGCGCCCATTGCCGGCCGGCGTTGCCAGATCATTTACCGGCACTCAGACGGCAATCCTGGGGCTTTCAATTAAATGGTTTTTACCGGCATGGCTATTTACTTGGGCCGGTCATGATTGATGAATTGCTGTCGCAATTAAATGCGCAGCAGGAGGCAGTTGCTTATGCAAACTGAAATACAGATTTGGATCAATGATCGATCTGTTGCGCTAACGGCCAGCTTGAATCTGGCTGAAATACTGGCGCAGCAGGGGTTGGATCAAGGCTGTTTTGTCGCAGTCGTCAACGATACGGTGGTGCCCAAAACCACGCTGGATCAATGCCGAATTCAGTCGGGCGATCGCATCGAAATCCTGTCACCGATAAGTGGAGGCTGATATGCAAACAAGTACCTGGAATGTATATGGCCAGACATTAAATAGCCGGCTGTTTATCGGCACGGCGCTGTATCCGTCACCCAAGATCATGTGCGATGCTATTCGTGCATCAGGTGCTGAAGTCATTACGGTTTCTTTACGTCGGCAAACTGCCGGCGATGCCGCTAATGGCCAACAGTTCTGGCAAATGATTAAAGATTTGAACTGTCATTTATTACCCAATACCGCCGGTTGCTACAGTGCTGCCGAAGCCGTCAAAACGGCCAGAATGGCCCGTGAATTATTTGAAACTGACTGGGTGAAACTGGAAGTACTCGGTGATAGCTTTAATCTGCAACCAGATCCATTTGCGTTGCTGGAAGCGACTGAAACACTGATTAAAGACGGATTTAAAGTGTTTCCGTATTGCACTGATGATTTAGTGCTATGTCAGAAACTTGCCGATTTAGGTTGTGAAGTATTAATGCCCTGGGGCGCGCCGATTGGCACTGGCCAGGGTCTGTTAAATCCTTATGCGTTAACGGTATTACGCGAACGGCTGCCGGAATTAAACTTATTGGTCGATGCCGGTATTGGTAAACCGTCTGATGCGGTGCAGGCAATGGAATTGGGCTATGACGGTATTTTGCTCAATACCGCAGTTGCCGAAGCGCTGGAACCGGCAGTGATGGCGCAGGCTTTTAAACAAGCGATTAATGCCGGTCGCCTTGCCTATGAAGCCGGCATTATGCCGAAACGTTTGCAGGCCAAACCGAGTACACCGACGCTGGATCAACCGCTGTGGCAACAACATGGCTAAACCAGCAGTTTTACTGATTGGCGGTCTTGATCCGCAAGGCGCGGCTGGAATCACTGCAGATATTCAGACAGTGACGCAATGTGGTGGTCATCCGGTACCGCTGGTTACTTGTCTGACTGAGCAAACGGCTGATGGCCTGAAAGCGCTTAACCCGTTATCTGAAAACGACTTTATTAATCAACTGCATTGTTGCGCGGCTGATTTTAAAATCGCCGCAGTGAAAATCGGTCTGTTACCGAATGCACAAATTGCCAGAATCGTTGCCAATTATTTGCAGCAAAATGCATTACCGGTGGTGCTCGATCCAGTACTGTCGGCAAGCAGTGGCGGTCAATGCGTGGATCAATCTGTAATCGATGTGATTACTGAGCAGTTATTGCCTTATATTGATTTGCTGACGCCAAACCGCCCGGAGTTACAGCACTTAGCGGGCAGTTGCGACAAGCAGGGTATGAGTAATCTGCTGGCAAAAGGCGTAAAAGCCTGCCTGCTAAAAGATGGTCATGGCAGCGGTCATTACAGCAGCGATTTGTATCAGGATGCTAACGAACAGTTTTATTTATCGACACCACGTAATGATTTTTCGGTGCGGGGCACTGGCTGCATTCTGTCCTCAGCCGTCGCGACGTATTCAGCCCGGCAATTTGTAATGCGTGAGGCAGTGGTACTGGCCCGCAGTTATTTAAATCAAGGCTATCTGGCTGCACAAACTATTGGTCCATACCGGTTATTTCAGCACCAGCCATTACAGTTAAATAAGACAATATTGCCAGCGGTATACACCTCAGCTGCACCAACTGTAAACAAGTATGAATTTCCGCATTGTCCACAGCAACTGGGCATTTACCCTGTGGTGGATTCGGTCGCCTGGCTGGAGAAATGTTTTGCTGAAGGGATTCGCACTATTCAGTTACGGCTGAAAACTGAAGATAAACCATTCGCCCAGACTGAGATTAACAAAGCGGTCGCTATTGCTGAGAAATATTCCGATAGCCGCTTATTTATTAATGATCACTGGCAGCAAGCGGTTAATGCCGGGGCTTATGGTGTGCACTTGGGGCAGGAGGATCTATTTCAAGCAGATTTAGAGGCAATTGCCAAAGCAGGTTTACGACTTGGAATTTCCACACATTCCTATTGGGAACTTGCCCGGGCTTTAACCGTTAATCCCAGTTATATTGCGCTTGGCCCAATTTATCAGACGGACAGCAAGTTAATGCCATGGCAGCCGCAAGGCCATGACAAGATCTTAGAGTGGTTACAAATTTTAGGCGAGACACCGTTGGTGGCGATTGGTGGAATTGATGCACCGCGAGCCAGGTCACTTAAAAATACCGGCGTAGGCAGTGTTGCAATGATTTCTGCGATTACCCGAGCCGATGATTATCAAACAATTTGCCGGGACTTACTGGCTTTGTGGCCAGAGCCGGATTTACCAGCTTCAGCTTTGAATAAGGCTGTTTAATGAGTATGCATGTAACTTTTGGCGCCCCTTTAAGGCACTGATTTCAAGCAGGAACGTACAACCCACCACATCACCGCCTAAGGTTTCGACTAACTGGCAACTGGCGAGCGCCGTACCACCCGTTGCCAGCACATCATCAACAATTAAGATCTTGTCGCCGGCAACAATCGCATCTTGATGAATTTCCATTGCCGAACTGCCATATTCCAGATCATAATCAATACAATGTGTTTGATACGGTAATTTGCCAGGTTTACGCAGTGGAATAAAACCTACGTTAAGTTCGTGGGCTACAAGCGCACCAAACATAAAGCCACGTGCCTCCATGCCGGCAACGGCGGTAATTGGATGATCCTGAAAAGGCTGTATCATGCCTTGAACAGCAAGGTTCATTGCCTGAGGATTACGCAGTAAAGGCGTGATGTCCTTAAAAAGAACTCCCGGTGTCGGGAAGTTGGAAATTTCACGGATATGGGGAGTAATTCTATGCACGGTCATTCCTGTTTATTAGGTTCGGTAACGACCGCTAAGCATTGAAGCGGCTGTATTTTGAAAAAAAGGTTTAATAGCTTATTTCTATAGGAGTTTTGTTCTCTGTGCGCTTCCACACACAAAAAATATTTTTGTTGTTTTTGAGTATGCTGTTGGCCGGCTGTTTTGGTTTTGGCGGCGGTGAATCCGAAGATTATGATGCACAACCACGTCTATATATAGTTGAGGCGGATCGTGGCAATGTGGCACCGCAATTTGCCAAAGATCGTGTGTTACTGGTCAAACCGATCAGAGTTGCGCCATATTTCCGTCAGCCGACGGTGATGTTCAGAGTAGGCGACAATCAATATGAGCCGCAGCCGCCACATGAGTTATTAACCAATCCACAGGCCATGTTTACCGCGCAATTAGAGCGCTGGTTATCTAAAAGTGGCTTGTTCAGTAAAGTGGTGACAGATGAAAATGCGCCGCATGATTTAGTGTTGGAAACCGGTTTAACAAAATTATATGGCGATGCACGGCCTGCTTATCCACCGCTGGCAGTGTTGGAAATGCAATTTTTCTTAAGCCCTGCGGGTGCTGATGCTGAAAGTAAGCTTTTGTTTCAAACCGGCTTTCGGGTTGATGCTGACATTGATGAAACCCGGCCTTCTGAAGTGGTAACCGGCTGGAAAAATGGCCTGGAAGAGATTCTCGCCACACTGGAGCTGGATTTAAGCGGTTATTTTGATAAGGCAGGGTCTCCCTAGCCATTGCCTAAGTCGTGCAGTAATTCGGCAAGAGTGGTAATATTCATTCTTTTGTAACAATTGCCCGCGGCCCCATTTTTTAGGAAGAAAACTGCATGTCTGAGATTGCTCTGGAACTGGACACGATCGGCATTGAAGAAGAGATGAAGCAATCCTACCTCGATTACGCGATGAGCGTAATTGTGGGTCGGGCTCTGCCGGATGTCCGGGATGGTCTAAAACCGGTGCATCGCCGCGTACTTTACGCAATGCGCGAACTGGGTAATAACTGGAACAGTTCTTATAAAAAATCGGCACGTATTGTCGGTGACGTTATCGGTAAATATCACCCACATGGTGATACGGCGGTTTACGACACCATGGTGCGGATGGCACAGCCATTTTCGATGCGTTATATGCTGGTCGATGGCCAGGGTAACTTTGGTTCGGTCGATGGTGATCCACCGGCAGCAATGCGTTACACCGAAGTTCGCATGGCCAAGATTGCCCATGAAATGCTCGCCGATCTGGATAAAGAAACCGTAGATTTTGTCGCCAACTACGACGAATCTGAATCTGAGCCATCGGTGCTCCCGGCCAAAATCCCTGCTTTATTAGTTAATGGTTCTTCCGGTATCGCTGTCGGTATGGCAACCAATATTCCGCCGCATAATCTGACCGAGATTCTCAATGCCTGTGTGGCGATGATTGATAATCCGGAAATTGATATTGCTGGCCTGATGGAATATGTGCCCGGACCTGATTTCCCGACAGCTGCGATGATTAACGGCGCCCGCGGTATTGCCGAAGCCTACGCAACAGGTCGTGGCCGCGTTTATATGCGGGCCCGCGCTGAAATTGAAACCAATGAGGCGACAGGCCAGCAAAGCATTGTGGTTAATGAACTGCCGTATCAGGTAAACAAAGCCCGTTTGCTGGAAAAAATCGCCGAGCTTGTCAAAGAGAAAAAAATCGAAGGTATTTCCGCCTTGCGTGATGAGTCTGATAAAGACGGTATGCGCATGGTGGTGGTACTGAAACGCGGTGAAGTACCCGAAGTTATTCTCAATAATTTATACCAGCAAACCCAGTTACAAACGGTGTTTGGTATCAATATGGTGGCGATCGTTGATGGTCAGCCACGGACGCTGAATTTACAACAGATCCTGCAAGCCTTTATTCGTCATCGCCGTGAGGTGGTTACCCGCCGGTCGATTTATGAACTGCGCAAAGCCCGCGAGCGCGCTCATATATTAGAAGGCTTGGCGACGGCGTTAGCCAATATTGATGAAGTCATTGAGCTTATTAAAGCTTCACCAAATCCGTCAGAAGCGAAAGATGCGCTGGTTTCGCAAGGCTGGCGCAGTGAAATGATTCTGGAAATGTTGGGCGCTGCTGGTGCAGAAGCCTCACGTCCCGAAGATTTGGCTGATCAGTTTGGTCTGGTTGATGGCAAATATTATTTGTCGCCAGTGCAGGCGCAAGCCATTCTTGACATGCGTTTGCATCGCCTGACTGGTTTGGAACAAGACAAGATCCTGCAGGAATACCGTGAAGTGCTGGATCAGATCCGTGATTTGCTGGCGATTTTGAGTGATGGCGACAATTTGATGGCCGTTATTCGTGAAGAGTTGGTGGCAATTAAAGAAGAATATGGTGACGAACGTCGTACCGAAATTCTGGATACGCATTTGGATCTGACGCTGGAAGATTTGATCTGCGAAGAAGAAATGGTGGTGACTCTGTCGCACACCGGCTATGCGAAAACCACGCAGCTCGATACCTATCAGGCACAACGTCGTGGTGGTAAAGGTAAAGCCGCGACGTCGATGAAAGACGAAGATTTTGTCGAGCATTTGTTTATTGCCAATACCCATGACACCTTATTGTGTTTCTCCAGTGCCGGTAAGGTTTACTGGAAAAAAGTCTATGAATTGCCGCAGGGTGGCCGGACAGCGCGGGGCAAACCGATTGTTAACCTGCTGCCGTTAGATGAAGGCGAGCGGATTAATGCGGTATTGCCGATCCGTGAATTTGAAGCCGATAAATTTATCTTTATGGCGACCGCCAGCGGTACGGTTAAGAAAACACCACTGGTTGATTACTCGCGGCCACGTGCCAACGGCATTATTGCTGTTGATTTAAAAGAAGATGATGTGCTGGTTGATGTGGCGCTGACCGATGGTCTGTCTGACGTCATGTTGTTCAGCAGTAACGGTAAAGTTATTCGTTTCCCGGAAACCGATGTACGGTCGATGGGCCGGGTATCACGCGGTGTCCGCGGTATGCGTCTGGCTGATGGTGAGAAGATTATTTCACTGATCATTGCCCGTCCGGAAGGCCCAATTTTGACGGCGACCGAGTTTGGTTTTGGTAAACGCACCAACCTTGAAGAATATCGGGTGCAAGGCCGCGGTGGTCAAGGCATTATCTCTATCCAGACTTCTGCTCGAAATGGTCAGGTAGTCGGTGCCGTACAGGTCGATGATGAAGATCAAATCATGCTGATTACCAATGGCGGCACCTTGGTCAGAACGCCGGTGAAACATGTATCGCTGGTGGGACGTAATACCCAGGGCGTGAAACTGATCAATCTGACGAAAGATGAAAAACTGGTAGGCCTTGAGCGTGTTGTTGAAGAGGAAGACGCTGAAGATTTACCTGAGACTGATGACTTAACAGAAGAATAAGCCTTGAGAGCCTATAATTTCAGTGCCGGTCCGGCCATGTTGCCGGATGCGGTCATGCAACAAGCGCGCGACGAAATGCTCGATTGGCGTGGCAGTGGTATGTCGGTGATGGAAATGAGCCATCGCGGGCCGGAATACACCGAAATTGCCCAGCAGGCAGAAGCCGATTTGCGTGAATTGCTGGGCATTTCGGATGATTATGCCGTGTTGTTTTTGCAGGGCGGGGCATCGAGTCAGTTTTCGATGATTCCGATGAATTTGCTGCATAATGCGACCAGCGCTGATTATGCCAATACCGGTGCCTGGTCGGAAAAAGCCATCGCTGAGGCCGGCAAGTACTGTAACGTTAATGTCGTCGCTGATGCCAAGCCATCAAATTACACCACCATCCCGGATTTTGCTGATTGGCAGGTGTCTGATAAAGCCGCTTATCTGCATTACACGCCTAATGAAACCATTCACGGTGTCGAATTTCACGATATTCCGGCGATGAGCAATGCACCGTTGGTTGCTGATATGTCATCGACACTTTTGTCACGACCGGTCGATATCAATCGGTTTGGACTGGTTTATGCCGGCGCCCAGAAAAATATTGGTCCGGCGGGTTTGTGTATTGTTATTATCCGGCGTGATTTGATGGGTAAGACATTACCGGGCACGCCGACCATGTTCGACTACAAAATTCATGATGCCAATGGCTCGATGTTTAACACACCGGCAACCTATAGCTGGTATCTGGCAGGTCTGGTATTTCAATGGCTGAAGCAGCAGGGTGGTTTGGCGGCAATGGGCGATATCAATGCCCGTAAAGCGCGCAAACTTTATGCCGCTATTGATGGCAGTGATTTTTATGCCAATCCGGTCGATCCCCGGCACCGCTCGTGGATGAATATTCCATTTACGCTGGCTGACAGCAGTCTGGATAAGCAGTTCTTGCAAATGGCCGCGGCAGAAGGTTTACTGACGCTGAAAGGCCACCGTGATTTGGGCGGTATGCGCGCCAGTATTTATAACGCGATGCCAGAGGCCGGTGTGGATAAACTGATTGCCTTTATGACGGCATTCGAGCGCAGGTTCGGTTAAGCATGTCAGAACAAAAAGCCTTGCAAGTTGTGCGACAGCAAATCGATGCAGTGGATGAAAAAATTCAGGCACTGCTCAATGAGAGAACGGCGCTGGCGCATCAGGTAGCTGAAATTAAACAGTCGGTCGGTGATCAGAGTGATTTTTACCGCCCTGAGCGTGAAGCCATGATTTTGCGAAACGTGATGGCGCGTAATGCGGGGCCATTATCAAATACCGAAATGGCCCGTTTATTTCGCGAAATCATGTCAGCTTGTCTGGCGGCGGAAAAACCATTGCGCATTGCCTATCTTGGCCCGGAAGGATCCTTCACACAGGCAGCAGCTTTAAAGCACTTTGGTGGTTCCGTACAATTACAAACAATGCGCACGATTGCTGATGTTTTTCACAGCGTGGAAACGGGGCAGGCTTGTTATGGTGTTGTGCCGGTCGAAAATTCTACCGAGGGTATGGTCAGTCATACGCTGGACAGATTTGTCAGTTCATCGCTGAAAATTAATGGCGAGGTCACCTTGCGTATTCATCACTATTTGTTGAGTAATGCACCGCAATTAGCTGATATAAATAAAGTTTATGCTCACCCACAAGCATTGGCGCAATGCCGTCACTGGCTGACAGAAAACTTGCCGGATGCTGAACAAGTCCCAGTTAATAGTAATGCCGAAGCTGCCAAACGGGTGGGTAAAGAGCAGGGAAATTGTGCTGCGATTGCCGGAAATCGTGCTGCTGAAATTTATCAGCTCAATATTTTGGCCAATAACATTGAAGATGAAGTGGGTAATACCACGCGCTTTTTGGTGATTGGTTCTCAAGATGTTGGCCCCAGCGGTGACGACAAAACGGCATTACTGGTGTCAACAAAAAATAAGCCGGGTGCGCTGCAGAATTTGTTGCAACCACTGGCGGAAAGCGGCATCAGTATGAGCCGGATTGAATCACGGCCATCTCGCAAAGGTATTTGGGAATACGTGTTTTTTATTGATATTGAGGGTCACAGTCAGGATAGCGCAGTTGCCACGGCATTAAAAAAACTGGAAAGCGAATCGTCGATGTTCCGGGTGCTGGGCTCCTACCCTAAGGCGGTGTTGTAAATGACTAAATTATTGATGGCTAATCCGCGTGGCTTTTGTGCTGGTGTGGATCGGGCAATTGATATTGTTGAGCGGGCGCTGGAATTATTCGGCGCGCCGATTTATGTGCGTCATGAAGTTGTACATAACCGGACTGTGGTTGAAGATCTGCGCAGTAAAGGCGCGGTATTTATCGAAGAGTTGTCTGATGTACCAGATGATGCCACGTTGATTTTCAGTGCCCACGGTGTGTCGCTGGCAGTGCAAAATGAGGGCAAACAGCGGGGACTGAAAGTATTTGATGCCACTTGTCCACTGGTCACCAAAGTGCATATGGAAGTTGCCCGACATGAAAAAGTCGCACGGGAATGTATTTTAATTGGCCATGCCGGTCATCCTGAAGTGGAAGGCACGATGGGGCAATATACGGCCGAGCAGGGTGGCATGTATCTGGTTGAGTCACCTGAAGATGTTGCGCGGTTAACCGTCAAAGACCCGGATAATCTGGCGTTTGTGACCCAAACGACATTGTCAGTTGATGATACGGCGATTGTTATTGATGCGCTGCGCAAACGCTTTCCCAATATCATCGGCCCCGGTAAAGATGATATTTGTTATGCCACCCAAAATCGTCAGGATGCCGTTAAACGATTAGCAGCAGATTGTGATCTGGTATTGGTGGTTGGTTCTACCAATAGCTCTAACTCCAACCGGTTAAGAGAGCTGGCCAACAAACTGGATACACCGGCGTATTTAATCGACAGTGCTGCCGAGATTGATCCTTCGTGGTTGCAAGGGATTACAACAGTTGGCCTAACCGCAGGCGCTTCGGCCCCTGAATTGCTGGTACAAGATGTCGTTAAGCGTTTAAAAACGCTGGGCATTGATGATGTTGAAGAAGATAACGGTGAATTGGAAAACATCGCATTTTCATTACCCCGAGAACTGAAGGTAGATATCAGTCGTCTGAAAAAATAGAACTGGAGCTGCATGTCCTTTTTGCCAGTATTTTTGTGGACGGATATCCTGATTTTCAGCCTGTTGGCCGTGATTGTTGCCGGGGTTGGTTATATTCGCCGGAAACCTCATTTGCGTGCTCCCTGGCAGCAAGTCTTCAGCCGTAAACGTGGTGTTATCGCAACACTTATTTTATTGGTCTATGTGACCATTGGCTTACTCGACTCGGTACATTTTCGAAGCGCCTTACCGCAACAAAATACAGAGAATGAAGTACATTACGCCAACCAGGTGCAAAGCCTGTTTGATGTACTGGTAAAGCCCTTACAAGTTCAGGTTGAAAAAACCTATTCAGCCCCGTTTGCAACGCGATTATTCAGTCGTGAAATGCAGTTACAGGATGACTTGTTGGTCTATGGTTATCCGCCGCTGAAATACGGTGGTCAACATTTAAATGACGAAAGCCAAAAATGGGCGGATATAAGACAACGGGTCATTATTAGTAGTCTCTGGGCAGTGGTCTGCACAATAATTATTTTCATGGTAATGGCGATACTTTATAGCCGTCGCAACAAAGAAACTTTTGGCCAAACTTGTCAGCGTTGGTTACATGGACAAAGCCAATATCCGTTACGAACGCTTTATTTGACCGTATTTTTTATCTTGTTAGTGGCCTTTAACCTGATTCATCTCAGCCAGCATTATCATGTGCTGGGCACTGATAAAGTGGGGCAGGACGTGCTGTATCAGGCGTTGAAAAGTATTCGTACTGGCCTGGTGATTGGCACGCTGACAACTTTGGTGATGTTGCCATTAGCGATTTTACTGGGTATTGCCGCCGGTTATTTCCGTGGTTGGCTCGACGATATTATTCAATATATTTACACCACCTTAAATTCCATCCCGGGCGTGCTGCTGATAGCTGCTGCAGTGCTGATGTTGCAGGTCTATATCAATAATCATCCGGAAAATTTCGACACCGCCGCTGAACGGGCTGATATCCGGCTGCTGTTTTTGTGCCTGATTCTCGGTGTCACCAGCTGGACGGGGTTATGCCGGATATTACGCGGTGAGACCCTAAAACTGCGTGAATCCGAATACGTGCTGGCTGCCAGAGCACTGGGCGTCAATGGCTTTACGATTTTACACCGACATATTTTGCCCAATTTAATGCATATCGTTTTGATCACCGTGGTACTGGATTTCAGTGGCCTGGTGCTGGCTGAAGCGGTGCTGTCATATGTGGGGGTGGGCGTTGATCCGACGATGATTAGCTGGGGCAATATGATTAACAGTGCCCGGTTGGAAATGGCCCGCGATCCGGTGGTTTGGTGGTCATTGACGGCAGCCTTTATTTCCATGTTTGTGTTGGTGCTGGCAGCCAATTTATTTGCCGATGTGGTGCGTGATGCTTTTGATCCCCGTATGCAGGCCAGCAAATGAGCGTGCCATTGTTACAGGTTAAAGGATTAAAAACCTGGTTTGGTGACGGTGAAACGGCCTTTAAAGCCGTTGATGGCATTGATTTTGAGATCAATCAGGGCGAGACCTTTGCTCTGCTCGGCGAATCGGGCTGCGGCAAATCGATGACCGCTTTGTCATTACTGCGTTTAAATCCACAACCTATCAGTCAGATTGCTGCCGGTGAAGTTCTGCTGAATGATGTGGATTTGCTGCGCTTTTCTGAAGCGCAAATGGAGCATGTTCGTGGCCGGCGTATTGCGATGATTTTTCAGGAGCCGCAAAGCTCACTGAATCCGGTGCTGAGCATTGGCCAGCAATTGGGCGAGTGTCTGCGCTGGCACTTTAAATTATCGTCCAATCAAGTCACGACCCGCTCTCTGGAGTTACTGAACGCGGTAGGCATTCCTGATCCACAACGGCGTTTAAAAGAATATCCTCATCAGCTTTCCGGCGGTATGAAACAACGGGTCATGATTGCGATGGCGCTTGCCGGAGAACCGGAATTACTGATTGCTGATGAGCCGACCACGGCGCTCGATGTCACCATTCAGGCACAGATCCTTGATTTGTTAAAACAAATTCAGCGTGATACCGGGATGGCTATTTTATTGATAAGTCATGATTTGGGTGTCGTTGCACAAATGGCCGATCGGGTGGCGGTGATGTATGCCGGTCAAATCGTTGAAACAGCAGATCGGCAAACGTTTTTTGCTGAGCCGCGGCATCCGTATACGCAAAAACTTTTTGCGGCGTTACCTGGCGAACAAAAACGCCAGCAACGACTGTCTGTGATTAAAGGCACGGTACCTTCGTTGGATCAGGTTTTTACCGGCTGTCGTTTTGCCGATCGTTGTGACCGGGC
>CAYYRO010000011.1:0-11099 GCA_964474075.1 uncultured Methylophaga sp.
ACCGTTCGTATACGATCGTGACCCTTACTCGCACCCATCTATTCAAAATGATGAGTGGGAACAGGATCGTGATGTCGTTCAGTTACAACATATTTTCCGTTTTAACGATAACTTCAAGCTGACATCACAAGCCTACTACACCGACACATTCCGTAATGGCTTGCGTAGTACAGAAGAAAATGAAGGCGTTGTTGATAACAACGGCAATATCACCTCACTGTTCAGAAACTGCCCTGATGAAGGTGGTGAAGGCGTTCCGGCAGGTAACGTATCTGATGTCAGTCAATGTGCCGGCCGTCATGCGCCACGCCAATATTACACACGCGGAATAGAAACGCGTGGTGATTTATCTCACAGCCTGTTCGGTCTGGATCATGACACCATCTTTGGGGTGCGTTATCACGAAGAAAATGTGCACCGTCAGGAAATCCTGTCGCAAAGCGTTGCCGAGCGTGAAGATTATGATTTAGCACTGGCCAACAATCCGGGTGATGTTGAAGAAGCCTTTATCAAAACCAACGCCCTGTCATATTACCTGCAAAACACCACTTATGTCGGTAACTGGTCATTCACACCTGGTTTCCGGGTAGAAGACGTCCGCACCAGCGAAAATTTCTTTGAAGGTGGGGCGCAAACAAACCGTGAAAGCTTGTCCTATACCGAGTTTTTGCCAAGCTTTGGTGTTGCCTGGAATGGCATTGCCAACACCACGGTATTCGCCGGAATTCATAAAGGTATCGCTCCGGCACGTGCAGACCGTGAATTCAGTGAAGATGGCGGTCGGGCTGATCCGGAAGAAAGTACCTTGTATGAAGTAGGTGCCAGAAGCACTTACTTCAATGGCATCAGCTTTGAAGCAGCGCTGTTCCATAACGATATCCAAAACACGTTGGTGGACTTCGGTGACACCTTTGATAACAGTGGTGACAGCGAGCAAACCGGTATTGAACTGGCGGGCCGTATCGATTTCGGCGATATTTTTGGCTGGACCAACAATGTTTATCTGTCAGGTGCCTATACCAATTTATGGACTGCTGAATATACAGATGGTCCTGATCCGACCATCAATGGCAACAGAATGCAGTACGCCCCGGAGCATCTGGTAAACGTTGACCTTGGCTACGAACATCAAAGCGGCATCAATGCCAGAATTGGCGTCCAGCATGTCAGCAAACAGTTCGTTGATGATGGTAACACCCGTATTGAAGATGTAAGTGGCCTGCAGGGCACTATTCCAAGCTTTACGGTGTGGAACGCTAGCGTCAATTACAGTATCCCAAATTCAGGTGTCACGGTGTTTGCTGCTGTCGAAAACCTGTTTGATAAGGAATATCTGGTTAGCCGTAACGAAGGCAAACTGGTCGGTCGTGAACGCCTGTTCTTTGGTGGCATTACCTACGACTTCTGATCAGCATCAAATTGACGGAGGACGGAATGCCATTATTTGAATAATGCCCGGCGGTGTTTCCCAGTATTGCCGGTTTGCATTCCTTTTTTACCGAACGCCCGCTTTTTAGCGGGCTTTTTTTTGGATAATAAAAAACCACGCAGCAGCGTGGTTTTTTTAGTTTGACCTGACAAGTCTCAGTCTTTATTAACTTCCCGCTTGTCGATATACATCAGCACAATCTGCCGGTCAGTATAAATATCGTTTGAACCGCTCTCACGCACTTTATCGTAAAAGGCTTTGAATTTGGGGTCGCGGGCTTTCATATCGTCCAGATTGTTCAACAAAACAGTGGCCTGGAATGCCGTAGGCGCCGTATCAAAATAGCGGATAGTGCAGTAGCTGCTGATAGGCTCATCACTGTTTTCCAGCTTTTTTTGCACAGCTTCACTGAACATACACTGCTGGTAATTTTCGATATCAGCCTCATCCGTGACCTGTTCCGCCTGAACCCATGGCGGCACCAAAAGCGACAACAGTAATAATGATTTCATAGTCTTAACCTCTTGATAAACCGAGGCTAAGACTTAGCAATCATCGAAACGGTTCCAGGATTATTTTATTCCAGCGCTGACAGTTCGTTGGTGACGGCCAAATATTTATCACCCTCTTTTTTGACCCGTGTGGCATCGTTATCTTCCGAGCCAAGATGCACTTCTTCCAGCGTCGCGGCTAACTGATCAAGGTCAGCATTTATTTTGGCCAGTGCGTTTTCAAGGGTATAAGTCAGTTCATGAATGGCAACAATGTCGGCCGTGCTGAGACTGTCCTGCTTGAGCAGCTTTTCGAGGCGTTGATTGCCTTTGTTGAAGTTGCTGACCGCCTGCGCTAATGACTCGGCATCTTTACCTTGAAAATGTTCAACCGGATCGGCATAACTGATATTCATTAGCGAAAAACTCAGCACGGCCGCAGCCAGATATTGCACTACTTTCATAAACCACCTCTAAATGTAAATGAGAAACATTATCAAATAATATCAGGGCTTATTTAAAAATAAAATACGTAAATCATAATCGCTCTGGTTTTTACGCTGCCCCAAACAATATCGGCCGCAGATGCGGCCGATACTGGAACAGACTTGAGAAACTTAAAGATTAACAGATGCTACATTTTTTCAGCTTCAGCGATCGCTTCTTCAGTTACACGCTTCAAACCACCGCTGACATCTTCCGCTTTAACGGCATCAAGGTTTGTCGGTTCACCGACAATCACAGCACCACCCATGCCGGCACCGATATGGGGTGTACAGATGTAGACATAGATACCTTCTTTCTCAAAGGTATGACTGAAATCTTCACTCATAGGGGTTTTGAACGCTTCGGTGCCTTCCGGGATAAGGCCTTCAATCATTTCTACGTTGTGGGTCATCATATTGTCCCAGGCAACGGTATCACCCGGAGCAATCTTAATGACCATTGGTTTAAAAGCCAAGCCCCGCGCTGTCACTGTGTGGGTTTCAGCCATTGCTAACGGTGACATCAACATGGCACCCAGCATAGATAACGTTAATAAGGTTTTCTGCTTCAACATAAATCCTCCTCCAGATAGTGGCGCTAGTCTAATCAAAGACTTTAAGCACCTTAAAATTTCTGTATGTCTTAATGCGATTTATAAACTATATGACGTTTATTCCTACTAAAAGTTTGTTTGTCATGCTAACAGCTGATTAATAGACGTCCTTAACCTGTATTAAAATCGCGGCTAGTCATCCTTGGGCAGGTTATTATCCGGCATCTGTTGCTTCAGTAGCGTCGACAGCTGGAAAATCAAATAACCAATAACTGACAGCACAATAGCGATTTCATAACGACTGTAGGCCACTGAAATGCCGATGGCACCAGTTAACCATATGCCGGCGGCACTGGCCGTCCCATCAACTTTATTATTTTGTTTCATTATGGCGCCACCGCCAATAAAGCCCATACCGGTAATGACGCCATACATCACCTTGGCTTCTGCCTCACTACCATCATAGACGTCCATAGCAACCAACATAAATGCACAGCAGGCCACCGTTACCAGCGGATAGGTGCGCATGCCGGCACCGCTGGCTTTGTATTCCCGGTTTAAAGCAATCGGCAAAGCCAGCATAAAAGCGATACCTATTTGATAGGAGTGATACCAAACCAAACCTAAATTGAGATCCATAAATATTTCCGTTTTAGAGATTGTTTTCGTGAGAACCGGCCACCGCTTGTTGCTGTTTCATACCTCGGGGCCAGGCAAAAACCAATGCTTTGAGTAATGTAGCCAATGGGATGGCAAAAAAGACTCCCCATACACCCCAGATACCACCAAAAAACAGTACTGCCAAAATAATCGACACCGGATGCAAATTCACTGCCTCTGAAAACAGTAATGGCACCAGAACATTACCATCCAATGCCTGCAAAATACCGTACGCCACCAACACATAAACAAATTGCTCGGTCATGCCAAAATGGAAACCCGCTACCGCGGCCACCGGCAATGTTGCCACTGCTGCACCAATAAACGGTATTAATACCGAAAAACCAACAATAACTGCCAGCAATGCTGAATAAGGTAAACCAAAAGCAGCAAAAACAATGTAGGCCACCACACCAACAATCAGTATTTCAATCGCTTTGCCACGAATATAGTTGGCGATTTGGCCATCCATTTCGTACCAGATTCGCGTCATCAGGCCTCGCTTTTCGGGCAATAAAGACAACGTAAAACTGGTCAGCTGACGCCGATCTTTAAGCAGGAAAAAAACCAAAATGGGCACCAGCACCAGATAAACGATTAAGCCGACCAGATTGCCCAACGAAGACAAAGAACTGGTCAATACCCGTTGACCAAACAACGACAATTCACGGCCGGCAGCACTGATCCAGTTCTGCAATTGATCCGGGGTGATGAGATTGGGATATTTTGCCTGTAACGTATCCAACCAGAGCTGGCCGCTGGATAACATGCGTGGCATTTCCTGCACCAGATTTACCAACTGATCCCAGAGCAACGGCAATAATAAAAAGGCCATTGCCAGCATGGCACCGATAAAGCCCAGATAAACCGTAATGAACGCAATCCACTCAGGCACTTTACGCCGGGTCAGCATATTAACCAGCCCCTGTAGCATAAAGGCCAATACCAGCGCCGTTAAAAACGGTGCCAATGTACCACCCAGTACGATGACGACGGTAAAGCCCAGCGCCAGCACAATGAGCAGAATGACGGCCTCTTCGTCAGATAAATAGTGCGCTGCCCAGTTTTTTAACAAAGCCCGAACGGTCATCGATTATCCTCAATAGGGTTTGACACGCATTTTGACACAAAACCAGGAATCATTCGGTAATCAGCCTGTGGTAGCATCGCTGCAAATCGGGAACTAACCGTGTCGACTCAAGTTCCTTAGTGGGGACGTTACATCACCGGATCATCATGAACAAACACATACAAATGCCAACTTTGAAACTTTGGCTGGCCGGGCTGAGCATTATTCTAATTTTTGCGGGTCGCCCGGTTATGGCAGAAACCACACCGGTCACCATAGTACAGCCTAAGGTTGCTGACCTGTCCGAAACCCTGCGTTTATCCGGCTCATTAACTGCCGAAAAACAAGCCATGTTGTCGCCACGAATGGATGGTCTGGTTAAAGAAGTACTGGTTGATGCCGGCTATCATGTTAGCCAGGGCGACATTCTGCTACGACTGGATCCCGCCATCAGCAAGCAACAATTGGCACAGGCCAAAGCAGCTACCCGCGAAGCAGATGCTGGTGTACTGGAAGCTGAACGACTGGTTAAAGAAGCCGAACGTTTGCGAGGTGAAAATTATATTTCCGCCACGGAATTAGCCAATCGCGAAGCAAACCTGGCATTGGCTGAAGCAGCACTGGCAGCTGCACAAGCCAATGAAAATACCCGTGCCGAAGAATTACGTCGTCATGATTTACCGGCACCGTTTAGTGGCGTAATCAGTGCCAAAATGACCGAAGCTGGCGAATGGGTTAACCGTGGCGACCAGGTGCTGGAATTAGTGGCACTGGACAGGGTAAGACTGGATGTTAATGCACCGCAGGAACAATTTGTCAGTATCAATAAAAACAGTCCCGTCAGCGTTTATCCGGATGCGCTGCCGGGTAAAAAATTACCCGGCAATATTACAGCACTGGTCCCGGTCAGCGACGCTCAGGCACGATCTTTTCTGGTACGAATCGTTTTAGATGATGCCAGCACTCAGTTACTTCCCGGCACTTCAGCAACAGCAGAAATCAAACTCGTTAACGGCAAAGCGCCGGGTTTATCACTGCCCCGCGATGCCGTATTAAGACATCCGGATGGCGGTCGGAGTGTGTTTACTGTTAACGCTGATAATCAAGCAACCCGCAAACAGATACAAGTCATTCGCGAAATCAATCAGCAAGTTGTTATCACTGGCATCAGCCAACAGGATCGCGTCGTGCTACGCGGTAATGAAGTGCTGCAGGAAGGTGACAGCGTCCATATCGTTGAGGATCGGCAATAAGGATTTTACCTCATGCTTGAAGCACCGATTCGCAACGGCAAGTTGCTGGCCGTTATTGTTCTGATTATTTGCGTACTTGGTATCGCCGCTGCGCGACTTATTCCGGTACAAATGATCCCGGATCTGGATACCCGCACTATTAGTGTCGTGACCGAGTGGTCAGGTGCAACGCCACAGGATATTGAAAAAGAAATCCTGATTGAGCAGGAGCGCTACCTGCGCAATATTCCCAATCTGGCACGGATGGAATCCATTGCCGAGACCAGCCGGGCGACGATAGAGCTGGACTTTCCATTCGGCGTCGATATCAATGAAACCCTGATTGAAGTCACCAATGCCTTAAGCCAGGTCTCCAATTACCCGGAAAACGTTGATCAGCCAAGCATTCGCAGTAGTTCGTTTTCTGAAAATGCTTTTATGTATTTTGCTATTACGCCTATCAAGGGTAATCCTCTGAATCTGGATCTGGACATGATCACCGACTTTGTCGATGACAATGTCCGCACCCAGATGGAGCGCGTCAACGGTGTCTCTGAGGTCCAGCTGCGTGGTGGTGCCGAGCGGCAAATGCAGATATTTGTTGATGCGGCCAAACTGGCGCAACGTGGCATAACGCTGACTGAGGTTCGCAATGCCATCCGGGCGCGGAACAGTGATACCTCCGCCGGCGACTTGGATGACGGTAAACGCCGGTATTTGCTGCGTACCATCGGCCGATTTGATAGCACCGCCGAATTAGAAAACCTGATCCTTGCCCACCGCAACGGTACCGACATCCTGCTCAAAGACATTGCTACCGTAGAGCTGGATCACTTTGAAGCCCGCGAATTAGCCATAATCAATGATGAACGGGCGCTTAATCTGGCTGTTAAGCGCGAACCGGGTTCCAACGTCATTGATATCAAGTATGAAATGCTGGATGTGATCGACACCATGCGCGAGGACTTGCTACGTCCCAACGGGCTGGACATTATTTTGCTCGGCGATGATGTGCGTTATGTCGAAGCATCCATCAAAAATGTCTCGCAAAACCTGCTGCTGGGCGCACTGCTGGCAACATTGATTCTGTTTCTGTTCCTGCGCACCGCCCGTGGCACACTGATCGGACTGATGGGCATGCCGGTGTGTGTCATTGCCGCCTTTTTAGGGTTATTGATCTTTGACCGCACTATCAATGTGATTTCATTGGCCGGTATCGCTTTTGCCATTGGCATGACGGTCGATAACACCATCGTGGTATTAGAAAGTATTGAACAGGCCAGACGCCGCGGTCTGGATCGTATTGAAGCTGCCATTAGCGGGGTACGGGAAGTCTGGACTGCCGTGCTGGCATCCAGTATGACCACCATCCTGGTATTTGCGCCGGTATTACTGGTGCAGGAAGAAGCCGGTCAGCTGTATTCTGATATTGCCATTGCTATCTCAATTGCGATTTTAGCGTCAATGCTTTTTGCGGTTGCCGTGGTGCCCGCAGCGTGTGCACGTTTTGGCCTGGGCACCGGTA
This sequence comes from uncultured Methylophaga sp., assembly GCA_964474075.1. Taxonomy (GTDB): domain Bacteria; phylum Pseudomonadota; class Gammaproteobacteria; order Nitrosococcales; family Methylophagaceae; genus Methylophaga. The sequence continues at coordinate 7,446 of CAYYRO010000011.1, forward strand.
ACGGCAAAAGTCTTGATGAACTGCACAAGCCGGGCATTATTCTGAAATCCATCAGCTGGCTGACCGCAGGTAATATTCGCCGTATCAGCACCATGCTGATTATGGTTTTTGCCACGATTATTGCGGCCTGGTATCTGATGCCGCCAGCAGAATATTTACCGGAAGGCGAAGAACCCAAAGCCTTTACGTCAATGAATGCACCGCCCGGCACCAACCTTACCGAAATGCTGGATATTGCTAACGAAATCAACGATATTCTGGCCGCTGCCCGCCTGGCTGATCCCAGCGAATTTCATCAGGGCAATGCCCCCATCCCTGCCATCGCCTACTATTTTATCCGGGTGTCGCCAACCGGACTGCGGGTATTGAGCGAACCTAAAAATACCGACGATATTGAAGCAATGATGCGTAGCCTGACCGAGCTATTTGAAAGCTATCCCGGCATGCGTGCTTTTTCAGGTCGTGGTTCGATTATTTCCAGCAGTCAGGGCGGTACACGCGCCGTAAATCTGGATATTTCCGGACCGGATATGGCCAATCTCTACAGCACTGCTGAGTTTGCTTATGAACGTGCTGAGAACTTGTTTGAAAACCCACAAATTGATTCCATTCCAACCTCGTTATCATTGGATCAACCATTAATAGAAATCCGTCCCCGCTGGCACCGTTTAGCCGAAGTCGGTTTTAATGCCGATGATTTTGGGTTTTCGGTGGCAGCACTCAGTGATGGGGCTTATGTCGATGAGTTTTTCCTTGAAGATGACAAAGTCGATATCTTTTTATACAGCAATGCCGGTCAACAACAGGATTTGGCTGGCCTGGCAGAGCTGCCAATCATGACACCCAGTCAGAATGTGCTGCCACTTAATGCTCTGGCCGATCTGACCGAAACAGTCGACAGCGACAGTTTGCGGCGGGTGGATGGCCGGCGAACAGTGACCTTGTTGATTATTCCGCCGCGTGACGTTGCGCTGGAAACCGCCGTTAATAAAGTCCGGAATGAAATGATCGCGACCATGCAAACAGAAGGGGAAGTCGCCAAAGGGGTTAGCCTGAGTATCTCCGGGGCATCGGATCAGCTTGATGCCACCCGGGAGTCCTTGTCTGAAAACCTGCTGGTCGCCGTGTTGCTGATTTATCTACTGCTGGTGGCAATATTCTCGCATTGGGGTTATCCATTGATTATCTTGGCGACCGTGCCGCTCGGTATTGCGGCCGGTATTGTTGGTCTGGTCGGCATCAACAACTCGGGGCCTTTACTGGCGCTGGTCGGTCTGCCACCCATCATCCAGCCATTCGATATGATCACCATGCTGGGCTTTGTGATTTTATTGGGAACCGTGGTTAATAACCCGATACTGATTGTTGAACAGGCGCGGCGCAATCTGGTTGATGCCAGCCTCACCATTCATGAAGCCGTCAATCAGGCTGTTGCGATACGCTTACGACCGATTTTAATGTCGACGCTGACCACGATTTTTGGTCTGGCGCCGCTGGTTTTGATTCCGGGCGCTGGCGCAGAGTTGTATCGTGGTGTCGGTATTGTCGTATTGGTGGGGATTTTTGTATCAATGATTATCACCCTGACCTTTCTGCCCTGCCTGCTGGTTTATGTTTTATCGCTGACCAAGCGCGGCCGCCAAAAGGCGATGGTCTGATGCAGAGTGCAGATATTAACCGGGTGATTGAAATGGCCTGGGAAGATCGCACGCCATTTGAAGCGATTGAAGGGCTGTTTGGCCTGAAAGAAGCCGAAGTGATTGTCATGATGCGCCGGGAGTTAAAACCGGGCTCATTCCGGCTCTGGCGGGCGCGGGTCAGTGGCCGTAAAACCAAACATCTTAAATTACGGGATCCAGCAGTCAGCCGGGCCTATTGCCCGACTCAATACAAACCGCGTTAATTACCTGACTAAATACTAATCGCCAGAAACGATTTAACAATGATATATAAATTGGCCAGCCAGCCGACCATAAACACCATCGAACGGAAAGTGGCCTGATTCAGGGCATAAAAAACCGGATGCAATAGCCGGCAGCATAAAAACAATATGGCTGCATAACCGAGCGAATACAAATCAATGCTGGAGAAAAACGCCAGCATGCAGGCGACAGCATAAAATATCAGTGCTTCCCAGGCATTTTGCTGCGCAGCATAAATTCGCGCTGCCAAACCCGACAGTTGCGCCTGTTGCTGGCGTGGGTGGTTATTATCAAATTTGCCAAACTGTTTCAGCCTTAAGTAGCCACCGATGACTGCCAGTGTCATGGGCAGCAGCGACACAATAAACAGCACCACAAACAAACTTGGCATAACCTTTATCCCCTAAATAATTATTTCAGTTTTGACGCCAGAAAATCGACAAACCGCTGCCACGAGCGGCTATCGGCAACTGCATCATAACGCTCGCCAGTGAATACCGTAAAGGCGTGATCAGCACCACCATAACTAATCATTTCGTGCGCGACCTGATATTGTTCTAATTGCACAGCCAAATCGGCAAAATCATTCATGCTAATCATCTGATCCGCTGTACCATGAAAGACCAAAACCTCACCATCTGTTTGGCTGTAATCCTGACCTTCTGGCGTACTCAAACCGCCATGAAAGCTGACAAATCCCTGCATTGCCAAACCACTGCGCGCCATTTCCAGCGCCACAGCACCGCCAAAACAATACCCCAACACGACCGTATTTCTGATATCAGCGCCCTGCTTGCCCGCCTCCGTCAAAGCAGCCTGAATTAATTGACGCATTTTCTGGCGATCCTGATATAACTCGCCGGTATGTTGTTGTTTGTCTTTAACCTCGGTCGGCCGGATATCCTTACCAAATAAATCGGCAGCAAACACCGCATACCCCAACTCTTTAAGCATATCGGCGCGGTGTTTTTCATAAGCGGTCAATCCATCCCAGTCATGGACCAGCAACACCAGCGGTGCATTGTCAGCTGGGCTGACAAAATAGCCCTGATAGGTTTCGCCGGCGACCTGATAATCAATCTGCTGCGCGGCAAGCGGCAGGCTCAATATCAACATCAGTAAACTTGCTGTCCAACGCATCATTTTCTCCTGAAATTTTTACCCGTGGTTAATATCACCGGCCGGCTGTGAAAAATATCTGAAAATAGGGATTTATTTATCTTTAAGGGTTTGCTGCAAATCGCTTAGCTGTTTACGAATCGCGACCAGCTCTTGATTGCTGCGTCGGCTTTCTTCTATCAAATCACGCAAACGATCTTTGGTACCGAAAATGGCAAATGGCAGTAAAAACCATAAAATCCCGAGCACCAACAAAAACAAAATCCATATCGCGCCGAGACTAGTGATAGCTTCCATTATGACTCCTGTAATGTCTGCAAATGTCGTTGTTTAAGGCTTAGGCAGCATTGCCATTTGCCTGGTGGTAACGCAGAACCCGTTGTACCTCCTGCTCCGAGCCCATTATCACCGGTACCCGCTGATGTAATTCTGTCGGCTGAATATCGAGAATACGCTCGTTACCCGTGATGCTGACACCCCCGGCTTGTTCGACAATAAAACTCATCGGATTGGCTTCATACAATAAACGGAGTTTGCCGCCCTGTTTGGCAATTTTGCTGTCTATCGGGTACATAAAAATACCGCCGCGGGTCAGCAGCCGGTAAACCTCTGC
>CAYYRO010000011.1:11199-37625 GCA_964474075.1 uncultured Methylophaga sp.
GGTTGCAGAAAATCTTTCAGGGTGGGGTTTGGGTTGTTGCCGTCGTAACGCAAAATCGAGAAGATACTGCCGACAGACATATTGATATCGATATTTGATGAGCCATCCAAGGGATCAAAACAAATGAGGTATTTGCCTTTGGGAAATTTGGCCGGGATCTGAATGATATCTTCAATTTCTTCCGAGGCCATGGCGGCTAAATGACCGGTCCATTTCAACTGATCAATCATCACATCATTACTGATGATATCGAGTTTTTTCTGGGTTTCACCCTGAATATTTTCAGTCTCGGCATAACCACCAAGACCAATCAAACCACTGCGGCCAACGAGATGTGAAATCTGTTTGCAGGCACTGACAATATCGTTAAGCAGGCCGGATAAATCGCCGGTAGATTCGCTGTGCGCCCGCTGACTTTCAACAATAAACTGGCCAACCGATTTGCCGATTTCAGACATGGCTGGATCCTTTATTTTGCCTTTTGGACTGTCAGGCTACACCAAAATAAAGTCGGCTGGGTGAATACGGATCTCAAAAAAATATTATTGCTAAGCCAGCTTGACCAGCACCTCACCCATCCCCAGGCTACCGATATCTCCAGCGTAACGTTGTACCCGTGAAAACGGTTCTAATTTGGCAAATGTGCTGTCCAGCTTTTTAAAGGCTGTGAACATTAACGGTAAAAATGACAGGGTATGAGCACCACAATCATTAAAATTGGCGCCGATACCGTGTTGCGGCATTTTGGTCAGCAGCAAGGTGCCGCGCTTCATACCGTAACCTAAATGCCTGCCGACATCACCGATCACAGCAATGGTGCCGGACACCATACGCGAACCACAATAATCGCCGGCATTACCTTCAATCAAAATCATGCCACGGCGCATATGATCACCGGTACGCTCACCGCTGTTACCGGTAATGATAATCGTGCCGCCCGTCATGCCATTTTTGTAACCGGATCGTGCAGCGCCAACAAAATCGCCGGCATTGCCGTGAATTTTTATTTGCCCGCCTTTCATTTCACAGCCGCTGTAAATAAAGCTGTCACCGTGGACCACAATATTGCCGCCGGTCATAAATTGACCAAGGTAAGCACCGACATTACCTTCGATGGTAATGCTACCTTGCGTCATCGCATGACCAATATGATCCAGTTTGCTGCTGCTGTTTTTGAATTGGATATCGTTAACATCGTCGCCGCTGATATCAAATAATTCGGCAACGGGCAGCGATAAACGGCCTGAGACCAGTTCTATCGTGGCAATCTCATCAGCACTTTTACCAGCCAGTTTGTCAGGGGTTAACGGCGAACAATCGACGCGTTGCGCTAATTCTGCTTTTAAAGTTAGTGTCAGCGCGCTCATGCCATGATCTCCCGTAAATGAAAGTGGAAGGGACCGAGTTTTCCGCCGTAGTTACCGGCACTGATACGGCGAATGCCATTGTCAGCGCCCAAATCACAGGCCGCCTGAATGCCGACGCGCATAGCTTCGTCGATATCTTCTTTGGTTAAGCCATCGATGACGATTTCCATCACCGATTCGACTTCCGGCGAGCACTCACTGGCAACCTGGCCTTTTAAGGTCGGACAAAACGCATTATTGGTTGAGGCGCTTAATGCTTTGTATTTTGAGCCGACTTTGGAGCCGGAGCGCACCACCCCCCCTGGAAACGGCATAATGACATTAGGGATTTTTTTCATGGCTTTAATGGCTGCTTCACAAGCCGCCAGAGCCTGTGGTTGTGATTCGGCAAGGATCAGAAAGTTACCGCCACCGACGGCTGAGACCACGCCGGTATTTTCCTGGGTTAAAAACTCACCATCCATGACCGGAATACGCCAGTAACGTTTGCCGTCAATCATTTTTGAAATCTGGAAGCCATCACCAAAGAAACGCAGGTTTTTACCAAGAGCAATGTCTTTGCCTTCTTCCCCTTCGATACCAGAGAACAAAGCGGTTGTTGGCGCCGTGAGTACACACTGACCGGCACGGGTTTCCACTTGTTTGGCAAGGCCCTTACCGCCCATGGCAAATATTAAACAGGCCACGCCGGGACGGCCATCAGGTGTTTCTGACGGATCTAACGGTCGTTCAATCGATGCTTCACAACCACAGGCAATGACCGAGGTCGCAAATCCGGTAAAAGCAACAGCGGAATTCATTGCCCACTCGAGATTCTGGGCGGTAATGATGATGCGTGTGCCTTTCATCGGAAAAGCTTCGGCAAAGGTTTCGTCGATGGTCACCCCATTGATGATCACAGCTTGCCTCCTTTATGCAGCGGCTGGATAGTCAAACTGCCACGACCATCATCAACAATTTCATCATTGCTGATTTTGAAATTGCTCAGCTTCATGGTGTGGTATTTATCAAAGTATTGCTGCAGCGGTTTTTCGATGCCGACATCGTATTCCGGCTTGACCACATGGGTGGTGCCCCAGGTGATTTTTTGTACTTCACCCTGGCGTACAACCAGTTCACCATCTTTAAACACGTAATCCGGCTTAGAGAACATTTTTTCGCGATCTTCATGATCGGTATACACAGTAATATCCGCCGCGGCACCGACACCCAGATGGCCCCTATCAGCCAGACCGACCAATTTGGCCGCACCGGCGCGGGTCATAATGGCAATTTCGTACAACGTATATTCACGTTCAATTGACGCTAAATTGGTCGCTTTTTGCGCTTCCGGATGCAGCGTTGCCAACGTATCGTTACGGAAGGTTTTATCCATCAGCAATTTAATCAAGTGTGGATAACTGGTAAATGGTGCACCATTGGGGTGATCGGTCGTCAGGAAGATCCGCCATGGGTCATTGACCAGCAGGAAGGTTTCCAGACCAATCATCCACTGCAAAGCATTAACGTAGCTTTGGTCTTTATATTTAAACGGTACGACACCGCAGCCGGCCTCACATTCGATATCCATGCACACCCATTTATTGGGGTGTGAATGCGGCGCGCCGGCAAACTGGCGCATATTGTCACCGGATGCCGTGACCGTTTGGCCAAACAAAATCTGACCCACATCGACAGTGATGTTCTTATGTTTGTTAATGGCTTCAGCTATCTCTGCGGCGCCGGATGAAAATTTAAAATCGCCTTCCGTGCCATAGCTGTGAAACTGGATATGCGTCAAATGCATCGGCAATCCTTCAGCGCCCTGAATGGTATCGAGCGTGGTTTGCATATTGCCCGGCACACCAAGATTACAGCCATGTACATGTAATGGATGTGGCACGCCGATTTCTTTTACGGCGGTGGACAACCGGTGCAGGATATCGCGGGGTGTGACGCCATAAAATTCGTTTTTCTCATCCAGATCCAGTTTGCGCTGATTGAATTTAAAAGCGCTGATACCACCCGGGTTAACGACTTTCAGGCCCACCGCCTGCGCGTGATTAATCGTCCAGGCAACGTAGTTATTAATGGCTTCCTGATCAGAGTTTGCAGCCATCATGCGTAGCAGAAAATCATCACTACCGAGCATCACATAACCGCCTTTATCGATGATCGGCGTGTCATGCATTTCCATATGTGCCTGACGGGCATTAATCGGTAATACTGCTGGTTCAAAACCAGCGGTATAGCCCATTTCAGCATAACGATAGCCGGTGGTTAACGTACTCGGTGCTGCATGGCCGGTGCCACTACGCAGTAATTCGGTACGCGCATAAACTTCTTCGGCATGATCTTCTGGCAACATGGTGCGGGCAATATTGACCTTGCCGCCGCCGATGTGGGTATGCATATCAATGGCGCCGGACATAATGACTTTGTCACGGACATCGATTTCCTGATCAACCCGGCCATCGGCAGGTTTTTCAACGATACGGCCATCACGGATATAAATATCCCGAACCACGTTTTCTTGATTATGTGCCGGATCATAAATCCGGCCACCGGTCAGTTTTAAAAGCATATTGTCTCCTACAGGGCCTGTTCGACTGCACTGAGCACATCAAACACACTCGGTAAGCCGCTGTCGCGTAATTTTTTCAAAGGCATTGAGACCACACTGTCACATCGGAAAGTACGGCCAACATGATCGATACCGGGCACACCCACCGGAATAAACACATCCGGCTCGGTTTCAAACTGCATGCCACTGCGACCCAAAACAAACGTTGTTGCCTTACTGTCAGGCGGTGTTCCCTTAACATCGTAAGCATTAACCCAGATCAGCAGATCGGCTTCGTTTTCAGCCAGCATCCGCCGACTGTCAAAAATAAACGGATCGTATTCCGGATACCCTCGCTGGAAACTGCTACGCATCGGATAACCGCTTTGCCACGAAGCCACCGCGTTAACCGTGGTATCACCTTGTTTGCCGCCTAATGGCAGGCCGCTGCTGCGGGTATCTTTATTAAGATCTTTTATAGCTTCACAGAGCATCTGAATACTGGCTTCAGCATGATTATAGTTAAGCTGCGTGCCAGACCAGGTAAAGACCGAATATTCAGCGGCTTTCAGGGTATCGGTTAATTGCTGTAAATCGCTGACCTTAATACCACCAACCGATTCCGCCTGGACTGTTTTGTTATTAATTAATGCCCGTAATACCGACAATACTTCAGGTAAATCGGCATCATCACAGTCTAAAACCTGTGCTTTTCGACCATCCGGCGCCGTTGACATATCCGCTGATGGTTTCGTACCCAGATAGATAACTTTTCGCTGCGCTAAGTCGACATCAAACATTGATTCCGCCGGCCAGACCACGCGCTCAAAAAAGCGCGGAAAACTACTTTCAATGTCACTGCCCACCAAGACAATGACATCAGCCCGGTTACGTGCTTCGGTCAAGGTGGTGGTCATATAACCGGTATCCTGCAACACCAGAATATTACGGAAGGCCGCCGGCGAAAATTGACTATCAATGGAAGCGCCACTTTTATCAGCCAATGCCATTACTGCACGGGCACCATTTAAATCGGTACCCAGACCACCAATCAAAGGCTGCCTGGCAGTTCGTAAATGTTCGGCAATATGGGATACCGCCTGTTCAAGAGTGACTTCTTTTCCCTGAATACGCGGCTGGGTGTCGCCAAGCGGTGTTTCAAACGCCGGCGTATTAATGGCATCGCCATTTTCCAGCACTTTTATTTGATTGCCTTTGGCTTCAATAACCAGATCATCTGCGGCAATACCACAAAATGGACTGGCGACTTCCTGCCAGGTGGTGGCGGTACTTGCATCATTCATTTTGCAATTCCTCGGATAATATTTAACTATCTTGGGGCGCTACCGCGCAGCTTCAAGCAAAAACGGTCAGTGACTTAACTGTGTTTGGCCCGCAATAACAATGAATCTATAGCGTTTTCACGTAATTGTTTTTGCATTGCATCGGCCTGGGCACGACCGGCGATTGGCCCTATCTGTACCCGATGCCAGGTATCTTTATCGTCAATAGTAACGGTCTGAACTTTAGACTCAACACCAAGAAATGCCAGTTTGGCACGATAGGCATCGGCATCAGAAAGTTTTTTAAATGATCCGACCTGAATCATATAGCTTTCAGTTGCTTCGGCATTAACGGTTTCTGCCGGTTTATCCAAAGTTGCTGCGGTTTCAGGCTCAGTGACTGTTTCGGCAGTTTCTTCAGGTGGTGCTGTCACAATGGTCTGCTGCGATGCTTGTGGCCGGGTGACGACTTCTTCTGATTCCGGTAACAACGTATAAAAATCAAAAGTCGGCTCAATACCGCCTGATTGTTTTTCCTGCTGCGCCGTTTTCGGTGTGCCATCAGCCGGGACATTATCTTTTAAATGCACCAGAAACATGACAAAAGCGCCAACGGCAAAACTGAGCAGCATTGGCCCCCAGGGCATGCTGCCGCGCTGTTGCTGCTGACGGTTACGACTATTTTGTTTTGCTGCCATAACAGGCCCCTTACATCGATTGCGGCGCGGAAACGCCCATTAAACCCAGACCATTGGCAATCACCTGCCGGACCGCTGCAATCAATGTTAATCGTGCTTGCGTCATTGATAAATCATCACTGATAAACTGATAGGCGTTGTAGTAGGTATGAAAATCACGGGCCAAATCCATCAGATAATGTGCCAGTAAATGTGGTGTGTAATTAACTGCCGCCAATTCCAGAATCTCCGGATAACGTGCCAGCATGGTCAATAGAGCTTGTTCATGATCGGTATTTAACAACTGCAAATTGTTAAGACCAGCCGATTGCTCCCAGTCACCATTTCGCTCCGCTAACTGGCGGAAAACACTGCAAACCCTGGCATGGGCATATTGCACGTAATACACCGGATTATCATTACTTTGCGATTTTGCCAGTTCCAGATCAAAATCCATATGCTGATCGGCGCTGCGAAGCACATAAAAAAACCGCGCCGCGTCATTACCGACTTCTTCACGTAATTCACGCAACGTGACAAATTCACCACTACGGGTCGACATACCGACTTTTTCGCTGCCACGGTATAACACGGCAAATTGCACCAGTAATACCTTGAGCTTACTGACATCTTGCTGCATGGCCTGTACTGCAGCTTTGACCCGCGGAATATAGCCGTGATGATCAGCGCCCCAGATATCAATAATGTGATCAAAACCACGCTGATATTTGTGCAGATGATAGGCAATATCTGATGCGAAATACGTCGCCTGACCATTGTCGCGAACGACGACCCGATCTTTTTCATCGCCAAATTCAGTCGATTTAAACCACCAGGCACCTTCTTGCTGATACAGCATATCAGCGGCTTTCAACGTCTCAATCGCTTTATCAACAACGCCGCTTTCGACTAGAGAACGCTCCGAAAACCATTCATCATATTCAGCGCCGAACTGTGCCAAATCTTCACGGATATCGCCCAAAATAGCATTAAGACCGGTATCGAATACGGTGCGGTAATCAACTTTACCCAGTAACTTTTTGGCTTGTTCGGTTAAACCATCAATATGTGCTTCTTTATCGCCGCCTTGTGGTTCGTCGGCAGGCACACCGGCAAAAACTTCAGCAGCCGGACGCAAAAAAGTGCTGTTATGATTTTGCTCCAGCTCGGCGGCGATATCACGGATATAGTCGCCGCGATAACCATTGCTTGGAAAAGTGATGTTTTCGCCCAGTAATTCCAGATAACGCAACCAGACACTGGTCGCCAGAATATCCATCTGCCGGCCGGCATCGTTAACGTAATATTCGCGGTGGACATCAAAACCGACCGCTTTCAGCAAACTGCTGACAACACTACCGTAAGCAGCGCCGCGGCCATGACCAACATGTAACGGGCCAGTGGGATTGGCCGAAACAAATTCGACCTGCGCTTTTTTACCAGCGCCGACTGTACTGAGACCAAATTGCCCTGCTTTGGTTAATACTTCGTTAACCACCTGCAATTTGGCAGCTTCGGTTAAAAACAGATTAATAAAACCGGGACCGGCGATTTCAGCTTTGGCCAACACGTCATCAGCCGGCAAATTATCAATAATCAGCGTGGCAATTTGCCGTGGATTCATTTTTGCCGGTTTGGCGAGCACCATGGCGATATTGCAGGCGAAATCACCGTGTGCTTTATCTTTGCTGCGCTCGATGTTGATGCTGGCATCAATATCAGCCGGTAATTGTTGTTGCTGTTGAAGCGTGGTTAAAGTCTGTTGCAGCAGCGTTATCAGGTGTGCTTTCAAAAGAGGAGGCTTCCGGTTTGATGATTATCAAAAAAGGCATTTTAACTGATCAAAGCCGCGATAACATCACCGCAGCCTTATACAGCGGATTTATAATAATTCTATTGGATCAATATCCAGCGACCAGCGTACTTTTCGGGCCAGTTTGCTACGACTGATATTATCCATCGCCACATCAATTAATCGATGCAAAGCATTACGTGACTGACTGCAAAATACTAATTGCGCGCGATATCGCCCGGCACGTTTTTCCATCAGCGCGGGTACCGGCCCCATGATTTGAACGTGACTTGGCTGGCCGAGTTGATCTGAAATTTCCTGTAATAAACTGATGGCTTGTTCAGCGAAAGGCGATTCTGCGCGCCATATTGCCCAAAAACTTGCTGGCGGTAATTGCATGCTGATGCGTTCATTTAACAAATCTTCAGCCAGTTTGCCGTAATCCTGTGCCAAGACCTGCTGCCAGAACGGGTGGCTGATTTGCCGGGTTTGAATCAATACTTCACCCTGTACTTCGCCACGGCCTGCTCTGCCGGTTACTTGCACAATGGACTGTGCCAAATATTCACTGGCCCTGAAATCAGCACTGAATAAGCCTTGATCGGCATCCAGAATTCCTACCAACGTGACTTTATGAAAATCATGGCCTTTGGCGAGCATTTGTGTGCCGACTAAAATAGCCGATTCACCATCACGTATAGGCTGGAACAAATTATCAAAGGCATTAACGGTTTGCGTGGTATCCCGGTCGATACGGAGGACCTGCGTATCGGAAAACAACTTTTGCAATAGCTGTTCAATTTTTTCCGTGCCGGCGCCATAAGTATTTAAATCTTCGGCATTACAGCTTGGGCATTGCATTGGCAATCGCTGAATCAAGCCACAATGGTGACAAAACAGTTGTTGCCGCTGTTGATGCACAACCATTTTGGCATCACAGCTTTTGCACTGGGCTTGCCACTGACAGCTGTGACACATTAACACCGGTGCAAAACCGCGACGGTTAATAAACAGCAAAACCTGTTGTTGTTTTTGCAGATGTTGCTGGATTTTTTGCTGCAAGGCCTGACTGATAACGGCTTGAGGTTCCATACTCAAATCGATCAAAGACACATTAGGCAAAGCAGCGTTACCTGCGCGCTTTTTTAATTCCAGTAATTGATATTTGCCAAGTTTGACCTGATGCAAACTTTCCAGCGACGGGGTTGCACTGCCTAAGACTATCGGGATTTTTAAGTTTTTTGCTCGCATCAGCAAGATATTGCGAGCGTGATAACGAAGGCCATCCTGTTGTTTGTAGGCGCTGTCGTGCTCTTCATCAATAATCAGTAAGCCAGGTCGCTTTAACGGCATAAACACCGCTGAACGGGTACCGATAATGACATCTACTTCGCCGCTGTTGGCTAAACACCAGGCTTGTTTACGCTGACTGTCGTTAATGCCGGAATGACTTAACACGACTCTGCCTGTTAATCCGGCTTTAAACCGAGCGACAAACTGGCCACTTAAACTGATTTCAGGGATCAGGATAAGTACTTGTTTGCCTTGTTTAATCTGCTGACGGGCCAGCGTTAAATAGACTTCGGTTTTGCCGCTACCGGTTATGCCGTGCAGTAAAAAAGGCTGAAATTGATCGAATTTTTGTTCAATTTTTTGGCAGATCTGTAATTGATCATCATTGAGTGGCCAGCTTTTTTCAGTGATTTCTTGCGTTATTTCAACATCAGCTTGCTCATAACGGGTCACCACAGATTTTTCTTCTAAGCCTTTCAGACTGCTTTTGACTGAACCTAATTTGTTTTTTAACGCAGTTTCACTGAGACCATTCGGATATTGCTGTAAGGCTTCGAAGATCTGTTGCTGTTTTTGGCCAAGTTTATCTGGATGGTTATCGAGTACTTGCCAGAAGGTTTGCTGATTGGCTTGCAATGATTCGCCCTGGCGGATTTTTTTTGGTAATGCGGTAGCGAAACAGTCACCAATCGGATGATGATAATAACGACTCAGCCAAAGGATAAGGTCAAATAATTCCTTATCAAGACAGCCTAAATCATCAAGTCGCTTAATAATCGGTTTTAGTTTGCGATCCTGTTCATCAGTAGCTTTTATGGCGGTCACAATGCCAATAACGTCTTTATTGGCAAAAGATACTTTGGCCCGCATACCTTTTTGCCAAACTCGGGCTGGTTCATCTGATAAATAATCAAATGTTTGTCTGAGTGGACAGTTGATGGCAATTTCGATGATGCAGGACATTAATCAATATAAGTTAAGAGATAGAAAGATCTTTAGTGATGTTAATGTTTATTGCCTGTGAATAGCGGGATAAATTTGTTTTGTGAAGCTAAATGAACAACTTAAGTTAGCTTTACCTTGTGGGTAACTTTACTTTTGCGGCATGGGACAATTGTGGATAAATAGTGGAGTTATCCACAGGTAAAGTTATCCACAGCTTATGATCCCCTCTGTGCTAGCAAGCATACCGATCCTGTACAGACCTTATACAAGGTGTGCCAAAATTTTAAGTTATTGTAAGTAATAACAATATTAAAATGCAGGCTATTGGCTGATCGGTAATTTATTCGCTTAAGAAATTGCAGGAAAGTGTTTTGTTACAGGCTTAATTTCGTGATCGCCGGTGTATAACTGATATGCTGTTGCGGCATTTTCCCGGGGACTGACTGATGTTATCGATAATTGTGGCAATGGATGAAAATAGATTGATTGGTAAAGATAACCAGTTGCCCTGGCGCTTATCTGCCGACCTGCAATTTTTCAAACGCACGACAATGGGCAAACCGCTGATCATGGGCCGTAATACCCATGAATCAATAGGTCGAGCCTTACCCGGACGGCGTAATATTGTGGTTACCAGTCAAACGGATTATCAGCCAGCAGACGGTTGTGAACTGGCTCAGAACCCGGATGCTGCCTTGGCTTTGTGTGCTGATGAAACAGAGGTGATGTTGATGGGCGGTGCTTCGTTGTATAAACAGTTGTTGCCCAAAGCTGACAAGTTGTATTTAACTCGCGTATTAACAGCGTTAGATGGCGATACCTGGTTTCCAGAAATCAACTGGCAGCAATGGCAACTACTGTCGCAGGAAAGCCATACAGCAGATGCCAAAAACCAGTTTGATTACCGTTTTGAGATTTATCAGCGCCTTAGCTGACAGGTTTCATAATCTGCAGTGCCAACTGTAAATGCTCAGCCGCTTCATGACCTAAATCGGTTAAATAGCCGCCATCATGTTCTGTGATAAGTCCCAGTTCATGTAACTGTTTAGCTGCACTCACCAGGCCGGGTCGTGCATCGTGATGAATTTTCAGTCCTTGCAGCGTGGTATCAAGGTTAAAGTGCAGCAGCACTTCGATTTGGTCGATTTGTTGTTGTCGCATGGGGGCTCCTTTACCGTTTATGTCAGTGTAGCGTGAAGCTCAGGGCAAGGGGCGTTTATTTATCAGGCTGATAAATTGTTCCGGGCCAACTGGCCGGCTGAAATAAAAGCCCTGCATAAAATCACAGCCTTTTTTTTGTAATGCCAGTAAATGCGCGTGGGTTTCAACGCCTTCAGCAAGGGTTTTTAAACCCAGCGATCGCGCCAAAGTAATAACCGCATCGACAATCGCTGCATCGTCTTCATCAACGAGCATATCAAAAACAAAACCCTGATCAATTTTCAGTTTGTTAATAGGGAATTTTTTTAAATAATTTAATGAGGAATAACCGGTTCCAAAATCATCGAGCGATAAACGAATGCCGTTATCTGCCAGCGCCCGCAGTTGTTTGATGGTCAAATCAATATTGATCATCGCAACCGATTCGGTGATTTCCAGTTCCAGGTTTTCCGGTGGCAGCTGATGCTCATGCAGGATGTCAACGATCGTAGTGACCAGTTTGGGATTATTAAACTGTACAGCCGATAAATTAATGGCCATCAATAAATCGCTGTGGCCGGCATCTACCCATTGTTTACACTGTGCAATCGCGTTATGCAGGATCCAGTTGCCAATCGGATTGATCATGCCGGTCTCTTCAGCAATGGGAATAAATTCCATCGGAGAAATTTTACCCATTTGTGGGTGTTGCCAGCGCAATAAAGCTTCAGCACCGTTAATGCGGTTGGCATGGATATCTATTTGCGGCTGATACTCCAGATAAAGCTCGTTTCGCGCAAGGGCGAAGCGCAGTGCATGCTCCAGTTCCAGTTTATGGACAATTTGTGAGTGCATTTCCTCGGTAAAAAACTGGTATTGATTTCGACCGGCATGTTTGGCCCGGTACATGGCTGTATCAGCATGCTTATTGAGGGTTTCGCCATCGTTGCCATTATCAGGATAAATACTGATACCAATCGACAAGGTAACAAACAACTGATTGCCTTCGATATCAAAGGGCTCAGTCATTTTTTCGATCAGTTTGTGGGCCACATGAGCAGCCCCATCAGCATCGGTGTCCGGTAATAGCACAATAAATTCATCACCACCGGTGCGGCAAACGGTGTCTTGTTCCCGCTTATGTTCTATAAGTCGATCGGCGACGGCTATCAGCAGTAAATCCCCGATCGCATGGCCCAGGCTGTCGTTGATAAACTTAAAACGATCCAAATCCATGTACAGTAAAGCCAGTTTTTGATCGTGCCGATCGCAGGCAATAATGGCTTGTCGAATCCTGTCGCTGAGCAATGCCCGGTTGGGTAGCTTGGTCAATACGTCGTGATGTGCCAGAAAGCTTATTCGTTGTTCAGCTTCGCGGAATTTGCTGATATCGGACATGATGGCAACATAGTTTTGCCGCTCACCTTCCATATTGCTGACCTGTGTTATCGACAACCACTGCAGGTAGATTTCACCATTTTTGCGACGGTTGTGAATTTCGCCTGACCAGTTACCCTCGGCGTCGAGTTTTCGCCAGAGTTCTTGATAAAAATGACTGTCATGTTTACCGGATTTCAATAGAGAGGGATTATGGCCGATAACGTCAGCTTCCGGATAACCGGTCATAGCGGTAAATGCCGGGTTGACCCGGATAATACGGTTGTCCGCATCGGTAATGATGATGCCTTCATTACTGCTCTCAAAGACCATGCCGGCCAGATGCAGAGCCTGCTCAGCGCGTCGCTGTTGGGTAATATCGCGGCCGATACCGAGCGTACCCAGTGTTTCACCTTTGGCGTTACGAAACGGTGCTTTCAAGGTTTCCAGTAATACTTGATGGCCGTCCGGATAACTCAAGGTTTCTTCATTGAGGTGACTAACCCCGCGGGCAATCGCCAAACGGTCATGTTCAATAAAACGACGGGCCTCAGCTTCGCCGAATAAATCAAAATCGGTTTTGCCGATAATCTCTGCTTCAGATAAACCCAGTAATTGCTCGACGGCTTTATTACAGCGAATATAAACACCTTTGGTGTCTTTACAGAAAATCATATCCGGGGTGGAGTCAATAATCCCGCGGAGTAGTGAACGCTCTTCGAGAAGGGCTTTCTCAATCCGTTTACGTTCGCTAATGTCATCAGCGATGACAACGAAGACTTTGCGATCACCATAACGATCCAGCTGAACGGAAACGCTGACCGAGTAATGACTGTTGTCTTTTCGCCAGTGCTCCGTTTCAAATTGCAGCCTGCTTTGCTGATGTTGCAGCAATGGCCGGAATTTTCGCATCAGCTGTTCACGATTAAAATTCCGTTTTAAATCCAGTGGCGTCATTTGCCGCAGCTCTTCCATGGAATAGCCAAGATTGTTCCGGGCGCCTTGATTAACCATCATAAAATTCAGTGACTCGGCATCAATAATGTAAATTTCGTTAACCGAACGTTCAAGAATGTCGCCGAGCAACTGATTTTCGGCAATGGTTTGTTGCTGAGCGCTGATATCCAGTACTACCCCGACAATTTGCCGGCGATGTCCTGGGGCGTCATAGCTGGAAGTTGCGCTAAGATGATCCTGCACATGAATATAGTGACCATCACGGTGTTTGAAACGGAAGGTATTGGTAATTGGTGTATTGCTGGCCAATGCGGTTTGCAGCGTTTTTTGCACGCTTTCAACATCATCTGGGTGAATGCGGCTTAACCAGTTTTGTGCGTTTGCCAGCCAGTATTCAGCATTTTGCCCGGTCACGCCTTCTACAGCTTCCGTTACATAGACCAACTGGAAAACCGGCCCCGGCAAAATGTCCAAAACATAGGTGACGCTTGGCGTGACTCGCAGCATGTTTTGCAGGAAATCCACCGATTGCCGTAATTCCTGACGCAGCTGATATTGCTGGGTGACATCCTGAAATACCAGAATGACGCCAAGGATAGGCGCTTTAGGATCATCCTGGGCGCGGATCGGCGCCGCACTGTCGGAAATATGATAACGGCCGCCATCTCTTGCATAGAGCACCGTGTGATTAGCCAGCTCGATGGTTTCGCCGGTCGCTAGTACGGCGCTGACCGGGTTGGCGATAGGTTCATGGGTCGTTGCATGGTAGATATCAAAAACGGTCAATAACGGCTGGCCCAGAGCCTGTTGTTCTGACCAACCGGTTAACCGGCTGGCAACGGGGTTAATGCGGGTGATCAAGCCATCAGCATCGCAGACAATAACCGCGTCACCAATGGACTGCAGGGTGACATTGAGGCGTCTTTCACGATCCGTTATTTCAGCAATATATTGTTTGAATTGCCGGCCGGCATTCACCAGCGCCTCGGCCACATCCGTTTGTGCGGTTTGGCCCTGCAATGGATTTTGCAGGTCAAACTGTTGTTGGCCGAGTTGTCTGGCAAGATTCTTGAGTGCAAAAAGCGGTTTTAAAACGATAGCCCGAATGATGAGCATCAATAAAAAAGTCGCCAGCAAAAATAACAGTAAAACCGGTATTAATTCTTTCCAGAGGTTCTGACTTATCTGGCCAAGCTGATAGTTGATATTGCTCTCCATAAACAGCACCGGCATATCTTCATCGGCATCAAATAAACCCCGGCCGCTTTGCGTTAATGGCACAGCAATATTCAAAATCCCCTCAGCGTATTGCTGTTGGATCTGTTGGTTTTCAGCAGCCTGTTTTATCAGTGTTAATTGCCGAGTGTTAAAAATGCTGCCGGCATTTTCAGCCACCCAGGCAAAGCGTGAAGCATGGACAATCTGTTGCTCTGGATTCAGTAAAACACTAAAGCTTGCGTCTCTGCGTAAGCTGTAACGCGCAATATGACTTTGGGCCTGTTGTTGGTCATTATTGGCCAGCGCGTATTCAAGGTTATGCGCTAACTGTAATGCCGTCTCTTTTAAGTTATTTTGGGCATTTTCAATGACTAATCGTTGCCGTTCAGTAAATTCGCTATAAACCTGAATACCAAATAAGATCAAAAACAGACTGACCACAACCGCCGGGATCCAAACGTTCAGACGAAACGTCTGCACAGCACTCATAACGCTTCATCGCTCAAAAGTGACCGCGCATCCGGTGGGTTTGTTAATAAACCCTGCTTCAGTAAAAAATGACCAGTTTGGTCGATAATGGCGGGTAGATCTTCAGCAATAATTTGGGCATTAAGAGATTGGTCCGGCAGGATCAGGTTTTGATAAATAGCCGACAGTGCATTTACCTCAACCCCAAGACGCTTTGCGATCAGGGGATAAGCTTGTTGTGGCGAATTAACCAGTACCTCTTGGGCCTGCCAATAAGCGGCTAATAATTGTTTAACGGCCTGGGGGCGTTCTGCCAGCAATGACTTACGGCAAACCAGCACGTCAACAATTTTGTTATCAAGCTGTTTGCTGTCGAATAAGATTTTAAAGCCCAGCTGTTGCAGCTGATAGGCGGTGGGGTCAAAAGTTACCACCGCATCGGCACGTTGGCTTTGCATCAGCTGTAAATGTTGATTGACCGTCGATGGCAACAGCACAACATCATCAAAGCTCAGCTGGGATTTTTGCAGCGCTTGGTAAAGTAAATAAATACCGACACTATTTTCTTCAACGGCGATGCGTTTGCCTTTGAGCCCCTGAATCTGGCTTATTTCCGGATGACTGATGACCTTATCGGCACCATCAGAAATATTGGTGACTAACAGAATTTGCAGATCGGCAACCTGCTCCGACAACCGTAATGCTTCATCCAGCGTTAATGCAGCGATATCCAATTGCGCTTGCCGGAAAGCGCGCAAAACCTCGGTATTAGAGCTCAGCTCTTTTAAAGCGACGGTATTGTCAGGATAAAAGTCCAACTCCCGGGCCAGATATAACGCTTCATAGCCCGCCCAGATATTACTGCCAACACGTAAAGGCGGTTCCATGGCTGGTTGGCAAGCAAAGATCAGTAAACTGCCACCCAGTAGCAAACTATTTCGTAAAGCGCACAACAAACGTTTAAATAAGCGCATTAACCTGAATCCGCGAAAAATAAAGCGTATGTCAACAATATCACAAAAAAATGACTGAACCAGTGCTAAGATGACAACTACAAAAGTATTAAAATTCGTCGGTTTAACGGTGAAAGCAGCACATTGCAATATGCGCTGATCAATGCTTAAAATGATGCTAATTCACGTTTGTGAAAGGAGCTAAAAATGGAAATTCCTGGTATTGTCCCATTCGCTGGTCAGCCAACATTGACCAATCCATTGAATAACGAAAATCGGCAGGTCGGTCAGCAGACCACGAGTCAACAAACATCGGAAACAAAAGATACAACCTTGGCGCAGGAACAGTCTGCTTCCGCATTGACGAATGTGCAGGTGGTTAATGAAGCATCAGAACTTACGACAGAAGGTTTTGATCCGCAAAATCCCGGCGGCACTATTGATTTGACGGCTTGAGCAGTTATGGCTGAACCGATTATTTCCCACGATCCACTGTACCGCCTGCTGCGTGACGGACAAATCGATCAGTTTAATCAGCGCATTAAGTCTGGTGAGGTCGCCGATTTAACAGGCTGTGATTTCCGCCATATGAATTTGCAGGGAATGATCGCGGATAACCTTGATTTATCGAATTGTTATTTTCGGCAAGCTGACTTACGCGGCATTGATTTCCGGGCCTGCAAAAGTTTGGAAGGTGCCAGTATTCACGGAACTAAAATTTCCGGTGTTTATTTCCCCAAAGCGCTTAGCGCAGATGAAATCACCCTGTCGCTACAGCATGGTACTCGCATGCGTTATAAGGATTAATCAGCCTGATCTGACGGCGGATTGCCATCATCATTTTTAGCGGCGTATTTCGGTAAAAATCGCGCGCACAATAAACCCAGCTCGAATAACAGCCACATGGGAACTGCCAGTAGGGTTTGCGAAATGACATCAGGCGGCGTCAACAACATACCAATGACAAAGGCACCGACAATCACATAAGGTCGTTTTTCCTTTAAGCTTTCAACGCTGCTGGCACCGGTCCAGATCAACAATAACGTCGCGATCGGCACTTGAAATGCCAGGCCAAACGCAAAAAACAATTTCAGGACAAAATTCAGATAGTGACTGATGTCGGTCATCACCGCCACGCCTTCGGGGGCGGCTTGCGTTAAGAAGCCAAACATCAGGGGAAATACGACAAAATAGGCGAACAAGATTCCCAGCACAAACAGCAAAGTACTGGCAAACATCAACGGAAATACAATTCGCCGCTCATGCTGGTAAAGACCAGGCGCGATAAATGCCCAGAGCTGATAAAGCATCACCGGCATAGCCAATAGCATCGCAGCCGTTAAGGTCAGTTTGAATGGTGCCAGAAATGGCGAGGCCACTTCGGTGGCAATCATGCTGCTGGTGGAGGGTAAATGTTTGAGCAGTGGTTCAGATAAAATCAGATATAAATCATTGGCAAACGGCAGTAAACATAGAGCAATCAGCAATATCGCCAGTATGCCGCGTAGTAACCGATCCCGCAGCTCAACTAAATGTGAAAGCAAGGGCTGTTGTTCAGCTTTTTCCATTGGATTGCTCATCAGCATCAGTCGGCGTATCAGCGGCCGGCTTTTTGGGTTTTTCGGTTGGGGTATCTAAATCAATTTTTTCGTTTAAATCCGGTAAATCATCCGGTTTACCCAGCGCTTGTTTGAGTTCTTCAGCACGCAGCTCGGCGGAAATTTCATTTTTGATTGCCTGCAATTGTGCATTGGCACGGCCCAGCCAAAGACCGGTAATTCGGGCCAGTCTTGGCAGTTTTTCAGGGCCAACGACCACCAGCGCGACGACCGCAATCAGAATCAGCTCCCAGAAACCGATATCAAACACGGCAATTAACTTTTGTCAGTATCTTTTTCTTTGTGGACAGTGTTGTCGTGCACATGATCGTCGGCGTTATGATTTAACTGTTGATCATTTTTTTTATCATCATCCTGTTCACCATCTTTCAGAGAGCTTTTGAAGCTGCGAATAGCACTGCCCAAATCACCGCCTAATGAGCGAATTTTTTTGGTGCCAAACAACAACACGACGATTACCAGAATGATCAGTAACTGCCAGACACTAATGCCACCGAAACCCATAGACTGCTCCTAGTGAAAACCGGGCAGGTCTTTACCGCCCAGCAAATGAAAGTGTAAATGATCAACTTCTTGACCGCCGCCGGGGCCGGTATTAACGATAGTACGGAATCCGTTATTCAAGCCTTGTGATTCCGCCAGTTCTGGAAGTTTTAATAACATGCTCGCCAATAATTTGCCGTGACTGTCATCAGCGTGATCCAGCCGGGCAATATGTTGCTTGGGGATCACTAATAAATGCACAGCAGCTTTTGGATTAATATCCTTAAAAACGTACAGCTGGTCATCTTCGTATACTTTGCTGGACGGGATATCCCCGGCCACAATTTTACAGAAAATACAGTCACTCATTTCGGACTCCGGCGGGCTTTTTCTTCAAGACCTGACAAGCCAAAACGTCGATCCAGTTCGTCAAGTACGGCCTGTAATTCAACATCATTATGCGCCAATAAAACCATGGAGTGGAACCACAGATCGGCGGTCTCATAAATAATTTGCTGACGATCACCACTTTTACCGGCAATCACCGTTTCGGTCGCTTCTTCACCCAGTTTTTTGAGGATTTTATCAGTGCCGGCATGATACAAACTGGCGACATAAGAGCTGTCAGGATCAGCTTGCTTGCGCTGTTGCAGGACCTGATAAAGCTGGTTGAGAATATCGCTCATGAGTATATCTCTTTGGGATCTTTAACAACGGGCTCAACGGTTTGCCACTGACCATCTTGCAGCAGCTGGAAAAAACAATGCACTCTGCCGGTGTGACAGGCAATGCCGCCTACTTGTTCAACTTCCAGCAAAATCGCATCATTATCGCAATCCAGCCGGATCGCTTTGATAAGTTGCTGATGGCCGGATTGTTCACCTTTATGCCAGATTTTTTGCCGGGATCGAGACCAGTAAACGGCATGGCCGGTTTCGGCGCAAAGCTGCAAAGCCTCGCGGTTCATCCAGGCTAAAGTAAGTACTTGCTTACTTCTATAGTCTTGCGTAATAACCGGTGCCAGGCCATCTGAATTCCATTTAACCTGATCCAGCCAGTGACTCATAGCCGGACCTCAATGCCCTGCTCGGCCATTTGCTGTTTGGCTTCACCGACAGTGTGTTCACCGAAATGGAAAATACTGGCTGCTAATACCGCATCGGCATGACCGAGCTTAATGCCATCCGTTAAATCCTGCAGTTTACCGACACCGCCGGAGGCAATCACGGGCACTACTACGGCATCACTGACAGCACGGGTTAATTCCAGGTCAAACCCTGATTTAGTGCCATCACGATCCATGCTGGTCAGCAGGATTTCGCCAGCACCGTAAGCGACCATTTTTTTAGCCCATTCGACGGCATCAATGCCGGTCGGCTGGCGGCCACCATGGGTAAAAATTTCCCAGCGTGGCGACTCCCCGTCAGTAGAAACCCGTTTGGCGTCAATGGCAACAACAATACATTGTGAGCCAAATCTTTCAGCGGCTTCACGTACAAATTCCGGATTTTTCACTGCAGCCGAATTAATGCCGACTTTATCGGCACCGGCATTGAGCATTTTGCGGATATCGGCAACGGTGCGGATACCGCCACCCACCGTCAGTGGAATAAACACCTGACTGGCCACCGCTTCGACCACATGATGCATGGTATCGCGATTATCATGGGTGGCGGTAATATCGAGAAAGGTCAGTTCATCTGCGCCCTGCGCGTCGTAGCGTTTGGCAATTTCAACCGGATCGCCGGCATCACGGATATCAACAAACTGCACGCCTTTAACAACACGCCCTGCATCAACGTCGAGACAAGGAATAATGCGTTTGGCCAGTGTCATCAGAATTGCAGCGGTGGGTTCAGTTGATCGGCCATTTTCTGGGCTTCAGCGAGATCAATGCTACCTTCATAAATGGCCCGGCCGACGATAGCCCCCATGACACCCTCTGATTCATAGTGACACAAGGCTTTAATATCGTCGTAGTTAGTGACACCGCCGGAGGCAATAACCGGTATGTTAATGGCGCGGGCCAAATCGCGGGTCGATTCCAGATTGACGCCCTGCATCATGCCATCACGGCTGATATCGGTGTAAATAATGGCTTCTACGCCATCTTGTTCAAATTGCTGGGCAATATCGATAACATCGTGATTGGATAATTTAGACCAGCCATCAATGGCGACTTTGCCGTCTTTGGCATCAAGACCAACGATAATATGACCGGGAAATTCCGCACAAACATCGCCGACAAAATGCGGCGCATTAATGGCTTTGGTGCCGATAATGACAAAGCGCACACCGGCATGCAGATAGGTTTGAATGGTGTCTTCATCACGGATGCCACCACCGACTTGGACATCCAGATCCGGAAAAGCTTTGCAGATTTCGTGGATTACCTCGGCATTAACCGGATTACCAGCAAAAGCACCATCCAAATCAACCATATGCAAGCGTTTAGCGCCGGCTTCAACCCAGCGGGCTGCTACTGCTATCGGGTCTTCCGAAAATACGGTGTTATCTTCCATGCGTCCCTGACGCAACCGAACGCAGTGACCCTCTTTCAGATCAATGGCAGGGATTAACAACATATCGCTTTCTCCATACGGTTATTTAGGACTTGCCGTCCCATTGCACAAAATTTTTCAGTAATTGCAGTCCGGCATGCTGACTTTTTTCCGGGTGAAACTGTACGGCAAACACATTATCACGCGCCAGAGCGGCCGCAAATGCTTCAGGATAGTCGCTTTCGCCGGCAATATCGGCAGGATTTGATGGTGCCACATAATAGCTGTGCACAAAATAAAATCGGCTGTTATCGGCAATATCCTGCCATAAAGGATGGTTCTGGCTTTGTCTGACCTGATTCCAGCCCATATGCGGTACTTTCAGGCTGGCTTTGGCGGCGTCATCAAAATAACGGACATTGCCGGCAAATAAACCAATGCCCTCTATGCCGTTATTTTCTTCACTGTGCTCCAGCAAAGCCTGCATGCCCAGACAAATGCCCAAAAAAGGCTTGGTTTGTGCAACTTCAGTCAAAACCGACAATAAATCCAGACGTTGCACTTCGGCCATACAGTCCCGGATGGCGCCAACGCCCGGAAAGACAATCCGGTCTGCCGCACGGATCTCTTGCGGATCGGCGGTAACGCAGATTGACTGCTTGGGGGCGACCGTTTCCAGTGCTTTGGCAACAGAGCGTAAATTGCCCATGCCGTAATCAATCACTGCAATGTCAGACATATGAAATCCGAATTAATCCCGAAAAGGTTCAGGCCTATAAGGCGCCTTTGGTCGATGGCAGCTGGCCAAGCGCTCGTTCATCAAGCGTCACAGCCATACGTAAAGCCCGGCCGAAAGCTTTAAAAATAGTTTCGGCAATATGGTGGGCATTACGGCCTTTGAGATTATCGATATGCAATGTCATACCGGCATGATTGACAAGGCCCTGGAAGAATTCATAAAACAAATCGACATCAAACTCGCCGATTTTGTCACGGGTAAAGGTGACATCAAACTCCAGACCCGGACGGCCCGATAAATCGAGCACAACGCGCGACAAAGCTTCATCCAGCGGGACGTAAGCGTGACCATAACGGATCACGCCTTTTTTATCGCCCAGTGCTTGTTTCAGCGCCTGACCAATCGTAATGCCAGTATCTTCAACCGTGTGATGCGCATCGATATGTAAATCGCCTTTGGCTTTGACGCTGAGGTCAAACAAGCCGTGTCGGGCGATTTGTTCCATCATGTGATTCAGAAAAGGCACGCCGGTATCCGCTTGGAATTGTCCGGTGCCATCCAGATTCAAAGAAACCTCGATTTGGGTTTCCAACGTGTTACGCGCAATGTTTGCGCTACGAGCGGTCATGATGTTTCCTGAAATTGCTTGAATTAAAAGCAAATAATAACCGTTTGAGGCGGTGGTTTAAAGCGTTATCATACAAGCAAGTCCAGATGGAAGCCGTGATGATACAAAATGCAGCCATAATTCCCCTGCTCAAGGATGTCGCCCGACAAGAGCACCAGTTGCAACTGACCTGTGATTCCTGTGCTTTATACAGTCTGTGTTTGCCCTTGGGATTACATCGTAACGATCTGGAAACGCTGGACAGTATCATCAGGCGTACTAAACCTTTAGCCCGCGGTCAGGCGCTTTATAAAATGGCTGAAAGTTTTGATAGTTTGTTTGTTGTGCGCTCCGGCGCATTTAAAACCACGCTAACGGCCGCTGATGGCCGTGAGCAAATCACTGGTTTTTATTTACCGGGTGATTTGATTGGTATGGATGCCATTCATACCGGCCAATATCAGGCGACAGCGACGGCGCTGACCAGCAGCAGTGTTTGTGGGTTGCCCTATGACCGGCTACAGGATCTGAGTCAGGCAATTCCTGCTTTGCAGCAGCAAATATATAACCGGCTCAGCAAAGAATTATCCAATGACAAGCAATTAATGATGGCGCTTGGTCAAAAAACAGCTATGGAAAAGCTGGTCGGATTTTTAATGTCTTTATCACGGCGTTTCGAAGAGCGGGGTTATGCAGCCAATCGCTTCCAACTACCGATGTCACGCATTGATATTGCTAATCACCTGGGGCTGGCTATCGAAACGGTCAGCCGTTTACTGACGCAGCTGAGCAACGATGGCTTAATCGAGTGTCAGGGCAAAATGATTGCGTTACTTGATAAAAAGCAATTAAAGACTTTGTGTAATTAACAGCCAAATGCAATGAAATTGACCTGGATCAAGATGGCATAGCTCACTGATTTCTATCATGCACCTAACATCTTGTTGGAGTGCTGCTGTGAAGCCTTTAATTGCTATCGTTAACGTTGTTATCCCCATTTTGCTGCCATTACCGGTGCTGGCTTATGAAGCCGGTGATTGGCTGGTCCGTGGACGTGTCATCCATGTTGCGCCTAATGATGACAGCGGCAGTTTAACGCTGGGCAGCGTAGATACTGGCCTGGAAGGCGTAAAAGTCGACAGTGATACGGTGCCTGAGCTGGATATTACTTATATGCTCAGCCGTCATTGGGGCATGGAATTGATTTTGGGTTACTCAGAACATACCGTCAAAGGACGGCGTAACTGGTCGGCTTTGGGCGACGTTATTGATACCAAAGTGCTGCCACCGACTTTAACGCTGCAATATCATTTTTTACCAGATAATCGCTGGCAGCCTTACTTGGGCCTGGGCGTCAATTACACCTATTTCTTTGATGAAAAAGTGGCGGGTGCGGTTTTGCCGGCAAGTGGTGACAGCGTCAAACTGGACAGCTCTTGGGGGCTTGCCGTACAGGCCGGTATGGACGTAGCGCTCAATCAAGACTGGTTTATCAATGTCGATTTGAAATATCTCGATATTGATACCACCGCACACTTTAAAAATACCGCTGTCGGCCATGCGGAAATAGATGCTGATATTGATCCCTGGGTGTTTGGTGTCGGTATCGGCCGGCGTTTTTAATGACCTCTCTCTGATCTTGTCGCCGGATCAGTTCAGCCCGCTTTTGCGGGCTGTTTTTTTTACAGGCTGTCAGCCGGTTTAATCAGTGCTTTGAGTTTAATGCCACAAACGCGTAATGCCACAAAATAAACCAGTGCGCTGCCGCCGATTAACATTGCCAGCCATTGCGCACGTAGCCATGCAGAAGCCTGCTGCCAGAGCGAAATATCCGGCGTGAAATAAAGCAATATGGCCAATAACACAGTATTGGCGACAATCAGCCGGATAAAGAAACTTAGCCAGCCATGATGTGGCTGATAAACATTGATTTTTCGTAAGCCGCGATACAGTAAAAAAGCATTCAGCATGGCTGATAAAGCCGTCGCCAATGCCAGTCCGGCATGCGCCAAAGAAAGCATTAGGATGATATTCAGGCCCATATTGACGACCATGGCGATGATGCCGATTTTTACAGGGGTTTTGGTGTCCTGACGGGCAAAATAACCGGGTGCCAGCACTTTGATAAAAATAAACGGCAACAAACCGAGGCTATAAGCCATCAAGCTCAATGAGGCCTGATGAGCATCATGGGGGGTAAATTCGCCGTATTGGAACAGACTCAGCAACAAAGGCTCGGCTAAAATCAACAGACCGAGCATCGCCGGTGTGCCGATGAGAAACACCCAGCGCAGGCCCCAGTCCAATGTATGTGAAAAGGCTTCACCGGCAGCGCTGGCATGTTTTTTCGACAAATTGGGCAGGATCACGGTGGCCAGCGCAATGCCCAGCACCCCAAGTGGGAACTCGACCAGACGGTCTGAGTAATACAGCCAGGAAATGCTGCCCGTAATTAAAAATGACGCCAGTAAAGTATCAAGCAATAAATTTATTTGTGACACCGAGACGCCGAACATTGCCGGGATCATCAGGGTTAATATTTTTTGTACGCCACTGTCGCGCCAAGCCCAGCGCGGTTTTGGCAAGCTGCCGATTTGTTGCAAAAATGGTATTTGAAATATTAGTTGCACCAGACCACCGATAAACACGCCCCAGGCCAGGGCTTTGATCGGTTCATCAAGTAATGGGGCCAGCCAGATGGCAGAGCCGATCAAGGACAGGTTTAAAAACACCGGGGTAAATGCCGGGATGGCGAATTTACCGAAGCTATTGAGAATGGCGCCGCTTAATGCGGTCAACGAGACAAACAGCAGATAGGGAAAGGTAATCGCCAGTAACTGGCCGGCCAGTTGCAGTTTGGTTGGCTCATCCAAAAAGCCCGGCGCAAAAATCATGATGATGACCGGCGCCGCTAAAACGCCAATTAAGGTGATAAAAAACAAAACACCGAATAACGTCCCTGCTGTTGCGGCAATCAGGCTTTGTAAGTCTTTGTCGCCACGTTCACGATATTCGGCTAATACCGGAATAAAGGCTTGCGAAAATGCGCCTTCGGCAAATAATCTGCGCAAAAAGTTAGGAATTTTAAAGGCGACAAAAAATACGTCGGCACCCAGCCCGGCACCAAAAAAACGTGCGATAACGATATCCCGGACAAAGCCCATGATCCGTGATAAAAACGTCATCAGGCTGACGAGCAGCGTAGACTGAAACAGCTTTTCTTTCATGGGCAATCCGCGAATTACAGCCCAGCCAACAGTTAAGATGAGGCTGATGCAAGACTTAATCAAAAACATGCATTCTAAGCGTTTTCTGCTGATATATCTTGCAGTGGTGGCGTTTTTATTAATCGTTTATATGGGCCAGCAAATCGGTCCGGACAGCGAGGATAAACTCAAGCCTATCGCACCGGGCGGTTATCAATTAAGTACGCCGGCCAGTCTGCCGAATTTTTTATTACGCGATAAGCAGCAACATTTATATACCAATGCCGATCTGCAAGGTCGCTGGCATTTTATTTATTTTTACGATGGCGCTTGCGAGCCGCAATGTCAGGCTATTTGGCAAGTGTTGACCAATTTGGCAGATCGCTATGCCGGCCGGCAGTTAGGCTTTTGGGTGATTGATACCAGTTCGCAGCAACACTTGTTGAATGTTTCTCCAGACTTGCCCGGTAACGTAAAGATAATTTCTGACTCTAACAGAGAGTATCCATTAAGACAGTTTTTTGCTGAGGCACAGGGCGCTGATGCACTATTGGCATCGCTGTTTTTAATTGATCCTAATGGGCATTGGCAAGCGGGATTTCAGGCACCCTTCACATCTGCTGATTTGCAACAGATGTATTTACAATTACGCCGTACGTTTGCTCAAGGGGATTAAACAGGCTGTTGTGCTAATGCCTGAGTGAAGCTTGCTGACAATTGTTCCAGTGCAGTGGTACGACGAAAACTGGGTCGCCATACCAGACCGATATCTCTCTGGGCTTGTTGCTCGCCCTTCAGAGGTCGTAATTCAATTTCAGCATGTCGGACCATATCGGAATTAATGGCCATTTGTGGAATCAACGTGATGCCAAGGCCGCTGGCGACCATTTCGATAAGCGTATATAAACTGGTCGCTTGAACACTTTTCCGCTGGGCAGACACCGGTAACTGGCACGCGCTTAATGCGTGTTCGCGCATGCAATGGCCTTCGGCCAACAGCAGTAATTCGCCAATCGGCAATTGATCCGGTTTTAGCGCGTCAAACTTGGCTAAAGGATGTGATTTTGGTAACGCCACCCAGAATGGTTCTTCAGCAAATTTTTTGGTGGTTAAATTCCGGGTATTAAAGGGAAATGCCAATACCGCAACATCCAGAGTACCGGCCTCAATCTGATCCAATAGCCGCTCAGATTGATCTTCAATTAATAATACCTCAAGTTGCGGCAGGTTCTTTCGAACTGCCGGTAACACGCGTGGTA
>CAYYRO010000012.1:0-36938 GCA_964474075.1 uncultured Methylophaga sp.
CTTCTGACGATGGCCTGACCATTACCTTTACATTGAAACGCGGCATCAATTTTTCTGATGGTGAGCCGCTGACGGCCAAAGATGTTGAATTTACCTTTGATTTCATCATGAATGAGGCTATCGCGGCACCTCGTGCACGGGCTTATTTATCACGGATTGCCAGCGTCAAAGCATTGGATGAGTACACCGTCGAATTTGTATTCAGCGAACCGTATTTCAACAGCTTACAACTGGCAGGCAGTCTGGAGATTTTGCCGGCGCATTTTTACAGTCGTTATCTGGAAAATCCACAAACCTTTAATGAAAGTCGTGGCTTATTAATGGGCTCAGGCCCATACCGATTGGCAGATCCGGAAAATTGGACGCCAGATTTTGGTGCCGTCGAGTTGCAACGAAATCCGCGTTACTGGGGGCCGGTAAACCCATCATTTGATCGGATTATCTGGCGCATTATTGAAAACGACAGTGCCCGGCTGACTACTTTCCGTAATGGTGATATTGATGTGTATAACGCCTTGCCGCGTGAATTTGAAAACTTACTCGAAGACGATGCCATTACCGAACGCAGCCAGCATTTTGAATATATGAGCCCAACGGCGGGTTATAGCTTTATCGCCTGGAATCAGTCACGCGGCGGCGAACCAACCCGGTTTGCGGACAAACGTGTCCGTGAAGCGATGTCATTGTTAACCGATGTTGAACGGGTGCTTGAAGAGATTTTTCTGGGTTATGGTCAGCCGGCCGCTAGTCCATTTATGGCCGGTTCAGAACAGCACGATCCTGCGATTTCACCAATGCCACATGATGTCAGCAAAGCCAAAGCTTTACTTGATGCAGCGGGTTATGCCGATCGCAATGGTGATGGCATCCTGGAATCGGCTGATGGCAAACCATTTGAATTTGAGCTGACCTTCTTTCAAGACAGTGATGATACCCGCCGGATGGTACTGTTTTTGCGTGATCTGTATGCACGTGCCGGTATCGTTATGAAGCCCAAGCCGACTGAGTGGTCAATTATGGTCGAAGATCTTTTACAGAAAAATTTCGATGCCATTACGCTGGCCTGGACTTCGGGTATCGAAATCGACATCTTCCAGATGTTCCATTCCAGTCAAACCGTTGAAGGCGGTGATAACTTTATTAACTACCAAAATCCTGAGTTGGATAAAGTTATTGAAGCCGCCCGCGCCGAAGTTGATGAAGCAAAACGTATGGAATTATGGCATGACGCCGAGCGGATTCTTGTTGATGATCAGCCCTACACGTTTCTGTTTCGCCGCAATACCATGGCGTTTGTCGATAAACGTATCCACAACCTGGAAAAAACAGGTTTAGGTTTAAATCTGATGTCAGTGCCGGTGGAGATATATGTACCGGCTGATCTGCAACTGCAGCGTTAACCGACCATGCTGAATTATTTGCTGCGCCGTTTATTGCTGATGGTGCCCACCCTGTTAGGCATCACGCTGGTGGTATTTGTCGTGATGGCAGCTGCGCCGGGCGGTATCAGTGCTCAGACACTGGTTGATGGCATGGAACTGGAACCTGAGAGCCGTAAAGCCTTAGAGGATTACTACAACAAGCTTTACGGGTTGGATCAGCCGGCACCGGTGCAGTACTTTCGCTGGCTGAATAATATTTCGCCTATTGGTTTTGAACGCAATGCCGATGGCACATTGGGCGCATTTTCACTGTGGAAAGGCAGCGATCTGGGCACCAGTTTCCGATATGGACGGGACGTAACGGATTTACTGGCTGAGCGCTTGCCTATCACCTTACTGCTTAATTTGATTTCGATACCGTTGATTTATGCTCTGGCTATCGGGATAGGTGTGCAAGCAGCACGCGACCGGGGCGGGCGCTTTGATGTCAGTTCCAATATCTTTCTGCTTGGTTTATGGTCGGTGCCCAGTATGCTGGCGGGTGTGTTGTTTATCGGCTTTTTTGCTTCAGAGCAATATTGGCGATGGTTTCCGACCGGCGGTTTGATGCGACGGGAAACCGCCAGTGAGACCTTTTTACCGTTATTTGCCAGTTTTACCGATGTATTGATTGCCGTTGCCTGCGTTGCCATTTTAACGTTGCTGTTAATGCAATTACTGAGTCGGTTATCAACCAGCAATCGACAATGGTTGGGTGTATCAATTGGCGCGGGTCTTGGATATCTGATGGCGCTGAACTTGTACGGCCAGTGGTTTGGTGGCTTACATGTGGCATTGATGTTGTTATTGGCGATGTTAATGCGCACTTTGTGTGGTTTGCAAAATCTGCCATTACGCTTAGCCATCGCCGGTAGTTTGGGTGTGGGATTGGGGCTTAGCCTTGCAGCAATGCTTGGCGTGACCTTCCTGCAAAATGGCTACTTGCTGGATCGTATCTGGCATCTGGTCTTACCGATTATTGCGCTTTCTTACGGTGGTCTGGCGTTTTTGGCGAAGCTGACCCGTTCTTCATTATTGGAAAATCTGGCCGCCGACTATGCCCGGACGGCGCGCGCCAAAGGGGTCGATGAAGAATCAGTATTGTGGCGACATGTGTTTCGCAATTCGCTGCTGCCATTAATCACGGTCTCCGCCACGTTGTTGCCCAGTTTGTTGGCGGGCTCAGTCATTATCGAAAGCATTTTCAGTATTGATGGCATGGGCAAACTGGCCGTTGAGGCTGTGCAAACCCGTGACCGGGAACTGGTGTTGTCAGTCACGTTGATTTCCGGGCTGTTGACGCTGTTTGGCTATTTACTGGCGGATATTGCTTATGCGCTGGTCGATCCGAGGGTCAGTTATGACTGAGCAACAATTAAGCAGTCAACAATCACAACCATCCAAACCCTGGAGTCATCAGGTTGGTGTGGCTTTATTAAAACGGCATAGCGCCCGTATTGGTTTGCTATGGATTGGGATTTTAGTAATTATCGCGACATTTTCACCATTTCTGGCCAGTAGTCATCCGCTGTACATGGTGATGGATGGTCAAGCCAGCAGCCCGTTATTAATGCATTTGAGCGCGCAGGACTGGGTCTGGCTGGCGGCATTTGTCTTTGTGCTGTTGCTGGTTAAATGGTCACGGCCATTGTGGCAGAAGCTGTTGCTGTGGGCGGGACTAGTCGCTGTCAGCGCACTGGTTGCCAATACTTTTGCATCACCGCCAACGTTGATTATTTATGAACAATATCGCGAAATGCAGGCCGCCGGGCAACTGGATAAGGTTATTTATGCACCTATTCCGTATTCCGCTAAAGATTATCTGCGTGACTATGCGAATACCGGTGTAGAAGCACCGCTGGAAGCCTCTGAGCGTACCCATTGGCTCGGTACCGATGAAAATGGTGCCGATGTCGCTTCGAGAATGATTCATGCGTCACGGATAGCCTTGGGCATCGGGTTCATTGCCACCGGTATTGCGCTGGTAATTGGCACCATTATCGGCGGTTTAATGGGCTATTTTTCCGGTATTGTCGATATTATCGGTATGCGGCTGGTGGAGATTTTTGAGGCTATCCCGACCTTATTTTTATTATTGTCGTTTGTTGCCTTTTTTGGCCGTTCGATTTACATGATGATGGTCATTATTGGTATTACCGCCTGGTCGGGTTATGCACGCTATGTGCGCGCCGAATTTTTAAAGTTACGTCAGCAGGATTTTGTTCAGGCGGCGGTGGCCTGTGGTTTGCCACTGCGTTCAATTTTATTCCGGCATATGTTGCCTAATGGTCTGGCACCGCTGCTGGTGGCGACCAGTTTTGGTGTGGCCTCTGCGATTCTGGCTGAAGCGACCTTAAGCTTTCTTGGGCTGGGCCTGATTGATGATCCGTCATGGGGTCAGTTGCTGAATCAGGCCGTGCAATCCTCTACTTTTAACTGGTGGCTGGCAGTGTTTCCGGGCGGCGCGATTTTTATGACGGTTTTTGCCTACAACCTGCTGGGTGAAGCGTTGCGTGATGCTGTGGATCCGCACACCAACCGGAGCCGGCAAGCATGAAGTTACTGGAAATAAATGATTTAAGCACCGATCTGGGCGGCGAAGGGCAGTGGCAGTCAGTCGTTAAACATATCAGCCTGACCATTGAATCGGGACAAACCTACTGTCTGGTTGGTGAATCGGGCAGTGGCAAATCGGTGACGGCGTTATCAATTATGGGTTTGTTGCCGGAAACGAGATTTCGGCATCCCACTGGCAGCATCAAATTGTTTACCGAAGAAAGCGCAGCCGGACTGGAGTTAATGGGCGCAGATAATGATCTAATGCGCCGTGTCCGCGGTGGTAAAATCGCGATGATTTTTCAGGAGCCGATGACGTCACTGAATCCGGTGCAAACCATTGGCGACCAATTGGATGAAGCATTACAGATTCACCGGCCGGACTGGTCTGTGGCACAGCGAAAAGATCGAATTTTAGCGGCGCTCAAAGAAGTACTGATACCGGAACCGGAAAGCCGGATTAAAGAATATCCGCATCGCTTATCCGGTGGTCAGCGGCAACGGGTGATGATTGCCATGGCGTTGATTTGTGAGCCGGCTTTATTGATTGCCGACGAGCCGACCACAGCGCTGGATGTCACGGTACAGGCAGAAATTCTGAAATTGATGGGTGATCTGCAAAGCCGCTACGGTATGGGCATGTTATTTATTACCCATGACTTTGGTGTGGTCGCGCAAATTGCCGATAAAGTCGGGGTGATGCGTCATGGTGAGTTGGTCGAAACCGGTAATACCGGTGCTGTATTACGTAATCCACAACATCAATATACACAGAGCCTGATTGCCGCTTTACCCGAAAGGTTGCAGCGGCGACCATCACGACCCGAAAAAGCCCATCAGACCTTGCTTGAAGTTAACGATGTCGCCGTGCATTTTCCCGTGCGACGGGGATTGTTACGGCGGGTAGTCGATCATTTCCGGGCGGTTGATGGCGTTTCCTTTCAGGTTAACGCCGGTGAAATCGTTGCACTGGTGGGCGAATCCGGTTGCGGAAAAACGACGCTGGGCCGGGCAATTTTGCGGTTGCAGGACGTCGCACATGGAAAGATTTTGCTTAACGGCCAGGATATAACCCATTTATCAGCCAAAGAAATGCGACCCTTGCGCCGGCAAATGCAGGTGGTATTTCAGGATCCGGGCTCCAGTCTCAATCCGCGCTTGCCGATTCATACCTCACTGGTGGAGCCGATGCGGGTGCAGGGTATTGGTGCTAATGACACAGAACGCACTGAAAGGGCAGCAGCATTTTTGGAACGGGTGGAAATGCCCACTGATAGTCTGTGGCGTTATCCGCATGAATTTTCGGGTGGACAGCGCCAGCGTCTGGCGATAGCCCGAGCTTTGGTGCTGGAGCCGAAATTTATTCTCTGTGATGAAATCACCTCGGCGCTTGATGTGTCCGTGCAGGCAGGGATTTTAAAGCTACTCCGGCAACTCGTCGATGAAGACAATATTGGTATGTTGTTTATTACCCATAATATGGGCGTTGTTGATTATCTGGCGGACCGCATGCTGGTTATGCACAAAGCCAAATTTGTCGAAAGTGGCAACACCGATTCAGTAATGCAGTCGCCGAAAAGCGATTACACCCGAACCTTATTGTCGGCAGTGCCCCGTTTGGATGATCAATATTTGGCCAGCGTTGGTACGTAAACTTAACGCAACAATGGTGACAATACCGGCCAGATATTATTGAGAATTTTGGGTTGTGCCTGTGCAGTAGGATGCAAGCCATCTGCCTGCATCATGCCCTCACCGTCATAAACATTATTGAGCATGAAGGGTAGTAACGCGGTGTCATATTCTGCTGAGAGACTGCTGTAAATATCGCGAAAAGCGTTGGTATACGCCGCGCCATAATTGGGCGGAATTTCGATGCCCAGTAACAGCACATCAGCTTTGGCCTGCGATAGTTTAATCATATCAGCCAGACGCTCTTTAATCGCCAGGGGTTGGAAACCACGCAGACCATCATTGCCACCAAGGGCGATGATCACCACTTCGGGTTGATGTTTGCTCAGTAAATCCGGCAGCCGGCGCAGGCCGCCATCTGTGGTTTCACCGCTGATACTGGCGTTAACAAGTTGCCATTCCGTGTTTTCATTGTTCAGCTTTTGACGCAGCAGGCTGACCCAGCCGGCATCATTATCAATGCCATAGGCGGCGCTCAGACTGTCACCCATTACCAATACGGTTTTATTGCTGTCGGCAAATACCGGTGGACACAACAGTAAGTAGGTTAAAGTCAGTAAAGAAATGAACTTTTGTCGCAACAGACGGGTTCTCATAGCTAAGCAAATATCCCAATGAGGTAATAATGATTCAAGCCCCTAATAGACCAGCAAAAAGCACTGATGACTGCATGATTGATATTCAATCGGTCAATCATCAGGTCACACCGGGCGGTCAGCCATTGCAAATCTTACAGGATGTGACCATGCAAATTCAGCGCGGTCAGTCGGCTGCGATAGTGGGTCGCAGTGGTTCCGGCAAAACAACTTTACTCGGTCTGATGGCAGGGCTTGATGTACCCAGCAGCGGGGCGATTTATCTCGACGGGGAACAAATCAATTGTTTGAGCGAAGATGAACGTGCCCGGTTGCGGGCAGCCCGGGTCGGCTTTGTATTTCAATCATTTCAGCTACTGCCGTCGTTAACAGCGCTGGAAAATGTCTTGTTGCCATTGGAATTAGCCGGTATTGATCATGCCCGCGATCAAGCCATTGATTTATTGCGGCAGGTTGGATTGGCTTCCCGGATGAACCATACACCACGGCAATTATCTGGTGGTGAGCAGCAGCGGGTGGCGATTGCCCGTGCTTTTGCGGTGACGCCGCGGGTGTTATTTGCAGATGAGCCAACCGGCAATCTTGATAGTCAGACCGGTGCAGAAATTACCGATTTATTGATGAAGCTGAATAAGCAACAGGGCACGACTTTGGTAATGGTCACCCATGATGAGCAACTGGCGGCACGATGTGACCGGCAGTTTCATATTGATGCCGGCCGGGTGCAGTCTTAATGATTAAAGCATTACAACATACAGCGATCCGCCGTGATTTGCGACTGCGTCAGGTCAAAGTCATGCTGGCAGCGATGATGATTGCTGTGGCAACCGTCGCGACCATCAATCTGTTTGCCGGTCATTTACAACAAACCCTGATGCAATCAGCCAGCAGTTTTCTGGCTGCAGATCGGCAACTGATTACCCGCAGTACCCAGCCTGTTGCGGATCAGTGGCAGCAAACAGCCAGGGAAATGGGCCTGAAAACCAGCGAAATCAGCCAGTTTTCAACGATGTTATCGTCGGGGGATGCTTTTCAACTGGCATCGGTGAAAGCGGTAGACAGTGACTATCCGCTGCGCGGCCAAATTGAATGGCAGGCTGATTTTCAGGCGGCCCGGCAAATGCTGCAGCAAGGACCGGCGCCCGGTGAAATCTGGTTAAACCCACGACTGTTACGGTTACTGGAGATTACTGTTGGCGAACAAATCACTGTGGGCGAAGCCGAGCTTACCGTCAGCGGTTTGCTGCTACGTGAACCGGACAGCAGTTTTAGCTTGTCAGCTTTTGCGCCGCGCGCCATGATGCATTTTGCTGATGTGCCGTCCACTAATGTCATACAGCCCGGCAGCCGGGTGCGGCATAAACTGTTACTGGCCGGCGATGAAAATTTGCTGAATGCGTTTGAGAATCGCGTTCAGCCTGAAATTGACAGCGGTGACTACCGCTGGCGCGATGCCCGTGATGGCGACAATATTGGCGAGTCTCTGAATAAAGCGGAAAATTTCCTGCTACTGGGCGGTAGTCTGGCTGTATTGCTGGCAGTGGTGGCAATTGCTGTTGCCAGTCGGGAATATGCTTTGCAACAGCGTGATACCGTTGCACTGCTAAAAACGTTGGGGCTGACCAGCAGTGCCATCCGGCGTTTATATGCCACCCGGTTGCTGCTCTGGGGCTTCCTGGCAACGCTTATGGGGTTATTAATTGCCATTCCGTTTGCCTGGTTATTGTCAGCGATGACCGCACAATTAATGGCCCAGCCCTTAGCTTTCTCATTACAAATCTGGACGTTATGGCCAGCATTGCTAACAGCTTTACTGGTGTTGTTTGCTTTTGCCTTGCCGCCGATAGACCGGCTTCGAAAAACACCGGCCATGCAGGTGCTGCGTAGTTTACCGCAGCTGGATAAAGGCTTTCTGGCTAAGGATTTGATGTTTTCCGGTTTGCTGGTATTTGGCTTGTTATGGCTGTTTGCCGGTGAACTGAAACTGGTGTTGTCACTGCTTACCGGGCTTACAGTATTACTGGTTGTCTTGCTGTTGTTTGGCTGGCTGTTTGTCAGCAGTGTCAGATCCTTTAAAGGCGGCAGCACGGCATGGCGAAGTGCAATAGTTGCTTTGCACCGGCATAAACGGGCAACGCTGTCACAACTGGCGGTGTTTGCCATGACCATGATGCTGGCAGCAACCTTAGTTCTGGTGCGATCTTCGTTACTGGCTGACTGGCAGGCGCAGTTGCCTGAAGATGCGCCTAATCATTTTCTGGTCAATATTGCGCCGGAAACTGTCGATGAAGTCGATAAATTTTTGGCCAGTGAACAATTACAACGCAGTCCGTTATATCCAATGGTACGGGGCAGGCTGACAGAAATTAACGACCAGCCGGCTAAAGAAGTGGCATTAAATCCTGATGATGATGAGTTGAGGCGTGAGTTAAATCTGACGGCAGCGGCAAGTTATCCTGATGACAATAAAATCATTGCCGGTCAGTGGTTTGCCGATGGCGAGACGGAAGGTTTATCAATTGAGCAGTCACTGGCTGAATCCTTAGGGATCAAGCTGGGTGATACATTGGGCTTTACCGCGGGTAGTGATAATTTCAGTGCCAAGGTCACCAGCATCCGCAGTGTGCAGTGGGACAGCATGCAGCCTAACTTTTTTATTATGTTTCCGGAAAACGGCGCGATAAAGGATTTACCGGCCACTTACCTGTCGAGCTTTTATCTGGATCCCAATAATAAAACGCTGTTGAATGATTTTGTCCGGCAATTTCCTACTGTGTCGGTGCTGGAAATTGACCATATTATTGAGCGCATTCAGGAGATTATTCAGCAGGTGACGCAGGCGGTAGAAGCCATTTTACTGCTGATTTTGCTGGCGGCACTGGCCGTTATGGTGGCGGTAGTCAGCGCGACGATGAGTGAACGCCAGCGCGAAGGCGCATTATTACGGACATTGGGCGCGCAGCAAAGCCTGTTGGTCAAAGCGACTATGCTGGAATTTGCCATGATTGGTCTGATGGCGGGTATATTGGGAGTGCTGGCGGCAGAAGCGGCCGTCTGGGCATTACAATACCGGATGTTTGACGGCACTTTTCGCTGGCATTGGCCGGTACTGATTATCTTGCCATTAATCAGCAGTGTATTACTGGCTTTATTGGGACGCTGGCAATTACGGCCGGTGCTGACGGTCTCGCCGATGTTGTTACTGCGTCGATTGGAATAATTACTGATATTGCGTAGGCTACTGATTACGCTGAAATAGGGGATAGGTATGGACGATCAGTTTCACACAATGGAAAATTTGTTCATGCAACTCGGACTGGATAATGATCCGCTGGCGATACGGCGTTTTATTGAAATTCATCGCTTGCATGATCACGAAACCATCGAAAATGCACCATTCTGGACGCCTGCACAGGCTGCTTTTATCAGTGAATGCCTCAGTGAGGATTCGGATTGGGCGGAAGTTGTTGATCAATTAAATACACAACTGCGTTTGTGAACTTGCAGAAAAGTCAAAGCTGCTAACATGCTTTGCCGTATGATGCGCGCCAGCAGTTTGCTGAGAGAGATAGAGTGCGTAAATTCTTCCGCCGTTTAGGGCGCTATTTTCTGATTCTGTTAGCAGCATTGTTGCTGCTCAGTTTTCTGTTGGTACTGCCGTTTAAATGGCTGAATCCACCGGTCACGATGGTGATGGCTGATCGCTGGCTATCATCAGAAGAGACGTTTCAAATTCAAAAACACTGGCTTAACTGGGATGAGATTCCCAAACATGCAGCACTGGCTGTCGTGGCATCAGAAGATCAGCGTTTTCCCCAGCATATAGGTTTTGATGTTGAAGCCATTCAGCAGGCACTCCAAGAGTGGGAGCGCCGAGGGGAATTGCGCGGTGCCAGTACCATTAGCCAACAAGTGGCGCGTAATATGTATTTGTGGACCGGCCGCAGCTGGCTGCGTAAAGGCATTGAGGTCTGGTTTACGCTATTGATAGAGCTGGTATGGGGTAAACAACGCATTCTTGAGGTTTATCTTAATATTGCTGAATGGGGGCCGGGGGTGTTTGGTCTGCAGGCCGCAAGCGAATATCATTTTGGTAAATCTGCCGCCCGGTTAACACCGATGCAGGCAGCATTATTGGCATCTACTTTGCCCAGTCCACTGCGATATGATCCGGCCCGACCAGCCAACCATATTTATCAGCGGGCGATCTGGAATCTTGAACAACAACGCCGGCTGGGCGGCCCTCAGTGGCTGGCCGATTTGAATTAGTTATGAATGAAGCACAATCATCCATTCTGACCAAAATCTGGGCTGAATTAGCAGTGGCTGTTGATAAAAAAGACCATGCATGGCGCACGCCGGCATTGGCAACAATTACTCTAAACGGACAGCCGACAACGCGTACCGTTGTACTTCGCAATGTAAAAGCTGATAAATGGCAATGTCATTTCTACACCGATAAACGCAGTTCCAAATGCCAGCAAATAGAAGCGATACCCAGCGGAGAATTATTATTCTGGTGTCCGGTTTTAAAATGGCAATTGCGCGCAGAAGTGGATTATCAATTAGTGACGTCAGGGCCAATTATTGAAACTATCTGGCAGCAAATCGCGGCTACATCGGCAACTGATGATTATTTATCATTGCAGCCTCCCGGCAGTGAGTTGCATGAAACAAGCTCTAACAAAGCTGATACCCCGAATTTAGCGGTGATTATTGCAAACGTAAAACAAATCGATTGGCTGGCTTTGTCTGGTGCCGGACATCAACGCGCTTTGTTGACCTCAAATAGTTTTCAATGGCTGGTGCCTTAATAACCTGCATTGGCTAACAATGTGATCTATGACAGCGTTTGATGCCGCGCTGACAACGTAGAATCAAAACGATCTTCGCTAGTTCTGCGGTTGCCGACTTTGGCGAACCAGCTGCTGGAATTAACCGGATACCGACAGCAATAGCTCGCGACGACGACATCATTAGTCGACGATCTCGCGAATGATAAATAGATGTTTACAGTAATGGTCGGTGTGGTGTCGTTATCGGCGCTGTTTACCAGGATGACTAAAGTCGAGCGGGTAACCAGGTATTACTGGCTAAGGCATCTAAAAGTGCCTGTAGTTGCTGGCATTTTTGATCAGCAAACGGATCCAGTTAAAGTGTTGTATTAGATAAAGATTTGGCACAGTATGCAAAGTAGTTGATGGCTACTCAATTAGAGAGCTCAACTGCCGAGTGCCTGGCTACACCATCGTCGTTTGGAGTCCTTATGAGTTCTGCACTCATCACCTCATCGCTTTACTGGCTCTTAGCTGGCTTGTGGCTGGTGATTCTGTCCTTATATTTATTCAATCTGCGTAAGCATCATGCTTTTGGCGGCGCCGTCAGTGTGTTACTGGTGATTTTGGCGATAGATGCTTTTCGAACGGTATTTGAATCTGTTTATTTCGGAAGTTATTTCACTTCGTTTTACGGATTTATCCCACCTGATTTTTATAACCTGCTGTCGCAACCACAATTTTTAATCATTCCCAAGCTGGTTAATTTATTTGCCGCTTGTCTGGTTTTGTTTTTATTGATTCGCCACTGGTTGCCCAAACAAACGTTTGAGCGTCAAAAACTCATCCACGATGTTGCTGAGTCAGAAAAGAGATTACGACTCGCCATTATTAATTCTCCGTTGCCGACTTTCATCCATTGTGAAAATGGCCATATTTTGATGACCAGTCAGGCGCTGCATGACATTACCGGTTATCCGGTTGAAGCCATTGATACCATCAATAAATGGGCCAAGTTGGCTTATCGTGATCGTGCCGACGAAATGATCGATCTGATTGCCAGAGAATATAACGGTGAGCAGAAGTTTCTTGGTGAATTTGTTATTCACACCCGTGACGATCAGCAGCGGATCTGGGCTTTTAATATCAGTTCGTTAGGCCATGACCGTGATGGCCGGGCGTTGTATTTATCGGTGGCCAATGATGTCACGAATGTTCGTCAACAAGGCGCAGAAAACACTCGAATGTTGCGTCTGCTCGATGAAGCCCAGCAAATCGCTCATATGGGTAGCTGGGAACATGATCTGCTGACCGACGAAATTATCTGGTCGGAAGAAACCTGCCGGATTTTTGGCTTTCAGTCAGATAATTACCCAAGAGATTTTGATGGCTTTATGGCGCAAGTCTATCCGGCAGATAGGCCGTTATTAGCAAAGGCGCTAAAAACACCGTCTGATGATGGCGAAATCGAAGCAGAATACCGTATCCACCGCGCCAGTGATGGCCAAGTTCGATGGTTGTTTGAGCGAGGAAAACCGCTGCTCAATACAGACGGCCAGGAAATCCGTCGTATGGGCATGGTCTGCGATATCACCGAGCGCAAACGCTTACAAGCGATTCGGGATTTGGAAGCTGATGTGCTGGAAGCGGTGACTTCAAGCCTGCCGCTCAATGCAATTCTTGAAAAAGTGGTACTGGGAATTGAAGGCCTTATGCCAGAAGCCATTGCCTCTATTTTATTACTGGATAGCAGTGGCAAAAAGATAGCGGAAAGTGTCGCACCGAATTTACCAGAAGCGTTCAGTCAGGCGATTGTAGGTGAGTCGATTGGTCCAAAAGCAGGATCCTGTGGCACGGCTGCTTTTCTTAAACAAACCGTCATTGTCAGTGATATTGCCAGCGATCCGTTGTGGGAAAATTACCGGGATTTGGCATTAGCTCAAAATCTGCTCGCCTGTTGGTCTGAGCCGGTACTTGATGAGGCTGACAAGGTTATTGCTGCCTTTGCTATCTATCATCGCAAGATAAGTTTGCCTGATGCCGTAGATTTGGATGCCATCATGCGGATTGCCAGGATCATTGCAGTGGCAATTTTAAAAAATCGCAGTGAACAACGTCTCCGTGACAGTGAGCAACGGTTTCGGAAAATTTTTGAGCAAGCAGCAACCGGTGTTGCCGTCACTACACCACAAGGCTACTTTGTCCATGCGAATCAGGCCTACTGTGCCATGCTTGGGTATAGTGAATCCGAGCTTAAAATGCTGGATTTCCAAACACTGACCCATCCCGATGATCGTCAGCAAAACAGTCAGGATATTCAAGCGCTTCTGGCAAGCGGAGAAGACGGTCGTATTGTCGAAAAACGTTACCTGAATAAGGCTGGCGAGACTGTCTGGGCTAGGCTTAGTGTGTCCGTTCAGCGTGATGATTACGGACAGCCAGAATTTTTGGTGGCTATTACTGAAAATATTACCGAGATCAAACTTGCCGCACAGCGGCAGAGTGAAGCAGAACGTTCACTGAGTCAGCTGTTATCGAATTTGTCCGGTTTTGCCTATCGCTGTTTGTTTGATGAACGGTGGACCATGCTTTACGTCAGTGATGCCTTTGAAAAACTCACCGGCTACCCGCCCGAAGCTGTGTTACATAATCAGCAGATCGATTACAACAGTATTACCCATCCCGATGATCGGGCGCGGGTAGCGGCAGAAATACGTCATGCCAGTGATAATCTGCAAAATTTTCAGCTTGAATATCGCATTGTTCGCAAGGATGGTGACGAACGGTGGGTGCTGGAACAGGGCTCTGATGTGCGTGACGAAAACGGCGAAGTCATTGCCGTGGAAGGTTATATCACCGACATTACGCAGCAAAAAGCCATCGATGCCTTGGTTAGGCAAAGTGAACAACGCTTTCAACTGCTTTCAAAAGCCACCAATGACGCTATATGGGATTGGGATTTACGCACGGACGTGCTGTGGTGGAACGAAGCTTTTGAAACGTTATTTGGTTTTGAACGTGGCGAGCGTGAATTAACGCTTGAGTTCTGGACGTCATGCATCCACAGCGATGACCGGCAACGTGTAGTGTCAGATTTGGACCGAGCAATTGCCGAAAAAGCCACAAGCTGGAGTGCCAATTACCGCTTTGTTCGACACGACGGCAGTATCGCGCAGGTTTTGGATCGCGGTTACCTGATTTACGATGAATTAAGCGGTGAAGCGGTGCGTATGGTGGGCGGTATAACCGATATTACCGAACGCTTAGCCCTGGAAGAACAATTGCGCCAGGCCCAACGACTGGAAGCGGTTGGCCAACTTACTGGTGGCGTGGCTCATGATTTCAATAATTTGCTGACGGTGGTGATTGGCAATGCCGATATTATTCATCAGTCTTTGCCGGAAGATTCCAAGCTACGGGGCCTGGCTGCCATGATTGAAGAGGCTGCCAGCCGTGGTGCCGTATTAACGTCCAGTTTGCTGGCTTTTGCGCGGCGGCAGCCATTGGACCCGAAAAATATCGATATCAATGCACTTTTGAATAAATTAG
Organism: uncultured Methylophaga sp.; assembly: GCA_964474075.1. Classification (GTDB taxonomy): domain Bacteria; phylum Pseudomonadota; class Gammaproteobacteria; order Nitrosococcales; family Methylophagaceae; genus Methylophaga. The sequence continues at coordinate 14,590 of CAYYRO010000012.1, forward strand.
ATACCTTATTGTCCCGCGCGCTGGGTGAAGAAAATAACTGTAAATATGTACTCGCTGAAGATTTGTGGCTGGCGCAGGTTGATCCTGCATTACTGGAAAATGCGCTGCTCAATTTAACGTTGAATGCCCGTGATGCCATGCCTGATAGCGGTCAACTAGTTATCGAAACACAAAATATCTATCTCAATGAAGATTATGCCCAGGGGCATGCAATCAGCGCGGGAGATTATGTGCAAATTGCGGTTTCTGATTCTGGTCATGGCATTGCAAACGATCAGCTTGATAAGGTGTTCGAGCCATTTTTTACCACAAAAGCCAAAGGAAAAGGCACGGGCCTCGGCTTGGCAATGGTTTACGGCTTTATTAAACAAAGCCGGGGGCACGTCAATATATATTCGGAAATCGGACAAGGCACGACGGTTCGATTGTATTTACCCAAAGCCACTTCGAACGAGGACGATCAGCCCAAAACAGCTGCCCAGAAAAAACTGCCTGCCGGTGACGAGCATATTCTGGTCGTTGAGGATGACGAACTGGTTCGTGACTATGTAGTGTCTCAGCTGGAATTACTGGGTTATCAGGTGCACACTGCTGTTGATGGTCCATCGGCAATTGAATTGATTAAAAAAGATATCACCGTAGATTTATTATTTACGGATGTGGTGATGCCCAACAACATGAGTGGAAGGGAGTTAGCCAATGAAGCTTTGCAACTGCGACCCGGTCTGCGGGTATTGTTCACTTCGGGCTATACTGAGAATTCCATTATCCACCACGGACGGCTGGATAAAGGTGTATTGTTATTATCCAAGCCATACAGCCGTCAGGAACTTGCCCAGAAAATACGCCAGGCATTAAGTCAATAAGTGATGAAAGGATTTCTATGACTGCTCAACGACTACTCATTCTGGATGATAATTTGTTAACCGGGCAGGCCATTGCCGGGATCGCTGAATTCATATCTGTTGAAGTCCGGTTGAGCACTGATTTTGATGGTTTTATCAAAGAATTAGAGCACTGGCAGCCGACGCATCTGATGATTGATTTGATCATGCCTGACAAAGATGGCGTTGAAGTGTTGGGAGAGTTAGCAGACCGTGGTATTGATTGTCAGTTGATTCTGACCAGTGGTGCTGGTCAACAGTTATTGCAGGCTGCGGCTCGGTCCGCCGCAGCACATGGTTTAAAAGTGCTGGGCTTATTACCTAAACCATTTAATCCGAAAAGATTTCGCGAGCTGATGCAGCTAACGGTTGATACACCGGAAAAAACCACATTAGGCGGTCAACTACACCAAAGACGCTCGACCACGGCAGCCATAAGCGTTGAAGATATCATCGCGGCGCTAGATAACAATGAAATCAGTCTCGCTTATCAGCCCAAAGTCTCTTGTCTGAGTGGTGCACTCAGTGGTTTTGAAGTATTGGCCCGCTGGCAACATCCGCAAAAAGGCTTTATTTCGCCAGATGTATTTATTCCACTGGCCGAACGTGAAGGCTTGATTGACCGGTTAACGATACAGGTATTTGAGCAGGCGCTGCCTTTTTTAGCTAACTGGCAGCAGGAAATTGAGTCGGTATGGAAACTGAAACTGTCGGTGAATATCTCTGCCGCATCGTTAGCGAATGAGGAATTGTTCACTGAGATTGAACGACTTTGTCAGCAACAGCAAATTGCGCCGAAACAATTGATTTTGGAATTGACGGAAACGGCTGCTATGGACGATCCGGTCAAATCACTGGATATGCTGACCCGTTTGCGTATGCGTGGGTTTCGGTTATCCATTGATGATTTTGGAACTGGTTTTTCGTCGATGCTGGCATTGGTTCGGTTACCGTTTTCTGAGGTTAAAATTGACAAATCTTTTGTCATGACCGCAGCCAACTCTCACGAGTCGCGTCAAGTCATCAAAGCGACAGTCGATCTGGCGCATAATCTCGACATGTCGGTCACCGCCGAAGGCATTGAAACGCAGGAAAGTCTGCAACAATTACAGGCAATGGGCTGTGATTTGGCGCAAGGCTATTTTATCGGCCGGCCGATGGCAAAAGAACAAATTAATGACTGGCTGACACAGCGCCAGCATTTATTGGAAACGCAGCGCTTATTGAGTCTGGAAGCACTTAATTTAAAAGAAGTGCTCCATGAAAAACGCTTTATGTGCCTGACCTGGATAGCCAAACAGTTATTTAATGTTGATGCCAGCTATATTGCCGTTGTCGATTCCGAACATCAGTGGATTCGTGCGGCGCAGGGCGCACTCCCGGAGCGCACTAAACGTGCTGAAGCATTTTGTAATTTGACTATTATGCAAGACAAAACGCTCATCCTGGATAAAGTGCATCAGGATCCACGATTTATGCAGAGTGCATTGGTCATCATGCCACCCTTTGTAAAATTTTATGCCGGCTGTCCAATTTATGCGCCGAGCGGCGAAAAATTGGGCACGATGAGTATTGCTCATAATGCATCACGTGAGTTTTCACAGTCTGACGATGATTTACTGACGGCGTTGGCGGACATGGTGACAACCGAAATTGCGGTCAATACATTGCTTGATGAAGATCATTTGACCGGACTGCTAAACCGGCGCGGGTTTGAAAATCGCGCCGAGATGTTACTCAAGTTATGCAATCAGCATAATCATTTTCTGAGTATGTGTTATTTCGATCTGGATAATTTCAAGCTCATCAGTGGTCAGCAGGGCGAAAGTGCCGGTGATGAAACACTGAGAAATTTCGCCGCTCTGCTGCGAGGCGCTTTTGCGGACTGTGATTTATTGGCCCGTTTTGGTGGTGATGAATTTGTGGTCTTGGGGTTGTCCGGCAGTCTGGCTGACACTAAAGAGGCTTTACTGCATTTGACGGCCAGCTTGGAAGATTTTAATCAGCAGCAAAACCCCAGTTTACGTATTGCATACAGTTTTGGACTGGCATCTACTAATGAAACCAGTTCATTGGATTTGCAAGCGCTGTATACCCTTTGTGATGAAGATATGCGCAATCGGCGTGATTTACCCAGCAAAACATCAACGATAGATTTCCCTCGATAAATCATTTCGCCGGCGGTTTTCATCGATCGGTTTTGTTTATTTTTCATAACAAGCAACTCAAGAAACAGCCGAAGCGGGCGATAAACATTAAGAGCCCGGCTTGTAATGTTGGCCAGTATTTAAACGATGACTTTTCAAGGGTTGATAACGATGTCGATTCAAAAAAAATTCATGATGGCCAGTATCGCAGTCATGTTAGTACTGATGATTATTGCGGTAACGATTACCATCAGCCGTGAACGACAAAACATTGATGATGCAGTGGCAACAGAAGTGTTCCGGCAGACATCACAAACCATGCGTTTTTTAGCGGTCACCGACAGTTTAATGCAGCAACAGGTAAATGCCAGCATGGCGGTGTTTTTGAACCGGATTGAGCGGCTGGGTTTTGCTGTGCAGGGCAGCGAAGTGCAAATTGGCGATCAGCGCGTAGCGGATTTACAGTTTGGCGACGACAATCAGGCGCTGCAATTTGATTTGGTCGATCGGCTGACCGAACTCATGGGCGGTACCGCAACGTTATTCAGTCGCAGCGGTGATGATTTTGTCCGGATCAGCACCAATGTCAAAACAGCGGATGGTCAGCGTGCAGTCGGCACCAAGCTGGATCCTTCCGGTAATGCCATTAAAGCGGTGCTTAATGGCGAAGCGTTTTATGGCGTTGTTGATATTCTCGGCAATCCTTATTTCACTGGTTATGAGCCGATAAAAGATCGCTTTAACCGGGTGATCGGTATTGCCTATGTAGGTTATCAACTGGATTTGGCTGAACTGGATGCAGCGGTTGAAGAGTCCAGGGTATTAAAACAAGGCTTTGTGGCCCTGACTGATCGGCGTGGCAATTTACGCCAGCATTCAGATAATCATTCACCAGAAGCAATTAAGACAATCCTGGCTGAGCCGGGTGATGACTGGCAAATCACGCAAACGGCATTTGATCCCTGGGGCTATCAAATTCATGTCGCTTATTCTGAAAATGAAATTAGTGACTTGCTTTGGGCAACGTCTCTAAAACTGATTATCTCAGCGCTGGTAATGGGTGGCATTGTATTGCTGTTGATATATGTGCTGCTGAATCGGGTAGTGGTCAGCCGGGTCCGGAAACTGATTGCTGCTTTACATCAGATCACCGAAGGTGAGGGGGATCTTACCCGCCGTTTTAATTCACAGAGCAAAGATGAATTTGGTGAAATGGCCAATGAATTTGATAAATTGCTGGAAACACTGCGTCTGACGATTGTTCAGTTAGGTAGCCGTGGTGACGATTTGGTTTCTGCCTCCGATCAACTGACCCATATTGCAGAATTATCAAGCAAAGCGGTTCAGCTGCAAAGTCAGCAAACAGATCAGGCAGCAACCGCCGTGCATGAGATGAGCATGACGGCACAAAGTGTTGCACAAAGCGCTGTCGGCGCCGAATCAGCGACGAAAAATGTGCAGCGGCAAACGCGTGAGGCAAATGACTTGATTGCCCGTATGCGCCAAACCATCGAATTACAAGCCAGTGAATTTAAAGATTCAACAACATTGCTGGAATCCCTGAAACAAGCCAGTAACGATATCAGTCAGGTTTCTGAAGTGATTAATAGTATTGCCGAACAAACCAACCTATTGTCGCTGAATGCGGCGATTGAAGCCGCCCGCGCCGGCGAACATGGCCGGGGCTTTGCCGTCGTCGCTGATGAGGTTCGCACGCTGGCGGGGCGTACCCAGAGCTCGACCGGAGAGATCGAAGCATTGATTGGCCGTTTGCATCAGGGTGTGGATCAGGTGGCCAAGTTGATGGAAATGCAGGTCAAACAAGCCGAAGTTAACGTTAATGCGGGTCAGGAGGCTTCCGGTGCACTTCAGAAAGTGATCGTTGCTGTTGATGAAATCAATCATTTAAACAGTGAAATCGCCAGTGCTGCAGAGCAACAAAGTGCAGTTTCTGATGAAATCAGCCGTAATGTCACCCAGATTCGTGATCAGTCAGAAAACAATGCTGAACAAGCAACGCAAACCCGGCAAGCCGGTCAGGTGTTGCAGCAATTAGCAGAGCAGATCAAAAAAATTCTTGCCAGCTACAAAACCTGAAAAAACCATATTCAAAATAAAAAAGCCTGCTTTACAGCAGGCTTTTTGTTGACTGAATAGCCGTAAATTACATAATGGCATCCAGTTTTTGCTGCATTTCTTCAGCAGACAGTCGCAATTGTGATAAACCTTTACGTTCTCGACGCTTTGCCAGGAAGAACAAAATTGGCGCTGCAATAAACACCGATGAACTGGTACCAATAACAATGCCAAACAACATCGGTAACGCAAAACTGGCAACCGCTGCGCCACCCGCCACCGCCATCGGGATCAAAGCCAGGAATGTGGTTACTGAGGTAAATACCGTCCGGGTTAATGTTGATGTGATACTTTCATTGAGTATTTGCAACATCGGTTTATCCGGCGTCGCACGCAGATTTTCACGTACCCGGTCAAATACCACGACTTTGTCATTCACCGAATAACCAATCAACGCTAGTAATGCCGCAACGGCGGTCAGATTAAACTCCACGCCGGCCAGTACAAAAAAGCCAATGGTTTTGGTCAAATCTAGGGCAATAGTCAAAGTTGCAGCCATCGCAAAATGGTATTCAAACCGCACCCACAAATAACCGAGCATGCCCAGACCTGCCAGCACAATCGCCAAGATAGTGGCATCACTGAAGTCGCCACTGACTTTGGGGCCAACCATTTCAACGCGGGGGAATTCAGCTTCGGCAGAAACCGACTGCACAGCCGCTTTGATATTACTCACTTGTTCACCGCTGGCCATTTGGGCTGTATCGGCAATTGGCAGACGTAATAAGTAATGATCATCTTTGCCAAATTCCTGCAAAGCCGCCTGCTGTAAATCATTATCAGCTAAAGCTTTTCGCAGGCTTTCCACGGTGGTGTCCGGCGCATGGACTTCGACAATACTGCCACCACTGAAATCGATGCCATAATGCAGGCCCGGCTGAAAAAATAAGCCGATTGAGGCAAGCGATAGCAGTGCAGAGGCAGCCAGGCCAATGTAACGACCACGCATAAAATCACGGGTTTTCAGGCTCAGTTTGTCGAGTGCCTTGATCCCTGAAATTTGCAAAGACTGACCGCGTTCATATTTGCTGACCTGCTTTTCCATGATTAATCGGGCAACTGCAATGGCAGTAAACATTGATGTTAACAAACCAATCGCCATGGCCACGGCAAAACCACGCACCGGACCGCTGCCGAATAAAAACAACAGGCTGATAGCGATTAAGGTGGTGACATTGGCATCGAGAATGGTGCTGTAAGCCCGCCGGAAACCGGCATCCAAAGCTTTAAAAGCACTTTGCCCACGGCTGGATTCCTCGCGGATGCGTTCATTAATCAAAATATTGGCATCGACAGCCATACCGATACTGAGAATAATGCCGGCAATACCAGGTAGAGTCAGCGTTGCGCCCAATAAACTGAGCACTCCGAAAATCAGACCAATATTAATGGCCAGACTGACACAGGCAATCACTCCCCAACGACCGTAAATCACCAGCATAAACACAAATACCAGCATTGCGCCGAGAATACCGGTGAACACGCCCATGGCAATGGCATCACTTCCCAGATCCGGTCCAACCGTACGTTCTTCAATAACATGCAAAGGCGCCGGCAGGGCTCCAGCCCGTAATAACACGGCCAGAGAAGTTGCTTCACTCACGGTAAACTGGCCGCTGATTTCACCGCGACCACCGGCAATCACACTGCGAATCACCGGTGCGGTAACGACTTCATCATCCAGTAAAATCGCTAATTGCCGGCCAATATTCTTTTCGGTCATATCGCCAAAAATACGGGCACCGGTTTTATCTAAGGTGAAGCTGACCACCGGTTGATTGGTGTCGGGGCTGAAAGCCGGCTGCGCATCACGGATATGTTTACCTTCAAGGGCGACGCGATTATCCAGCTGATAGGTTTGCTGATCTTTATCGGTAAATTGTGTGACATCCTGGGGATCTTCAGTGCCATTGGCGACCCAATGAAATGTCATTTTGGCGGTCGTGCCGAGCAGCGCGCGTAAATATTGTGGATCATCGACGCCCGGCAGTTGCACCAAAATGCTGTCTTCACCCTGACGGCTGATGCTGGGATCGGTTAAGCCGGTTTCATTCAGCCGTTGCCGGACGACTTCAAGGCTATGCTCGATGGCGTCTTTGGATAAGGTTTCACGATAAGTTTCCGTGGCCTCAATCAACAGGCTGTAATCTTGTTGTTCAAGACTGAATAAATCCAGTCCGCCTTTAGGATCGGCCAGCAACGGCTTCACTAAATCGGTAATGGCATCAAGCTTGGTTGGATCTTTGGGTATTAACTTGATGCTGTGACTATTACTGACCGGTTTTTGGATAAATAACCGCGCTTCACGCAGCGTGTCGGTAATTTGGCCAGCCAGTTGCTGATGCTCATTGAGCAGTAAATCTTCGGTATCAACCGATAACAATAAATGGGAGCCACCGCGTAAATCCAGGCCTAAGGCCAGCGTATTTTCGGCGTACCAGTCAGGAAGGGTGTTAAGGGTTTGCTGTGGCAATACGCTGGGCAATGCACTGAGCAGACCGACAATAATGATTAGGCTGTAAACGACAGCCCGTTTTAACCAGGTTTGCATACTTCATCCTCGAAGTTAATTTCGTAAATAAAACTCAGGTGAAATTAAGCTTGAGGGGCAGCGCGCGGCTCCGGTAAGAAGTAGGCATAGCGGCCGTTGCCCTGAACGGCATCCGAACGGAAAAAAGTGCTGGTTACAGCTTTGTTGAAATGTGGCAGTGCCGAAGCAGATAAAGACGCATCAGCTGATATGTCGTCATTATTGCCGCTGGTGATTTCACTGCTGGTATGCAGATTGATTCTTGGCAGATCGCGTTGCAGCGACTGGCCGGCAGATTTGATTTCATTGCTGAGGGTGGGGGCAGAATGATTAGCCGGAATCGGTGAAGCTACCGCCTGAAGCAATGCCAGGTTGAGCAATAAAAAAACCGATAAACCCGCCTGCCAGCCTTTGGCGATTTTATTTACAACAAACTGGCAAACGCTGTATTGCATACATGAAGATCTGAAAAGATTTGCAGATTGTGGGGCTAGCGCAGTCAATAGTCAATGAGCATTTTATCGCCAGTTATTTATCCTCAGACAGCATTCTGAACAACTACGATTGAAGCAGTCAGAATTGGCAAAAGCCTGTGCTATGATGCGGCTTAACAAGTTTAATCCGCTTAAAGGCGGTGGCGGAGACAAAATGTCGGCTGACGTTTCATTCAATACAGTTATTGCCCTTTGTGACTGAGCGGTGGTTTATCTGCGCAGTTTGGTTTGTGTTGATGTTATTTGTCAGCACATTGCAGGCCGAGCCCATTCCTATTAGCCGTGTCAGTGACGGTGCTATTGGTGATTATGCCGAAATTTTCTTCGAGCCCGGGGAGCAGATGCCCATCGAAGAGGCACGTAGTTTGTTTGCCGATAACGCCGCTGTCAGTGGCGAACGTGACACCTTAAATTTCGGCATTGGGGCACCGGCGCACTGGTTAAAATTTGTTGTTAACAATCCCACTGATATGACTATTACTAAAGTGCTATCAGTGGAAACGGCCTGGCTGGATGAGCTGGCAATTTATATTTTCAAAGAAGATGAGCTGCAAGCCAAATACGCCCTCGGCGATAGTCTGGTGCAAACCGACCGGCCAATCGACAACCGGTTTTATGTGGTTGAATACGCTTTTCAGCCCGGTACAACGTCACTGTATCTGCGGGTAGCCAGCAGCGATGCCATGCTATTGCCGATCTATCTTGATGATCGTGCAACATTCAATAAACGATTTGAATTTAAAGACTACAGCTACGGCTTATTTTATGGCGTGCTGGCGGTGTTATTGCTTTATAACCTGATGTTATTCGTCAGTGTGCACAGTGCGCCACATTTTTTTTATTCGCTTTTTTTAGCCAGTTTAATCGCCTGTAATCTCGCCTATACCGGACATGGCTTTCGCTGGTTGTGGCCGGATGCGGTTCACTGGCAGCAATGGGCAAATCCGGTATTGATGATCGTGACTGGTATCAGTGGTTTAATGTTTGCCACCAGTTTCTTGGAGACCCGTAAAACCGTGCCAAAGCTGTACTGGGCGATTTGGGGATTATGCCTGGCAATGTTGATAGGTCTCGGTGCTGCTTATTATGCTGCACAAGTTCAGACAGCTTTGGTTTTGGCGCTGATTTTTATTGTGTTGTTTACCTTGCTGATGGCCTTTATGGGAATCCTGGCACACCGGGCAGGGTATCCGTCAGCTAAATTTTTCATGCCGGCCACAATGGTGGCGGCCCTCAGCGCTATTATTACCGCGCTGACGGTAGCAAATATAGTGCCTTATTCAACCTGGGGCTACCGGGCAGTTGAGATCGGTATGTTAGTTGAAGCCATTCTTTTAGCGCTGGCCTTAGCCGACAATTTTCGCCATGGTGAAAAGAATCGTTTACAGGAAGCACAACGCGCAAGCACCGATCCTTTGACGGGTCTTAATAATCGCCGGGCGTTTCATGCTCAGGTCAAACAACGCTGGAAAAAATGTCAGCGACAAAAACAACCGATGGCGGTCGTCATTGTCGATTTGGATAACTTTAAGCAGATAAACGAGAACCATGGCCATGACTCAGGCGATAAAGTGCTTGAGGCCACGGCAAAGCAATTACAGGACTCGCTGCGTAACGACGATGTGCTGGCCCGCTGGGGGGATGAGGAATTTATTTTGTTTATGCCCGACACGACGGTTGAAGCCGCTTTGCATGTCGCTGAACGAATTCGCCAGGAAATTGAGGCTATTTGTCAGGCGTTTGATGATGATCCGCCGCTGGAATTAAGCGCCAGTTTGGGCGTGGCAGATAGTCGCGGTGGCAGCAATACGCTCGAAGAACTGATCCGGGAAGCTGATAAATGTCTGTACAGCGCCAAACAGATGGGTAAAAACCGGGTGGCAACGGTGGCGGTTACTGCCGTTTAAATCGGTTCGTTCAGGTAACTAACCTTTTAGGCGGAAAAGCTGGCTAAAACGCTATTTCGATAAATCCGCTGTAGGTTTTTGCCAGATTGCCGGGTATTAATTTACCCGGCAATTGATAAGCAAATGTCATAAGACCAATTAATTTAATGGTCGTTATACAGGCTCTCATAGAGACTGCGTTCAAACACCCGGATGGGTTTGCGGGCGACATTGCGGTTTTTGCTGGTTGGGTGGTAATTACTAATGATTTGCACAAACAGTAATGATTTGCCTGAGCGGGTTTTAATACGACCAGCCAGATTATAAACACCGTATAAAGAGCCGGTCTTGGCGGCAACCTGACCTTTTAAAGGAACATTAACCAGACTGGGCCGCCATTGCAAAGTGCCCGACACGCCGGACACTGGCAAAATGTCAGCGACACCGGCTTCAGGATGGGTAAAGATATATTGCACCACCTGCATTAATTGCTTGGCCGACATTTTGTTATTGCGTGACAATCCCGATCCATCAACAATGACCGCTTTTGATAAATCAATATTGGCTTTTTCTTTTAAGATGGCTTTGATGGCTGCAGCACCGTTTTCAAAGCTACCGGGCTGATCAAAGTATTTATGGCCCAGCGTTTTCATCAGGTTGTCGGCAATCAGGTTGTCAGACTTTTTAATCATCTCATCAATTAATTTTGATAAAGGCTCTGATTGATGACTGGCAATGATTTCCCCTGTGACCAAATCATTCCTGATAATCGCGCCGTTGAGTTTGATACCGGCCCGTTTCAGTTCTTCGTACAACACTTTAATCATTAACTCGGTTGGATTTTGTACGGCCAGATGAAAGTTGACTGGCAACCGATGGGTGCCTACGCAGCCACCGACGGTATATTGATTATTGTTATTGGCGGTTAGCTTAAGGTCGCAGTCAATATTATTCGTATCGATGCCTTCACGTAAAATAATGCTGCCAGCAGCCATCGTGATCAAATCTGAAGCACTGGCTTTAACGGCTTTGATTGGCGGCTCGGTGGTGGCTTCTAATTTGCCGTATACGCAATTGCCATTCATGCTCAAACTGCTGGACGGGGCGCTGTAACAAACACCCATAATATCCCAGGGCACACCGATGGCCCGTTCAAAGCTATCAAACACGCTGCCGTTTAAATAGAGATTGCCATTAATGACCGGAGAATGGGCTTTAAGTCTGCCAATCAGCAGACGTAAATGGCTGCGGGTAAAACTGGGATCGCCGCTGAAACGCAGAATGGCATCTTCACCATTGGTTTCCAGTGTTGTTTCAAAGCGAAAATCATCCGGTAAATAGAGTTTTGCTGCAAGGCCAGTCACCAGCTTTTGCAAACTGGCCGGCTGCTGAAACAACTCAGCACGCTCTGAATATATCGCTTCGCCGGATTGCGCATTAACGACATATAAAGCAACATCCGCGCCTTCCGGAACCGGTTTGGCAGCGAGAGCGGGGTGAGAGAAAGTAGCATTGGCAGAGACGTTAAAGCTGGAAAACAGCAGCAGAGCGAGTGATAAATAAAGGCGCATAGAATCCGTAGTGAGTAGGCGTTTCAAAATCAAAGATAAAGCCTAGCATGAAATCCGCAGCACCATTTAAAATCGCAAAAACCTTTACTTTTTCTTCGCTATCGCAAAGCAGGTGTCAGTGACTAAAATTTTTTTCAGTAATCTGGCAATTGCCCTTACGTTGCTGGCGTTTGTTCCCTATATCCTGCAGATTTTTAAGGGAAAAGTCCGGCCGCATATTATTTCGTGGTTGATCTGGGGCACATCAACGATGGTGATTTTTATCGCCCAGATGCTGGATGGCGCCGGAGTCGGTGCCTGGCCGATTGGCGTGTCAGCTGCGCTGACTTTATGCGTTGCGTCATTAGCTTTTCTGCATCGCGCTGATACCCATATTGATCGTCAGGATCAGCTGACTTTTACAGTGACGCTTTTAGCCTTACCGGTTTGGATGCTGACCGCAGAGCCGTTATATGCCGTGATAATTCTGACGCTGGTCGATCTGAGTGGCTTTTTACCGACGTTGCGAAAGATTCATCGTGATCCGCATTCAGAATCTGTCATTTTCTTTGCTTTATTTGCTGTGCGAAACCTTTTGGTGTTGCTGGCACTTGAACATTATTCCGCTGTGACGATATTGTTTCCGGCAGTGATTGGCCTTGCTTGTCTCATGATTGTTACCGGTATTATCTTTTATCGTAAAACGACAATGTCGCTTTAATATCTTCGCGGGTAGCTGTTCGTGCGTGATGGACCAAATTATCGCGAAATTTTGCATTTCAGTAACTGGCAAAGCTACTATGTCCGTTAATGTTCTAGGATGCTGAATGGTTAATCATCTCTCCATTGTTCGTACCGCTTTATTGGTGCTGTGTCTGGTTTTTACCAGCAGTGCCAGCGCCTATCTGCATATTGGTGAACATCAGCACAGCCGGGAAGCAGGCCTGCCGCATCATCATGCGGCAGATGATCATCAGCACAGCCAGCAAGACAAAGATCACGATCATCATTTTCATCTGCATTTAGTTGGTGATTTGGTCAGTCATCCGGCGTTGCTTGCCGATGCCAATTTGCAGGCAACTGCTCAGGAAGTCAGCCCGCGAATCTGTTCGCTGGCTGATGCACCAGCGATCCCACCCCCCAACGCCTAATCCATAAATTTAAGCTGTTTTTCAGTTTGTGCTGAGACGAATCGTCATCAGCTTTATGGAGATATCTCATGCGTACTCACACGTATTGCCTTGCCGTTACTGTTCGGCTTTTAGGTGTATTAATGATTGGTTTCAGTGTTCCCAACCTTGCCAATGCACAGGCGTTAACCCCTGCTGTGGCTGTGGAAAAAACGCTATTACACAGCCCGGCTTTACAGCACTTTCCATATCAACAAAGGGCGATTGAAGCCGATGTGTTACAGGCTGGATTAAAACCTAACCCGACCTTTAAAGCAGATTTGGAAAATGTTTTCGGCACAGGTAACAGCCGCTTTTTAAGTGGTGCCGAGCTGACTTTGTCGCTGAGCCAGTTGATTGAAATGGGTGACAAACGTCAGCAACGGATTAATGTTGCCAATGCCCGTATGCCGGCATTACAACAACAGTACGAAGTACAGCGCCTGGATGTGGTCGCACAAACCTTAAGACATTTTTATCAGGCGCTGCGGCTGGATGCGATGCTTGATTGGAATCAGCAACGCATTGATAAAGAAAAAACAGCTTTAAAAGTGATTGAGCACCGCGCTGATGCCGGCGCTGTGGGCAGCGCTGATGTACTGCGTATGCAATTACGGCTGGCGCGTTCTGAAAACCAGCAAAAGCAACTGCGCAATGAACGGCAACTGGCTTATCAGAAATTAGCAGCGAATTGGGTGGGTACGGTCGATTTTGAAACTTTAACCGGTGACTTGGCGATGTTACCGGTCGTGCCGGAAACAGAAGTGCTGAATCAAGCAATATCGCAAACGCCGACCTATTTGCAGGTACATGCGCTATCGCGGTTGCGGGAAGCGCAAATATCACTCGCTGAAGCACAAGCTGAGGCAGATATCACGGTTGGCGCTGGTATCCGGCGGATGGAAGGCGTTAACGACAATGCGCTGGTGTTTAGTTTTTCAATGCCGTTGCAATTCAATAATCGCAATCAGGGCAATATTGCCCGCGCCAACGCTGAATATCAGCAAGAGCTTCAGGCGATGCAATTAACGGTTACGCAGATTGAAATGGCACTGGCAGAAATTCGCATCGCTATGCAAAACAATCTGGCGCTCAGTCAATCTTTAAAAAGCAATTTACAGCCAATTGCCAAAGCGCTGCTGGATAGTACTGCTGAAGGTTATGAACTGGGTCAATACAGCGTATTGCAATGGGTAGATGCCCAGAGTGAATTATTTGCTGTTGAGCGAGAACTGATTGAGGCGCAAACCGCTGTGCATTTACAAATGCTCGAGTTGGAAAGACTGACCGGTAATGTATTGAGTCGCTCACCAGCCAGCAATGATTTACAGGAATAACCGATGAAAGCTTATCCATTTTTGTTTGTACTGGCGCTGTTAATAAGCCCGGCCATTTATGCGGCCGGTGGTCATGACCATGCTGCTACTGAAACAGAAACTGCCGAGGGGCCGCATCATGGTCGTTTGTTACAAGCGGATGATTTTGCTTTGGAAATCACTGTTTATGAACAGGGCGTGCCACCGGAAATGCGCGTTTACGCGTATCAAAAAGAGCAACTATTAGACCCGCAGGATATCGAACTGACCATAACGCTGAACCGGCTCGGTGGTCAGCAGGATGTAATTGATTTTAGTCCTGAACAGGATTATCTGCTGGGCGATTTGGTCATCACGGAACCACACTCCTATGAACTGGAAATTGCTGCCAGTTACCAGGGCGAGGATTATCACTGGCACTACGAGAGTTTTGAGGGTCGGGCAACACTAAACCCAAGAGTAATCGAAGCATCAGACATCCAAACTGAAATAGCCGGCCCGCAAACCCTGAATATTACCAATAATTTGTATGGCGTCATTGCCGCTGCTGAAGATCGGCAGTTTCGCGTTTATGCGCCTTATCCCGGCATTGTCGAAGCGGTGTATGTCAATACCGGTGATAACGTCAAAAAAGGCCAGCGACTGCTGACTGTGCGTAATCAACAAACCCTTAGAAGCTATGACATTAATAGTCCGGCCAGTGGCCAGGTCACAAAAAGACTGGTGAAAGCCGGCGATCATTCAGATATCGGCAATCTGATGGAAATCAGCGATTTCAGTAAAGTCTGGGTCGATATGTCGATGTTTCCACAGGATATTGAGCAATTAAAAGAGGGGATGACGGTGACCGTTCATGATTTGCATGGTCATGAACAGGCATCAGGTGAAATCAGCTATATCTCACCGAAAATGACCGGTGGTCATATTGCCCGTGCCCGAACGGTGATTGATAACCCTGAAGGTTATTGGCGTCCCGGGATGCATATCAATGCTGAAGTCACAGTCGACAAGGTTGACGTTGAATTAGCGGTAAAACGCAGCGCCCTGCAAAGCTTTCGGGACATGCCGGTGGTGTTTGCCCGTTATGGCAACACCTTTGAAATACGTATGGTTGAGCTCGGGCGTCGTGATAAGACTTATGTTGAGATTGAAGGTGGTCTCAAGCCGGGCACGGAATATGTCACCGTCAATAGCTTTCTGCTCAAAGCTGAAGTGCTGAAAGATGGCGCTTCGCATGCACATTAGGAGCAGAATATGATTGATGTAATCGTCCGTTTTGCCGTGCAGCAGCGCTGGCTGGTAATGCTGATAACCCTGCTTATTGCCGGCGTAGGGGTTTATAACACCCTGCAGTTACCCATTGATGCTGTGCCTGACATCACTAATAATCAGGTACAAATCAATACAGAAGTCCCCGGTTTTTCGCCTTTGGAATCCGAACAGCGGGTCACTTATATTGTTGAAAATGCCATGGCGGGCTTGCCGGATCTGGATTACACCCGATCCATTTCACGCTATGGCTTATCGCAGGTCACGGTAGTGTTTGATGATGAGGTAGATATTTATCTGGGTCGTCAGCAAATCAGTGAGCGCCTGCAGGGGATCCGTGGGACGTTACCACCCGGGGCTGAGCCCAGGCTTGGTCCGGTTGCCAGTGGTTTAGGCGAGATTTTTACCTACGCGATTCACGCTGAAGACGGTGCGCTGACTGAGAATGGCAAACCCTACACGGCTGAGGACTTACGCACGATTCAGGACTGGATCATTCGCCCGCAGCTGGTGAAGGTGCCCGGCGTGACTGAAATCAACAGTGTGGGGGGATTTGAGCGCGAATATCAGGTGGCACCAAAGCCCGGCAAATTACTGGCTTACAAAATCAGCATGGCTGATTTGGCTGATGCACTGCAACGTAATAATCAAAATGTCGGTGCCGGTTATATCGAACGTAATGGCGAGCAATGGCTGGTGCGTTCACCGGGCCAACTGCAAAATCTCGACGATATTCGTAATGTCGTGATTCGTAAACTTGATGATGCACCGGTTCGGGTGCGGGATGTTGCCGATGTCTATTTTGGCAAACAATTACGTACTGGTGCGGCGACGCTTAATGGACAGGAAACGGTGCTCGGTACAGCGTTTATGCTGCTGGGTGAAAATAGCCGTGTCGTGGCCAAAGCCGTTGCTGCAAAATTGGAACAGGTTAATCAGAGCTTGCCAGAGGGCGTAGTCGCTGAGGCAGTTTACGATCGCACCACGCTGGTCGAAAAAACCATCAAAACCGTGCAGAAAAATCTGCTGGAAGGCGCGCTGCTGGTCATTATCGTTTTGTTTTTGTTACTGGGTAATTTCCGCGCTGCACTGATAACCGCGATGGTCATTCCACTGAGTATGTTATTTGCTGTCACCGGCATGGTCAGCAATAAAGTCTCCGGAAACCTGATGAGTTTGGGGGCTATTGATTTTGGTCTGATTGTTGATGGTGCCGTCATCGTTGTTGAAAATGCGCTGCGCCGGTTAGGGCAGGCGCAGCAACGACTGGGCCGCTTATTAACGTTGCCGGAACGTTTGCAAGAAGTCACTGAAAGTACCCGGGAAGTATTTAACCCGGCGGTATTTGGCGTGCTGATTATTATGCTGGTGTATTTGCCACTGTTTGCGCTGGGCGGGGTTGAGGGCAAGATGTTTCAACCCATGGCGTTTACCGTGGTGGCGGCCCTTACTGGCGCACTGATTTTTGCAGTAACCTTTGTTCCGGCAGCGGTCGCTATTTTTGTTACCGGTAAGGTCTCGGAAAAAGAAAACTGGTTGATGCATGGCGCCCGGTTTGTTTACCGGCCATTTCTGAAACTGGCGCTGAAACTGCCAGTATTGCTGGTTTTCAGTGCGGTCGTATTTGTGGCATTTACAGCCCAATTGGGTAGCAAATTGGGTAGTGAGTTCCTGCCCCAGCTTGATGAAGGTGATATTGCCTTACATGCCTTACGGGTTACCGGCACCGGCCTTGAGCAATCGGTGCAAATGCAAAACCAGCTGGAATCAGTGATTCGGGAATTTAATGAAGTTGAACGGGTGTTCTCAAAAATCGGTACGCCTGAAATTGCCACCGATCCAATGCCGCCCAGTGTTGCCGACACTTATTTAATCATTAAACCACAGTCAGAGTGGGCTGACCCCAATCAGACCAAAGCGGCATTTCTGGCCCGATTGCGTAAGGCCGTTGAAGCGGTGCCGGGCAATAATTACGAGTTTACCCAGCCAATTGAAATGCGCTTTAACGAGCTGATTGCCGGCGTGCGATCGGATGTAGCGATTCGGATTTATGGTGATGATCTGGAGACCCTCAAATCTCTTGGTGAGCAAACTACAGCATCATTGGCACAAATTGAGGGCGCCAGTGATGTGCGTATGGAGCAGGTATCAGGTTTGCCGATGCTGTCGATAAATCCGCAAAGGGATCATCTGGCCTTATTGGGATTGGATATTGTTGCCCTGCAAAATACCCTGCAAACAGCCATTGGCGGTCAGGATCTGGGGCTGATTTATGAGGGAGATAAACGTTTTAGAATCGTTTTACGGCTCGATGAATCATTGCGACGAGATGTCGATTATCTGAAAAAATTGCCCATTGCATTACCGGCCAATGGCGATCCGGAGTTGTCATATGTGCCGTTGGGTGAGGTGGCTGACATTCAGGAAGTCAAAGGACCCAGCCAAATCAACCGCGAAAGCGGCAAACGTAATGTCATTGTCAGCGCCAATGTCATCGAACGTGATTTAGGCTCTTTTATCGCCGATGTCCAGCTGCAATTACCTGAACAGGTGAATTTACCGGCCGGATATTGGGTGGAATACGGCGGTACCTTTGAACAACTGGAATCGGCATCTAATCGATTGATGATTGTGGTGCCGCTGACGTTATTGCTGATTCTGGTGTTACTGTTCACTGCTTTTAAATCATTGCGCGATGCGTTGCTGATTTTTACCGGCGTGCCTCTGGCACTGACCGGCGGTATTATTGCGCTGGTTTTACGCGATATGCCGTTATCGATTTCAGCGGCCGTTGGCTTTATTGCCCTATCGGGCATTGCTGTTTTAAATGGTATTGTCATGCTGTCATTTATCCGGCAATTGCGTGATGAAGGGCTGGATTTGCTGACCGCTATTTATGATGGTGCGATGCAACGCTTGCGGCCGGTTTTAATGACGGCATTAGTCGCCAGTCTGGGCTTTTTACCGATGGCACTGAATACCGGCACTGGCGCAGAAGTCCAGCGGCCTCTGGCAACCGTGGTGGTGGGGGGAATTATTTCTTCAACGATTTTAACGTTGATTATTTTGCCGGCGCTCTATCGTTTGGTTTACAAAGCAAAATAACATGGCAACGTTGCGTGGCAGAATGTAATGGGTAAATGCAATTGCGAACTCGATAATACCGACGCAAGCCAACAAACTGCGCTGGTGTGGTTGCTTGTTATTAACGGTGCAATGTTTTTGTTCGAGTTTACGGCAGGGCTATTAGCCAGTTCTTCGGCGTTGACAGCAGATTCGCTTGATATGTTTGCTGATGCAGCAGTTTACGCCGTTGGTTTGTATGCGGTTGGCCGCACGTTAACTGACAAAGCGAGAGTTGCGTCGCTGAGTGGCATATTCCAGATACTACTTGCCTTAATGGTTATTGCTGAAGTAGTCAGGCGCTTAATCTTTGGCAGTGAACCTGAGGCAGCTTATATTGTTCTCGTAGGGTTTGTCGCCTTAATTGCAAACTTAATTTGTTTGGCAATTATTGCTAAGTATAAAAAAGGTGAAATACATATGCGGGCAAGTTGGATTTTTGCAGCTAATGATGTGATCGCTAATATTGGTGTTGTTTTAAGTGGTTTTTTAGTAATGATTTTAAATTCCCGTATTCCAGATTTAATTATTGGTCTTATTGTTGGATTAGTTGTTATGAGAGGAGGTGTGCAAATTATTCGCGAGGCACGCCAAAGCATGGATGACGTAACATAATGAACATAGTTTCGATCATTTTTATTGGCTTTGCCATGTCCACCGATGCTTTTGCCGCAGCGATCGGTAAAGGTATTGCACTGCGCAATCCAAGCCTTGCCAGCGCATTGCGGATCGGCGTGATTTTTGGCGTCATTGAGGCTATTACGCCGGTTATCGGCTGGTTAATTGGTCAGGCAGCGACCACGCTGGTGCAGGAGTGGGATCACTGGATCGCCTTGGTTTTATTATCGGGTCTTGGTTTGCATATGATTTATAACGGTCTTACCGGCACCGGTGATGAAGCAGAGAGCTTGAAACGGGCTCAGGGCTTTTGGAGCCTGGCTTTAACCGGCCTTGCCACCAGTATTGATGCCTTGGCAGTTGGCGTTGGCCTGGCGTTTTTAGAGGTGAATATTTTTCTGGTTGCCGCGGTGATTGGTTTTTGCACTTTTGTAATGGTCACCATCGGCGTGATGCTGGGCAGGGCACTGGGCCAGAGAGTCGGTGATAAGGCTGAAATCCTCGGTGGCTTGATTTTAATTCTGGTGGGCGTGATGATTGCCGTTGAACACATCAATGGTTAATGCTTGCCGCTTGTGCTGTCACAACCTATGATGGCGCGTTTTTTTTAATTCTTGGAGTAATGAATATGTCAGAACCAGTCTGGTTCAGAACCGCTGAAGCCACCGTATTTGCCAGCGATGATCAGGGTACCGACGCGATGCCGGAAATTTTAATCGGCAGCACCAAAGGCCCAGCAGGTCATGCGTTTGCCAATCTGATGGGACAAACGGAAGGCCATACCCGGATGTTTGCTATCCGTGCCACCAATCAACAAGTAAAACCAGCCACTTTAATGGTGCCAAAAGTTACCATTAAGTCTGGTGCTTATGTGGCGTTATTTGGCGGGCCGGTGCAATCTGCCGTTGCTGATGCCGTATTGGATAGCGTCATTGAAGGCGTCATCCCGAAAGAACATGCTGATGATTTGTGCATCGTTGCGATGTTGTGGATTGCACCGGATGCGGTCGCCAATCCGGATGTTGATCGTAAAGATCTGTATCGCACCAACTACGAAGCGATGAAACTGGCCATTAAACGGGCAATGAGCAATGCGCCGTCGATTGATGAATTAATTGCCAACCGCAATAAAATTCACCACGAAATGTATGATCCTGAAACAGGTGAGTCTGCCTGGTAGCCTCAAGCCTTTGTTCAGCTAAATCAAGCCTCGCGTAAATGCGGGGCTTTTTTTTAGATAAAAAACTTGTCAGGCTGTATTAACAAAGGTCACTGTGATAACAAGATGGCAGGTATTCAATCGTAGCGAGTTTCCTCAGATATGACGAATCAACAGCTTGAACAAAATATAATTATTCTGGCCCGGCACCGGCTTAAAGCTTTAAAAGTCGCATTAGCCGGTCGCGGCGCCGATTTGAATTTGGTACAAAACACGTTTCATCAATTGACTGGCCTTACCAGTCTGCGTTTTGTGCAAAATAATGGGCTCAGTGACGAGACCTTTAAAGAGCTAAGCATCATCGATAATCTGGCGATTCTTAATATTCAGCATTCGCACCCTGAAGTGCTGGAAAAGTTTTCTCAGGAATCACAACAACTGTCACGTTATCTGGATATGTCACCCAGACAATTGTTGGATTTAATTTTTAAAGAAGGTGGCCGTTTTCATAATCAGGAAGCGATTTCAGTGGCGATTCATCGCGGTCTGATTGACGACGTGCATCATGAAGCCGAAGCCTATCAGCGACTGGACGCTCGTGAACAACGCCAGCAAGATCGCTAATGTAATACTGAAATTTCAAAACGGTCTTTGCCGTCTTTTTTGGCGATATAAAGTTGCTCATCGGCATGATGGATCAATTCCTGGCAACTGTATTCTTTATTATCTGTTAATACTGCGCCAATCGAGATAGTAATCGATGACAACTTATCAGCTTTGATTTTAAAGGCAGCTCTCAGTTTTTCCAGCAATCGGGTTAGAGCATCTTCATTAAGATTAAACGCTACCAATACAAACTCATCACCGCCATAGCGAGCAATGTAATCATTATTCTCACGGACTAATTTTTTCAGGTGTTTGGCTACGGAAGTCAAAAGCTTATCACCATTGCTGTGACCAAACTGGTCATTGACTGCCTTAAAACCATCGAGATCAATCAGCATAAGGGCAATATTATTTTTGCGTTTATCCTGCTGCCAAGCGTTTTCAATAAAATGTGACAAAGAACGGCGATTACGCAAGCCAGTAAGTGGATCGGTATCAGACAAAGAACGTAGTTTCTTGAGATTGTCCTGAATCACATCGAAGGTGACATTATCAGCCGCCAAATCGTCGCGCAATGCTTCGAATTTTATGCATGGAAGCCGCATTTCAATCAGCGATTCAACCTGATAGGCAAAAGATTTGAGCATTTTCAGTTGCTCGTCGCTGAGCTGCCGTGGTTGAGTATCTATAATGCATAAAGTGCCAATGTTGTATGTGTGATCTGCGTGGGTAAAGCGCAACGGCACGCCAGCGTAAAACATGATTTTGGGATCATCAATAACCAGCGGATTATCAGAAAATCGATCATCGTTAGCAGCATTTTCAATAATTAAATGATGATTTTCAGCCACGACATGCCCACAAAATGATATTTCACGGGCACTTTCACATAGTTTCGAACCATAAATAGATTTAAACCATTGGCGATTATGGTCAACCAGCGAAATAGCGACAATAGGAACATCAAAAACCTTACTGATGAGTGCGGTCAGATTATCGAAGATTGCCTCATACTCAGAATCCAGTAACTTACTGGCCGCTAAGGCTTGTAACCGTTCAGGTTCATTAGGCGGTATAGCAGGTGATTGCATAAAGATTACTCCCATGCTTTTTACTAGAGCATGCACCTAAGTGGGCTTTACCGCAATATTTGAAAGATTTTTAAGATACCGGTTATTAGCTTTTAGTTTTGAAATCTGGCTAGAACTTAGATTCCATATTTTGCTGGCGGGCAATGCAGGCATCAAGTATTTCATCGTGAATAAACGTTAGCGATTTATCAGCAGGGTAAAAAAACACCCGCTTAGCAATCAATAACAAATCATCACGCCCCTGAGAATCAGCATAGATCTTGTTGATATTACCCTCAAAGGTTTCCCAGTTATCACCTTCAGTTTGACGTATTTTCTGGATTTCATAAGCCGTGCCGGCCTGATAGGCACAACTGGTGATAGTGCCGCGT
>CAYYRO010000013.1:0-1680 GCA_964474075.1 uncultured Methylophaga sp.
CCCATATCGTCGCCATCAGCACCTGAACCATTAACACCTGAGGTTTCTGCGCCCAGATCTTCTACCAGTACATCATCACCGGCCAGTTCGCCATCTTTAGTGGTGTTACTACTACAAGCACCGAGCCATAAAGCGGCCAACAACAATGCGTATAACTTCAGATTTTTCATAACAAAAATACTCCTGGAAAAAATTATTGCTTAAGTGGTGACCAAGCTGGTTCACGCACCATTGTCCCGGACTCGCTCAAACGTTGATGGATCCGGCCATCAACTGAGACCGCAGCGAGCACGCCACGACCTTTTTGCTCTGAAGCATACAGGATCATTTTGCCATTCGGCGCGAAACTCGGCGATTCATCACGGCCGCTTTCAGTCAGAACCTGTACGCTGCCGCTGCGCAGATTCTGCACAGCGATATAAAACTTGCCACCTGTACCATGCACCATGGCCATCGTGTTGCCATCGGGTGAAATATCAGGCGAGGCATTGTAATTACCTTCAAAAGTCAGACGTTCAGCACGACCACCATTGACGGGTACTTTATAAATTTGTGGATTACCGCCGCGATCAGAGGTAAAAATAATGTCCCGGCCATCAGGTGTGAATACCGGCTCAGTATCAATAGCCTGAGAATTATTGGTGATACGCAGCAAATCGCCACTGGCCAGTTCCATCACATATATTTCCGGATTGCCGTTTTTCGACAAGGTTACGGCCAGTTTTTTACCATCCGGCGACCATACTGGCGCACTGTTGATACCATCAAATGACGCGACAGATTTACGCTGGCCACTACGCATTTGCTGAACAAAAATCTCGGTATTACCGTTCTCAAATGATACATAAGCTAATTGATCACCATCGGGTGACCAGTTAGGCGACATGATAGGTTGGGTTGACTGCAGTACTGTGCGTGGATTCGCACCATCGGCATCAGAGATCTGCAATGCATAACGTTTTTTGCCATCGGTGGCCGTCATTTGTGTGACAAAAGCCAGACGGGTCGAAAAAATACCTTTTTCACCGGTCAACGTTTCATAAACAATATCAGCGATTTGATGTGCCAGACTACGCATGCCAGAAGCCGGCACATTATAGCGTTTGCCGACCAGCTGCTCACCTTTAAAAACATCAAACAGCTGAAATTGCACTTCATAGTTTTCGCCATCCTGGCTTTTTACCTTACCGATCAATAAGCCCTCTGAACGCAATAAACGCCAGTCAGAAAAGTTGATATCAGCCTGATCATGCGGCTGTGAAATCAGATCCTGTTCATCAACGGGGGCAAAGCGGCCGGTACTGGCCAAATCATTTTTGATGACTTCTGCAATATCTTCAGGCGGCGCAACGCCCTCCTCGCCAAACGGCACAATCGCTATTGGCAAAGCAGCATCTGAACCACCGGTGATCTCAATCTTGAGCACCGCCTGCGCCTGCACCGGCATCAAAAAAATGGCCATTAACAGCAGTATTCGCATAAATTTTGGGGCCATGTTAAATCCTCTTATTCGGGTTTAAATTCAAACTGAATACCTTCACGGATAATTTCTTCTGCAGCAGCTGCATCTGATGGCATTGGCATCGGCGCAGCTTTATAAACAGCATTTTCTGCAGAACGATCAAACAGCGCATTACCACTACTATTGATGATTCTGACACTTTTCACATCGCCACCCGG
>CAYYRO010000013.1:1780-32496 GCA_964474075.1 uncultured Methylophaga sp.
TCAGCTTTGCGTTTTGCTTCCTGTTCCGCTTTAAGCTTGGCCTCAGCTTCGGCTTTACGCTTTGCTTCTTCCTCAGCTTTACGACGCGCTTCTTCTTCGGCCTTACGCTGCGCTTCTACTTCTGCTTTACGTTTTTCTTCTTCAATACGTGCCTGTTCAACGGCTGCAAGGCGTTTTTCTTCTTCGATACGTGCTTGTTCTGCAGCTTCGCGCTGTTTTTCTTCCTGAATACGAGCTTTCTCTGCGGCTTCACGCTGTTTTTCAAGCTCAGCTAGACGCTGCTGCTCAGCTTCGGCTTCTTGTTGACGCCTTTCTTTTTCTTGCTGCTCTTTCTGCGCCAACTCTTGCATTTGCTGTTGTTTTTCAGCAATTGCCTCGTTCTGTTTTTGTAATTCTTCCTCGAGCTTGCGTTGACGCTCGGCTTCTCGTTCGCGTTCAGCTTGCTCCAGCTCTTGCAGTTTTTCCATTTCCTGCAGTATCTGCTGTTCATCGACAACCGCTGCCTGAACAATATCTTTTTTATCGCCGGTACCCAGTTTGACCGGATTGTTGGGCAGGTCAAAACTCCACAGCAGCAAGAACACCAACGCAATATGCAGTACTGTTGAGTAACCGCCCGCCAGAAAATTTTGCCAAATCGGATTTTTCATATCTTATGAATCAGGCTGGTTTTCGGGTTGTTTCGTAATCAGGCCAACATTAGGCACACCAGCCTGCTGCAATAAAGCCATCAGGCTGACCACTTGTCCGTAATTAGCACTGGCATCCCCTTTGACCATGACCGGTACCTGCGGATTATTACGAATTACCGCTGCCACCCGGTTGGCTAATAATTGAGGTTCGACAGGGTCATCCGGGTTTTCACCCATTGACGAATAATAATTGCCATCGGCATCGACAGAAACAATCAACGGTTCCGCGTTTTCAGGTGCTTCCACCGGATTGGCCACCGCCTGTGGCAAATCAACATTTACGCCCTGGGTCAGCAATGGGGCCGTGATCATAAAAATGATCAATAGCACCAGCATGACGTCGATATACGGTACAACGTTAATTTCAGCCATTGGCTTGCGACGCACACGTACTTTTTTATAAACAGCCATACACTGCTCCGGAATTAGCTTTGTTGGCGTTGCAAAATCGAAGAAAATTCTTCGACAAAGGTATCGTAGCGATTGATTAAACGCTCTACTTCATGCGAATAGCGGTTATAGGCGATAACGGCTGGGATCGCCGCAAACAAACCCATCGCTGTCGCAATCAGGGCTTCAGCAATACCCGGTGCCACCATGGCCAGCGTTGCCTGTTGCACTTCACCCAACGCCCGGAATGAGTTCATGATACCCCAGACGGTACCAAACAGACCGATATATGGACTGGTGGAACCGGCAGTCGCCAAAAACGGTAACGACACTTCTAATTGATCAATTTCCCGGGCCAGCGAAATCCGCATTACCCGCTGGGTGCCTTCCAGAACAAAATTAGAATCCGGAACGGTTTTTTTCAGACGAATAAATTCTTTAAAGCCGGTTTCAAAGATACCTTCCATACCGCGGCTGGCATGTGGTCTTGCAGTAATATCTTCATACAGCTTATTCAGCTCATTGCCGGACCAGAACTTGTCTTCAAAATTGTCGGCATCCTTCAAGGCGCGCGCTAGTTCGGCACGCTTTTTAAAAATCAGCGTCCACGAATACAGCGAAATCATTAGCAATGACAACATAACCAGTTTGACCAGCAAACTGGCTTCTGAAATCAGTGCAAACAGGGACATATCAGCATTCACGTTGCATCTCCGTCAGGATAGAGTTAGGTAATGGACAGGGTTGAAAAGTCTCAGCATTGAGACAGGCGACTTTGACGGTCGCTCCACATAATGATGTCGCATCTCGCAACACCTGTTGTTCAAATTGCATACTGGCGCCACTGGTCTTAACCAACGTTGAACGAATCAGCAACGCATCATTAAAACGTGCCGGCCGGCGAAAAATTAATTGCATTGAGTGCACCGCAAACAAGACATTGTGCGCTTCACGCAACTGGTCTTGTTGAAAACCCAGTTGCCGCAACCATTCAGTGCGGGCACGCTCCATAAATTTCAAGTAGTTAGCGTGATATACCACACCACCACTGTCTGTATCTTCGTAGTAAACGCGCACTGGCCAGTCAAAATACTGCATCAATCACCTGTTAAATCCAGATCAGGTTTCAAACCCAGATGCAAAAATGCCCGTTTCGTGGCCACCCGCCCACGCGGCGTGCGCATGATAAAACCTTCCTGAATCAAGTAAGGTTCCAGTACATCTTCAATGGTGCCGCGCTCTTCACCTATCGCGGCGGCGAGATTATCCAGCCCTACCGGGCCGCCAGCAAATTTTTCGATAATCGCCAGTAAAAGCTTGCGATCCAGCATATCAAAACCCGAGTCATCTACATCGAGCAAATCCAAGGCCTGGCGGGCAACTTCAGCACTGATAACACCATCAAATCTGACCTCAGCATAATCGCGTACCCTGCGCAATAAACGATTAACTATGCGCGGCGTACCCCTTGAACGGCGGGCGATTTCGCCGGCACCGGTAATATCCAGCGGCACGTTCAGAATGCGCGCGCTACGCTGCACAATCGTGCTCAAATCTTCAATATTGTAAAACTCCAGCCGTTGCACGATACCAAAACGATCGCGTAGCGGTGACGTTAAAGAACCAGCGCGGGTGGTGGCACCCACTAGCGTGAACGGTTCTAAATCCAGTTTGATAGATCGGGCGGCCGGGCCTTCGCCAATCATGATATCGATTTGATAATCTTCCATGGCCGGATATAACACTTCTTCGACCACCGGACTGAGACGATGAATCTCATCGACAAACAGCACATCATTGGGCTCGAGGTTGGTTAACAGTGCTGCTAGATCGCCAGGCCGCTCTAACACCGGGCCTGAGGTTTGTCGTAAATTGACACCCATTTCGTTGGCAATAATGTGCGCTAAGGTGGTTTTACCAAGACCCGGCGGGCCAAAGATCAACGTGTGATCCAACGCCTCATTACGATTGCGCGCTGCTGAGACAAACAAATCCATTTGCTCGCGTACCGAAGGCTGGCCGATATAATCGCTGAGCCGGACCGGCCGGATCGCCCGATCATGGCGCTCTTCATCCGTTGTGGCGGCGGGCGTAATAAATCGCTCTTCCATCATCAACTTCTTTGTAAGGCCTGCCGGATAATTTGTTCCGTACTCATGCCTTCGGCATCGATACTGCGAATCATTTTATCTGCCTCTGCGGCTTTATAACCTAATGCAACCAGTGCTTCGGCTGCTTCATTACGTGCGCCGGTGCTGCTTGGCATTGCCTGAGTAACACTACTGTCCAATCCCATGGCGCTGCCGACTTCTTTCAGGCGATCACGCATTTCTATAATTAAGCGTTCGGCGGTTTTTTTACCAACGCCCGGTAACCGGGTCAGGCTGGCGGTATCCCCTTCCTGTACACTGCGCGCAAAGGCATCCACATCACTGCCGGAAAGAATGGTCAATGCCAGCTTGGCGCCGACACCATTGACTTTCAGCAGGCTGCGAAACAACAAACGCTCGCGCGCGGTGCCAAATCCATATAACAATTGTGCGTCCTCACGAACGACGAGGTGAGTATACAGACTGACAGTTTCATTCAATGCGGGCAGATTCACAAAAGTGGACATTGGCGCCGATAACTCGTAGCCAACACCATGCACATCAAGGACCAGCTCCGGGGGTTGTTTTTCAATGACAATGCCAGTTAAACGTCCGATCATCGGCTGTAGCGTCCTCCACGGCGACGGCTGGTGCGCATGCCTTCTGGTAATTTACTGGCCATGCCCATACTGGCGTGGTTGGCATGCGTGATGGCACAGGCCAGGGCATCGGCAGCATCTTCAGCAGGCGGTTCATTGAGTTGCAACATGACCGACATCATATACTGGACCTGATCTTTTTGGGCATGGCCATTGCCGACCACAGCTTTTTTGATTTGTGTAGCAGAGTATTCGTGAACAATCAGGTTCTGGCTGACCCCGGCGCATATCGCGGCACCACGGGCTTGACCCAGTTTCAGGGCAGAGTCGGCATTTTTGTGTAAAAACACTTTTTCCACGGCCATGATCTCCGGCTGGTAGCGTTGAATCAGATCGGTCAGTCCGTCAAAAATTTGTTTTAAACGATCAGCAAAGTCACCATCGCCAACCAGTAAACGGCCGTTAATAACGTGTTTTATTTGCTTGCCCTGCAATTCGATGATGCCAAAGCCCGTTTTTCGCGAGCCGGGGTCAACACCTAGAATGCGTGACATAGCAGGCTCAGCTAAGCTGCGCCATCACCTCATCGGAGAAATCGGCATTGGAATAAACTTGTTGCACGTCATCCAATTCTTCAAAAGCATCAATCATCGCGATGGCCTTTTGCGCGTCTTCCAGTTCCAGACTGACGGTATTATCAGGGTGCATTGTGACTTCGGCCGATTGCGCCTCAAAGCCAGCGGTATCCAGTGCATCTTTGACTGCAGCGTATTCATCCGGCGCGGTGAATACATCAATCGAACCATCATCATTACTGACAATATCTTCAGCGCCTGCTTCCAATGCCACTTCGATGACAGCATCTTCATCGAGACCCGGCGCGAGGCTGATAATACCCTTTTGGTTAAACATAAAGGCGACACAGCCATCTGTGCCCATATTGCCACCGCGCTTACTGAATACATGGCGCACTTCAGCAACGGTGCGGTTACGGTTATCGGTCATGCAATCAACCATAATGGCAATACCATTCGGGCCATAACCTTCATAGCGAACTTCTTCATAAGCCGCGCCTTCCAATTCACCGGCACCGCGTTTACTGGCACGCTCAATGACATCTTTAGTCATATTGCTGCCCAGCGCTTTATCAATCGCTGCCCTCAGCCGTGGATTAGTTCCTGGATCACTGCCGCCCATGCGCGCTGCGACGGTAATTTCACGTATCAACCGGGTAAACAGTTTGCCGCGTTTGGCATCCTGGGCACCTTTACGATGCTGAATGTTTGCCCACTTACTATGACCTGCCATGCAAAACCTCTGAAAATCTGCGTCGCTTAAACCAATGTGTTCCAGTCGCGGTAGTATTCGCTTCGGCCGAAGACCTGATCGAAATACATACTTTGCAGCTGCTCGGTAATCGGACCGCGGCGACCATCGCCAATTGGCCGGTTATCCAGCTCGCGGATCGGCGTCACTTCGGCAGCCGTGCCGGTGAAGAAAGCTTCATCGCAAATATAAACTTCATCACGGGTAATGCGCTTTTCAACGACTTTCAGACCAATATCATTGGCAAGTTTAATCACTGTATCGCGGGTAATGCCTTCCAAAGCTGAGGTCAGTTCAGGGGTATACAACACGCCATCACGCACCATAAAGAAGTTCTCGCCACTGCCCTCGGTCACAAACCCTTGAGCATCCAGCAATAACGCCTCGTCATAACCATCATTGACGGCTTCTTGCAGCGCCATCATTGAGTTCATGTAATTGCCGTTGGCTTTGGCTTTGCACATGGTGATGTTGACATGGTGTCGGGTAAAAGATGACGTTTTGATGCGGATACCGCGATTCATATTCTCTTCGCCCAAATACGACCCCCAATGCCAAGCAGCAACCATAACATGGGTGTTCAGATTATCGGCGCGAATGCCCATACCTTCTGATCCGTAAAACACCATTGGCCGGATGTAGGCTGATTCCAGCTTATTATCACGCACAACATCACGCTGCGCCTGATTCAGTGTGTCTTTATCGTAAGGCATTTTCATACCGAGAATTTTGGCACTGCGAAACAGACGGTTGGTGTGTTCCTGCAAACGGAAAATCGCGGTACCCGCATCAGTTTTATACGCACGAACACCTTCAAAACAGCCCATGCCGTAATGCAAAGTATGGGTCAGGACATGTACTTTGGCCTCACGCCATGGCACGAATTCGCCATCTAACCAGATAACGCCATCCCGATCTGCCATTGTTACTGCTGCCATAATTGTTTCCGTTTCATTTTAGTGGGACTGACTTTAGCCAAGCCAGCGTTGCCAGATTTTTTCGACCTGTGGCCGGAAGTTTTCAACATTGGCGATGGGTGCCAACGTCGGCTGTTCCTGCAAAACACAGTGGTTCGCTTCACTGCGATAAAAACGATATGCATCGGCGAGCATCGTGCTCTGTTCGGCGCTTAGTTTACCGGTCGCCGCCAATGCATCCAAAATCCTTATATTATCGGTGTAAACCATCAATTCAGGCAAGTCTGACGACCAGGCTAATACCGCATACTGCACCAAAAACTCAATATCGGTAATACCACCAACGCCTTGCTTCAGATCAAATAGGCTTTCCGTGGATTTATCCAACTGCTTACGCATTTTTTGACGCATCTCAGCCACTTCAACCGCCAAAGCTTTGCTATCACGCGTTTTACCCAAAACTTGTTGACGAATATCGGCAAATTTTCCGGCCAGTTGCTTGTCGCCTAGTACGCAGCGGGCCCGCACCAGGGCCTGATGCTCCCAGGTCCAGGCCTCAGTTTGCTGATAATCGGCAAAACCGCTGAGGGGCGTGACCAGCAACCCCGAATTGCCTCTCGGCCGTAAACGGGTATCGACTTCATATAGCGTGCCGCCTGAGGTAACCGTTGACATGACATGAATCATGCGCTGCGCCAGCCGGGTATAAAACACCATTAAATCAACCGGTTTATCGCCATCGGTCATGCCTTCCCGGCTATCATCAAATACAAAAACCAGATCCAGATCTGAGCCATACCCCAACTCCAGTCCACCGAGTTTGCCAAAAGCCAATACGGCAAAACCACAGTCACTTAAATCTTCGGCTTGCGTTTTTGGCGGATAACCGTGCCGTTGCACCAGATATTGCCAAGCCAGATTTAATACATGCTCAAGCTGAATTTCGGCCAGCTCACTCAACTGATCACCGACCCGCATTAACGGTAATACGCCGGTGACATCGGCCGCAGCGACATGCAAAGAAGCAATTTGCCGAAATTCCCGCAGCCGATTCATTTGTTGCTCTAAATCACCTTCTTCAGCGGAGGCTAAATATTGTGCCAGTCGTCGTGCCTGCTCCTGTCGATCGGGTACTTCGTACAACGAACGCGGATCCAATAGTTCATCCAGTAACACTGGATAACGAGCCAGCTGATGACTTATCAGCGGACTGGCTGCCGCCAATTTAATCAATTGAGACAAAGCCAGTGGATTTTCCACCAGCAGCGCCATATAGGCTGAACGACGCATAATTGATTCTAACAACGGCATTAACCGCGACAGACAGGCATCAGGATTATCAGTATTGGCCGCCGCTTGTACCAATAATGGCAGTAGTTTTTTCAGCCGGCCACGGCCGGTATCGCTGAGATTTTTGCAGGCATGACTACTTAATAATTGTTCTAACGTCTCCAGACAAGCGGCACTATCCTGATAGCCGCAGTCATCTAGATACTTCAGTTTGTCGGCTTCTCCGCCAGTTAACAGAGACACTGCATCAGCCGGCTCATCGTCGGCTTGGGGGGATACCAGTAATTGCTCAAAATGCTCATGGACCTGTTGACGGTGCTCATACAACACGCTGTAAAAACTATCCCATCCCTCAAAGCCCATCATTTTCGCAAGCCGCTGGCGACCTTCGGCATCTTTAGGCAATAAATGCGTTTGCTGATCGGCAAAAGCTTGGATCCGATGCTCCGTACGACGCAAAAAATCATAGGCATTTTTCAGCGCCTTTACGGCGTAACCCGATAACAGTTTGCGAGATGCCAGCAAATCCAGAATGGTTAAAATCGGCCGTTGTTGCAGTGGTTTATCGCGTCCACCATAAATCAGCTGAAAGATTTGCCCGATAAATTCAATTTCACGAATGCCGCCAGCACCGAGTTTGATATTGTCTTCCATGCCTTTGGTATGTAACTGGCCGGCAATCATTGCTTTCATGTCACGCAGTGAATCAAACATCCCGTAATCGAGATAACGCCGGTAAACAAAAGGTCGCAGTAATTCAACGATGGCTTTGCGCTCAGCGCTGCTACCGGTCACCGGCCGTGCCTTGATCATGGCATAGCGTTCCCATTCCCGGCCCTGCGTCTGATAGTACTCTTCCATTGCATCAAAGCTGGCAACCAGCGATCCGCTGTCACCAAAAGGCCGCAGCCGCATATCGACGCGAAACACAAACCCCTCGGCGGTGACATTATCCAGTGCCTGTATCAGTTTGCGTCCGAGACGGGTAAAAAACTCTTCATGACTGAGATTGCGCCGGCCGCCCTGGGTGTCGCCATCTTCGTCATAACAAAAAATCAGATCGATATCCGAAGACAGATTCAGTTCACCTGCTCCCAGCTTGCCCATACCCAGAACGATGAGTTGTTGCGGCTGGCCATCGCTGTTTAATGGCGTGCCGCTGACTTCGGTCTGCCACTGGTACAATAAATCCAGCGTGTCGCTGATACAGGCGTCAGCCAGCGCCGATAAATCGCGGGTGGTTTCAGCCAAATCAGCCCAGCCGGCCAGATCACGCCAGATGATGCGGACCATTTGCAAATGACGAAACAAACGCAGCTGCTGGTGCAAACTGTTTTCATCTTTGACGGTTTGCAAAACCGCCTGCAGCTTTTGCGAATACTCGGTGTTGTCGTAGACCCGTTCAATATCGCCACTTACCAGTAATTCTGACAAAGCTTTTGGTTTGCGTTCGCCTTGCTGCAGCACATAGTCACTGCCCGCCAGTATGATTTTGGCGCTGTCTGCCAACGCTGGCTTTGCCTGCAAAATTGCTTGCCAGATTTCGGAAAAAAGTCCGTCCTGCATTATGTCCTCATCAGCCCGATTAACCCAATCTAACACCGGTTTTTAGTTAAGCTTCCTAAACTACCAGAAGCAGCTTATCGGTGCGAAATTATCCGGGATTTTCCGCCGCTCAGAGCTTGTCGGATTGTCTGAAAATTGCGTATGCTGACATCCAATTGACTGCTGGTCTCTCATTAATCTGGAGTAATTATGTCCGAAGCCATTAAGCTGCAATCACACCATGTCCCGCAATCGCTGTCGGATCGCATTGCCTATCGGGTGGTGAAGTTTATGCGGTTTTTTGCCGATGTATTTTTCACCGGCCGCTATGGTCACCGGGCAGTCGTACTGGAAACGGTTGCCGCCGTCCCGGGTATGGTCGGTGGTGCGTTACAGCATTTACGGTCCTTACGGCGTATGGAAGAGGATAACGGTTGGATTCGCACCCTGTTGGACGAAGCCGAAAACGAACGGATGCACTTACTGACTTTTATTCATATTGCCAAACCCAGCTGGTTTGAACGAATGGTCGTTATCATTGCTCAGGGCGTCTTTTATAATTTATTTTTTCTGCTGTACTTGATTTCGTCCCGGGTTGCTCACCGAATCGTTGGCTATCTTGAAGAAGAGGCAGTTTATAGTTACACCGAGTACTTAAACGGCGTTGACGACGGCACTTACGACAATATTCCGGCGCCGCAGATCGCCATTGATTACTGGGAGCTGCCACAAGATGCACGACTTCGTGATGTCATTCTGGTGGTCCGTGATGATGAGGCCGGACATCGTGATGTTAATCACAATTTTGCAGATATACTGCAAAATAAGTCACAATAAGTGAGGGCTTTTTTATCTGTCATCACCGCCTCTTTTGTGTCTGAAAAAGCTTCAATCATGGCGCAGGGAGAGCCGTTTAGTGATTCTTAACAAACCCCAGGGCTATCCAGCCGACGCAATTTGACGCTGTTAGACAAGGAAGCACAATGGCGACGTTACTTTTCAGACTTAATGATGTGCCCGAAGATGAGGCCGAAGATGTCCGTCAATTATTGACCGATAAGGGCCTCAATTTTTATGAAACCCATGCCGGTTTTTTTGGT
This sequence comes from uncultured Methylophaga sp., assembly GCA_964474075.1. Classification (GTDB taxonomy): domain Bacteria; phylum Pseudomonadota; class Gammaproteobacteria; order Nitrosococcales; family Methylophagaceae; genus Methylophaga. The sequence goes on from CAYYRO010000013.1 coordinate 11,730, forward strand.
TTGGGAGTTGCTGCCATCTGGCTTAGTGATGATAGCCAATTGCCTTTAGCCAGAGCGATTATCGATGAGTATCAATCGCACCGTGCCATTGTCCAACGCCAGCATTATGAAGCGCTGCGTGCCAGTGGTGAACTGCCCGGTTTTGGGCGGTTAATTCTGCAACATCCTTTTCGTTTTGCCGGCATTGTGCTGCTGGTCGTATTTGTGCTGTTAGTGACGTTATTACCATTCTGGAATACTTTTTAAGCGCCGGTAAACCGATTCAGCCGTAAAGCATTACTGACGACAAACACACTCGACAACGCCATCGCAGCAGCCGCCAGGATCGGTGATAATAAAATGCCAAATGCCGGATACAATACGCCGGCAGCCACTGGGATCAGCGCGATATTGTAAGCAAACGCCCAGAACAGATTCTGCTTGATATTACGCATGGTCGCCCTAGCAAGGCCAATGGCTTTCACCGCCGCATTCAGATCGCCTTTAACCAACACCACATCAGCACTTTCAATGGCGATATCAGTACCATTACCCATCGCCATGCCAATATCCGCCTGCGCTAACGCTGGTGCATCATTAATACCATCGCCCAGATAAGCGACTTTTTGCCCGGCCTGCTGCAGCTTAGCGATCTGGTCTTTTTTATCAGCCGGCATCACTTCCGCATAAACTTGATCAATATTGAGCTGCTTAGCCACCGCCTCAGCAGTATGCCGGTGGTCACCGGTTAGCATAGCGACTTGAAAGCCCAGTTGATGCAACTGCTTGATGGCCTGCTCGCTGGTAGATTTGATGGGATCGGCAATCGCCAATAACGCTGCAGCCTCGTCATCGACAGTGACATACAATGGTGTTTTGGCTGCTTTTGCCAGTTGTTGAGCCTGCTCATGAAAGCCAGTAATTTGCTGTGCTTCAAAAGCTCGTGCCGCGCCAATACGGATCTGCTTGCCAGCCACCTGACCAGTGACACCCTCGCCAGCCATCGACTGAAAATCACTGACCGGCAATAAATCAATTGTCTGTTGCTGGGCATACTCGACAATAGCTTGTGCCAATGGATGCTCAGAATGACTTTCCAATGAGGCCACCCAACGCATTAATGGCTGCTGGTTATAAGCTTCAGCAATAATGACATCGGTGACTTTGGGTTTACCTTCGGTCAAGGTACCGGTTTTATCGAGCACGATCGTGTCGATTTTTTGCAAATGCTGTAGGGCTTCACCATGACGAAATAACACGCCCATCTGCGCAGCACGGCCACTGGCCACCATAATCGATACCGGTGTCGCCAGCCCCATCGCACAAGGGCAGGCAATAATTAACACCGCTACCGCATTGACCAGTGCAAAGCTCAATGCCGGCTGCGGGCCAACTAACCACCAAACAACCAGCGTCAGTAATGCAATTGCTATCACCACTGGCACAAACCAGCCAGTGACTTTATCAACCAGCGCCTGAATCGGTAATTTACTGCCCTGCGCCGACTCGACCATAGCGATGATTTGCGATAGCAAAGTCTCCTGACCGATATGGGTGACTTTGATGGTCAGGGAGCCGGATTGATTTAACGTCGCGCCAATTACGCGATCACCTGTGCTTTTATCTACTGCCAACGGTTCGCCGGTGACCATCGATTCATCGATATAAGCCTTGCCCTCGATGATTTCACCATCGAGCGGAATTTTTTCCCCGGGTCTGACCAACAAAATATCGCCGGCTTTAATCGATTCCACCGGCACATCTTCGTGCTGCCCATCTACCAGACGTCTGGCAGTTTTTACCTGCAAATCTAGCAATCTGCGAATCGCCTGATTACTGCGACCTTTAGCGCGCGCTTCTAGTAAACGGCCGAGCAAAATCAACGTGACAATGACCGCCGCGGCTTCAAAATACACATTGACGCTGCCTGCTGGTAACAAGCTCGGCATAAAGGTCGCGATGCTGGAATAACTCCACGCAGCAAATGTGCCCAGAGCCACCAGCGCATTCATTTCAGGCGCAGCGCGTATTAATGCCGGCACACCAATGCGGAAAAACCGCCAGCCGGGGCCGAATAACACCGCAGTGGTCAGCACAAACTGCAATATCCAATTACTCTGTTGTCCCAAAGTTGCATTCAACCAGTGGTGCCAGGCTGGTATTAAATGCCCGCCCATTTCGATTACCACTACCGGCAAGCTGAGCAGTACGGCAATAATCAAATCACGCTTTAAGCGGTGATAGTCGTTAGCTTGCTGAATTTGTGGATCAACATCTTGCTTGAGCAGTTGATAGCCGGCCTTTGTGACCGCCAAACTGAGCTCATCAAATAACTGAGCATCCTCGCGCTGGGTTTTTAATCGTGCGGATTGACTGGCCAGATTGACGCTGGCTTGTTCAATGCCGGGCACACTGTTTAAGGCTTTTTCAACCTTGCTGACACAAGACGCGCAGTGCATACCACTGATATTGACAGTGAATTTTTGCGTTGCCATTAAAGCTTTCCTGAAACATCGATTTCTTAGCTTAACACCCCAATGAAGCAACGGGTATTCGTAACGGTCAGCGCCATCTTAAAAAGCTTCAGATACAAAAAAGCCCCGACACTTTCATGTCGGGGCTTTTTATTTGGCGAAACTTAAACGTTTGGTTTAAGTTTTTACATCATGCCGCCCATGCCGCCCATATCAGGCATTGCCGGTGCTTCTTCTTTCGGCAATTCAGCGATCATGGCTTCGGTAGTCAGCATCAGACCAGCAACTGAACCGGCATTTTGCAATGCAGTACGCGTTACTTTAGTTGGGTCCAAAATACCCATTTCGATCATATCGCCGTATTCACCGGTTGCAGCGTTATAACCGTAGTTACCTTTGCCGCTGGCAACCTGGTTTAATACCACTGATGCTTCATCACCTGAGTTGGTAACGATTTGGCGCAATGGCTCTTGCATGGCACGACGGGCAATCGCGATACCAGCGTCTTGATCCAGGTTGTCACCTTTCAGGTCACCCAGACTCAATTCAGCACGTACCAGTGCAACACCACCACCTGCAACCACGCCTTCTTCAACGGCAGCACGGGTTGCATGCAATGCATCTTCAACGCGGGCTTTCTTCTCTTTCATTTCGATTTCTGAGCCAGCACCGACACGAATTACCGCAACACCACCTGCCAGTTTGGCAACGCGTTCTTGCAATTTTTCTTTATCGTAATCTGATGAAGAATCAGCGATTTGGGTACGAATTTGCTCAACACGGGCAGTGATTTCATCAGCACGGCCGGCACCATCAATAATGGTGGTGTTTTCTTTGCTGACTGTGATTTTTTTGGCTTGGCCCAGATCGTTCAAAGTGACTTTTTCAAGGCTTAGACCAACTTCTTCAGAAATCACAGTACCGCCGGTCAAGACAGCGATATCTTCCAACATCGCTTTACGACGATCACCAAAGCCTGGCGCTTTAACGGCGCAAACTTTAACAATACCGCGCATGTTGTTGACGACCAATGTTGCCAGTGCTTCGCCTTCAACATCTTCTGAAACGATCAGCAGCGGACGGCTTGATTTGGCAACGGCTTCCAGTACGGGCAGCAATTCACGGATATTGGAGATTTTTTTGTCAAACAACAAAATGTACGGATCTTCCAAGTTAGCCGTCATGGTTTGTTGTTCGTTAACGAAGTATGGCGATTGGTAACCGCGATCAAACTGCATACCTTCAACAACATCCAGTTCGTTTTCAAAACCACGGCCGTCTTCTACTGTGATAACGCCTTCTTTACCGACTTTTTTCATCGCTTCGGCAATGATGTCACCGACTGATTTATCAGAGTTGGCTGAAATCGTACCGACTTGCGCAATCGCTTTATCATCATCACAAGGTGAAGACAGTTTTTTCAGTTCGGCAACGGCAGCTTGCACCGCTTGGTCAATGCCGCGTTTCAGATCCATCGGATTCATACCCGCAGTCACTGACTTCATACCTTCACGCAGGATAGCTTGCGCCAGAACCGTTGCAGTGGTGGTACCGTCACCAGCGGCGTCAGAAGTTTGTGAAGCCACTTCTTTAACCATCTGTGCGCCCATATTTTCGAATTTGTTTTCCAATTCGATTTCTTTGGCAACAGAAACACCGTCTTTGGTGATCGTCGGTGCGCCATAACTCTTGTCAAGAATGACATTACGGCCTTTAGGGCCTAGCGTGACTTTAACCGCGTTGGCCAGCGTGTTAACGCCTTTGACCATTAGCTGGCGCGCATCTGCGCCAAATTTGACTTCTTTAGCAGCCATTTTTATTCCTCTTTAATACTTGATTAAACGTTAACTGATTACTCAGGAATTTGTTTAAGCATCGATCACGGCGACGATATCGTCTTCACGCATGACCAGCAGCTCTTCGCCTTCCACTTTAACTTCAGTGCCGGCATATTTGCCAAACAGCACTTTGTCGCCGACTTTTACGGCTAGTGGGCGAACTTCGCCTGAATCGGTAATTTTGCCGTTACCTGCAGCGAGGATCTCGCCGCGTGACGGTTTTTCTGCCGCGTTGTCAGGAATGACAATGCCACCAGCAGTAGTGGTTTCTTCTTCCATGCGACGTACAATCACACGATCATGAAGGGGACGAAGGTTCATTGGTTTTATCCTCCAAAGTAAATAAAAAATGACCAGGTTAATTCCGGAACCCCAACAATGGGGCTGTTTAAGCGGAATTCAAGAGCGCGGTTTAAAAATTTTTAGCCGTCAGCGTAAATTACGGTGATCATCGTCATCAACAACCTCACCTTCAATCACATCATTTGAAGAGGAGCGATGTCGCTGCCCGAAACGGCCATGAAACACCATATTGCTGTTGGCAATCACCGGCGTTAACAGCGCCCTGCGAAGCGGCGGAATCAACAACATAAACCCAAGGGCATCGGTGACAAAGCCGGGGATCAGCAGCATGACACCACTTATTAATATAGCGGCCCCTTCAAGCATCTCCATCGCCGGCGGCTGGCCTTGCTGAATGGCAGCTTGTGCTTTATGCAATGTATGCAAGCCCTGCAGCTTCACCATAAAAGCGCCGAGAATAGCCGTCGCCAGAACCAGCAAAATTGTCCAGCCCGCACCAATGACTTCACCAACTTCAATAAGCACAAACAGCTCAATTAGCGGCACCAGTAAAAACAAAACGAATAACAGCCGAAACATATCGAGTCCCGATTAAAAATTAATAAATTAACTTGGGGACGATTTAGCGAATCTCAAGCAGGCGGATCGATAACACTAAATTTGTTGCATCTGAACAACAAAAATAACGTTTTGTTGCGCTGTAACACAACTGTCACACAATTTTCATCACGCTGAAACATTCCCGCCTTATGGTGTGCAGGTCTCGGAAAGATAAGCCGAACGTATTTAGTCAATAAAGAGGATAGTCCCTTGAAATTAAAAACATCTGCAATCTTAATCGCCGGTGCACTGTTTGGTGCTGCCACATTGCCTGCCCAGGCCAACAACGACGCTATGATGGACCTGCTGAAAGTCCTGCGTGACAAAGGTACTATCAGCTCTGAAGATTACAATCTTCTGACCAATGCTGCTGCAGCTGACAAAGAAATGTCAGAAGCTGAAAAAGCAGAAATGAAAAAAGAAGTGGAAGAAGCCACTGCAAACATGCCTGAAATCACCACTGACGGTAAACTGATTGTTGCTGACAGAGCGGGTAACTGGGAATTCCAACCGATTGGTCGTGTCATGTGGGATGCCATTGATGTTGACAACGACGGTCTTGAAGATTTTTCACCTGGCTTTGGTGATGATGAAGGCAGTGGTACCGAATTGCGTCGTGCACGTTTAGGTTTCCAGGGCAAAATTTACGATTGGAAATATAAGTTTGAAGCCGACTTCGCTGGTGGCGATGCTTCCATCAAGGATGCTTATGTAGGCTATGGTAATAGCTTTAACGATGCCAAATGGGGTATCAAATTAGGTCAGTCACACATTGCTTTTAGTCACAATACGATAGCGAGCTCTAAGTACATGAGCTTTATTGATCGTCCACTATTTGCCGATACGGCAATCGCCAGCGCTCGGGAAAGTGGTGTAACGGCACAAATCAATGATAAAGACTTCAAATGGTTACTTGCTTCATCAGCAACGCGTGGCGCAATTAGTGATGGTGAGACTGATCGCAACGATGCGGATACTTTCGCAGTTCGCGGTTCATTTGTACCGTTTATGCAAGATGAAAAACACATGTTCCAGTTGGGTGCTGCTTTCTTAACCCAAGGTAATGGTAACGATGGTTTCACATATTCACAGCGCCTTGTAAGTCACATTCCAAGTGTTACTACTACAAATGGATTAAGAACTTCAGTTGCAGATTATGATGGTTCTGATGCATTCACGATTGATGCATTGGGTATTTATGGCCCATTCCATATGTTAGCCGAATATGTAGATTGGACAGCCAAAAGTAATACAAACTCAGACCAGGAGTTTACGGGCTACTCAGTTGAAGCCGGTTACTTCTTGACTGGCGAGTCTTACAAATGGAGCAAAGGTTACAGCTCAGGCGTATCACCTAAATCTGCATACGGTGCTTGGCAGTTAGTTGCTCGTTTCGAAAATTTGGAAACTGAAGAACTGATTGGCGGTAGCGTCCAAGATGGTGATGAAGCTGAAAAATTTACTTTGGGCGTAAATTACATCCCACGTAAGAACATCCGTTTGATGTTGAACTATGACCAAGTAACGGATCTGACGCTTAACGGTCAGGACGTAGATGCTGATCCTTCAGCTCTGAAATTCCGCGCTCAAGCCTTCTGGTAGGCCGAAAGCGAGTTATCCCCTCTCTCCAACTTGCCTCACCCGTTTTCGGGTGGGGCTTTTTTTTGGCTTTAAACATGAGAGACCTCAATGACCCGTGAAGAATTATTACAGTTCAAGTCATTGGAAGACATACTGGCTACGAGAGCCTTAACACCTATTTTTCAGCCGATAGTGTCGCTGAAAACGCATGAGATTTTTGGCTATGAAGCGCTGATCCGCGGCCCTTCCGATAGCCTGTTACATTCACCGATTATTTTATTTGATGCCGCCAGCCGTCATGGTCGTCTGGCTGAGTTGGATTTACTGTGCAGGGAACTTGAGATTACTAAGTTTGGCGAGTTGGGTCTGACCGGTAAACTTTTTATTAACACCATTCCCGCTGCTTTATTGCAGCCGGATTATCCGCATGGTCTGACCCTGCAGTTTTTGCAAAAGGCTGGACTGTCAGCGGAAAACGTCATTATTGAACTGACCGAACAATACCCGATTGATGACTATGTTTTGATGCGCGAAGCCACCCAGCATTATCGGGAGATGGGCTTTTCAATTGCTATTGATGATTTAGGCGCCGGTTATTCAGGACTACGTACCTGGTCAGAGCTAAAACCCGATTATGTGAAACTTGATCGGCATTTTATGCAGAATATTCATGAAGATCGGCAAAAGCGTCAGTTTGTGCAATCTATGATTGATATTGCCCAGGGCATTCATTGTCAGATTATTGGTGAAGGTATCGAAGTCAGGGGTGAGTATTTAGCAGCCCAAACCATGGAAATGAATTTTGCTCAGGGTTATTATTTTGGCCGGCCCAATATCCAGCCTTCACGTGAACTGGATCCCAACCTGTTTGCCCGCCGGCAGACGCCTAATCTTATTACTACCGGTAAACCCCGTGCCAGCACACTGGTCAGTAGTTTGCTAACCAATTTGAATCCTGTACGCGAACATGACAGCGTCGATTCTGTTGGCGAACGTTTTCAGAGCGCCGTCAAGCTGACAGCCTTACCCGTTATCAATGACGATAACAGCATTGCCGGTATGATCTGGCGTGATGAATTTATGACCTTATACGCAAGTCGTTATGGACGCGATTTATATGGTCGCAAACCAATTCATCTATTAATGGACAGTAAGCCTGTGGTTGCCGAGGTATCGCTGCCATTGAAAAATCTCAGTCAGCAGATCACCAGTCAGGATTCAGCTCATCAACACAACATGTTTATTATCACCGAGCTTGGTCACTATCGCGGTGTCGGCAGTGTGATGGACTTATTACGACAAATTACCGATTTGCAACTAACGATTGCCCGACATGCCAACCCACTCAGTGGCTTGCCGGGTAATGTGCCACTTAGTGAGCATCTCAGTGAAATCATTATGCAAAGGCGTGATGTCACGGTGTGTTATTTCGATTTGGATAATTTTAAACCTTATAACGATACCTATGGCTATAGTAAAGGCGATAAGGTGATCAGCAAAACCGCGCGGATTTTATGCGAGATGATTAATCCGGAACTCGACTTTATCGGCCACGTTGGTGGTGATGATTTTATTATTGCCTTTGAAAGTCATGACTGGCAGCAACGTTGTCAGCAAATTCTTTCAGCCTTTATTGAGCTATATCCCGACTTATACCAGTCAGATCATATCAACCAAGGCGGCATTCATGCGCTGGATCGCTATGGTCAACCGGTGTTTTACCCACTACTGAGCTTATCGATCGGTGCCGTCAGGCTGGTAGAGTTTGACAAGATCCTCATTGAAGCCGATTTGGCAGAACATGCCAGTAAAGCTAAATCAGCTGCGAAGAAAATCCCGGGTAACAGTCTTTATCAATTACAACCAGCTGATTGTGGTTGCTGTTTGCCGTTGATGGCTGTTTCAGTCTGAGTTAACGGCCGTTAACGACATTTTTTTCAGCTAGCTGACTGAGGACGTATTCCACCCGCTGACGAATCTTGTCGCGGGTAATGCGAAATTCAGCAAGGATTTCTTCATCGCTGCCACGATATTTGGCGGGATCGGTCAACGGTAAATGCAGTCTTGCCGTATGCGGGCTGACCACCGGACATTGTTCTTCAGCGTTATCACACAATGTCACCAGTAAATCGGCCCATTCCAGCATTTCACCGTTTACACGAATCGATTCTTGTTGCGAAATATCAATGCCGGCTTCTGCCATAACCAGAATTGCCCGCGGGTTCTGTCCACGCGCTTCAATACCAGCAGAACGGACATCAATATGTTCATCGGCGAAGGCTTTACCCCAACCTTCGGCCATTTGTGACCGGCAAGAATGCCCGGTACATAAAAACAGTACTCTGATCTTATCCATCATAATTTGCCTTTTTAAACTGCCGGCAGGGTATCAGTTGCATATGACAAGCAGATGACCCACTTCCTTGTTGTGATCGTTGGTTTTGTCTTATAGCACAGGATTTTAAATCGGCTCTTCTGCTAGAATGCCGCTTTAAAAATCTTTCGGAATACATCGTGAATAAATTCATTTTGCACTCACTGTTGCTGATCCTGCCGCTGCTGACGGCGAGCGTCAGTTTTGCACAAACGACCCGTTATGTCTCAGATGATCTGGAAATTACTATGCGGAATGGTAAAGGTCTGGAATTTGGTATTCGTAAGATGCTGACATCTGGTACCCGACTTGATGTGCTGGAAAATGATGCCGACAGCGGTTATTCAAAGGTTCGTACTGCCGAAGGTGTCGAAGGCTGGGTGCTGACACGTTATTTGAGTAATACCGGCAGTGCCCGTGACCGGCTGGCCGCCAGTGAACAAGAACTGGCCAACTTGGAGCTGGAAGTCGCCAATTACAAAGAAGAGATTGAACAACTCAGTTCACAAACAGCCAATGTCGATGATCAAAATTTGAGTCTGAAAGAAACCTCTCAGCGGCTTCGCAAGGAACTCGATGATTTGCGCCGCACGGCTTCCAGTGCTGTCGCCATCGAAAATGAAAACCGCCAGTTGAAACAAAAGCTGCAAGATATGGACAACCAGATCCAGGCCATTCAAATCGAAAACAATGCGCTGCGTGATAATAGTGCCAAAAGTTGGTTTCTGGTCGGTGCCGGCGTCTTATTTGGTGGTTTGTTACTTGGTTTACTGATCCCTAAATTACGCTTACGCAAGAAAGACAGTTGGGGCAGCAACTTTTAAAATCCGCACCTCATCAACGGACGCGGAACTCTGACCGCGTCCGGCTCACTAATCAGTCACTCCCTGTGACACGCAGGTTACTTTTAATCGCGTTTTATTCAGAGCATTCATCGATTTATGCACGCTGAAAACAGCTATCACCTGAAAGGCATTCTGCGTCAGGCACTGCGCTTTAAAAAGCATTTAATCAAAGCCAATTTTATTGCATTACTGGCAACGATTTGTGCTGTTCCTGTGCCGCTGTTACTGCCGTTGATGGTTGATGAGGTGTTGCTTGATAAGCCCGGCGCGTCAGTCGCTTTCATCGAAAGCTTCACCCCTGAAAATTGGCATGGCCCGGTATTATTTATCGGCGCTGTCTTGTTGTTAACGCTGATTCTACGTATCGCCGCCGTATTGCTGAATGTTGCCCAGTCACGCTATTTCACGCTGATTGCCAAACGGATTACCTTTCGGATTAGACAAAAGCTAATCAAGCGCCTCGGCCGAATTGCCATCAGTGAATATGAAAGCCGTGGCAGCGGCAGTATTGCCTCACATTTTGTCACTGATATTGAAGTTATCGATAACTTTATCGGCAGTACTGTCAGCCGCTTTCTGGTAGCGGTATTGAGCATTATTGGCACTGCCATGGTTCTATTGTTTTTGCATTGGCAATTGGCGCTACTGATTCTATTTATGAATCCGCTGGTGATTTATTTCACGATGAAGGTCGGTAAGCGGGTTAAACACTTAAAGAAAAACGAAAATTCTGCATTTGAAATCTTCCAGCAAAGCCTGACTGAAACGCTGGATGCCGTGGCCCAGGTGCGGGTCGCCAACCGCGAAAAACATTACCTGCAGCGCGTCATTGATAATGCCCGGCATGTACGCACCCATGCGGCAAACTATGCCTGGAAAAGTGATGCCGCCAGTCGATTTTCGTTTCTGATTTTCTTATTCGGGTTTGACGTTTTCCGCGCTGTCAGCATGCTGATGGTGGTGTTTTCAGATCTGACTATCGGTCAGATGTTTGCCGTGTTTGGCTACCTATGGTTCATGATGAGTCCGGTGCAGGAAATCCTCAATATTCAATATGCTTTTTATGCGGCAGAGGCCGCGGTGGGACGGCTGAACAACCTGTTTTCAATGAAAGAAGAACAGCGTTATTCGGCTAAAATCAATCCGTTTACACCGGGCAAAGCCAGCAGTATTCGGGTTGAAAACCTGCATTTTTCCTATCTGCAAGATGAAAAAATTCTCAACGGCGTCTCATTGGATATTAAAGCCGGCGAAAAAATTGCGCTGGTCGGTGCCAGTGGCGCCGGTAAATCAACTTTGGTGAATGTGTTACTGGGGCTCTATCCCGCCGATCAGGGCATGGTGTATTTCGATGATGTCGCGGTCAAAGATATTGGGCTGGAAACAGTACGCGAAAATGTCGCCACCGTGTTGCAAAGTCCGGCGTTATTTAACGATACCGTTCGGCAGAATATTACGCTGGGCCGGCTTTATGATGATGACGCTGTCTGGCAGGCGATTAAAACGGCACAGCTGGAGTCTGTTATCAAACAAATGCCGGCACAACTCGACACCATGGTCGGTCGTGATGGCGTCAAACTCTCCGGCGGTCAGCGTCAACGTTTGGCGATTGCCCGTATGGCCCTGGTCAATCCCAGTGTCGTGGTATTGGATGAAGCCACATCAGCGTTGGACAGTGACACCGAATTTAATCTCCATGAAGCACTGGCGGATTATCTGAAAGATCGTACTACCATTATTATTGCTCACCGGCTCAGCGCCGTTCGCCAGGCTGATCGAATTGTTGTTTTTGATGGCGGTGAAATTATTGCTGATGGTGATCATGACAGTCTGATCCATCAGGAACAGATTTATCAGAAACTTTACGCAAGACAGATTTGAAGATTTATCCGCAGATTGCGCAGATTTTCACAGATTTAATATTTTACTTTCACAATAATCTGCGCTCATCTGCGTAATCTGCGGATGTAAACTATCAACGGCGTTTTAACTGCTCAACATTACGCACTGCACCTTTGGAGGCTGAAGTGGTCAGCGCCGCATACGCCTGTAATGCCAAACTAACTTTACGTTGCCGGCCCACTGGCTGCCAGGCAAGTTCGCCGCGTTTATCCATTTCAATACGCCGTTCAGCCAGCACTTTGTCAGAAACATCGACCCGGATTTTACGGTTGGGAATATCGATAATGATGATATCGCCTTCTTCAACCAAACCGATATTGCCGCCTTCAGCAGCTTCCGGTGAGGCATGGCCTATCGATAAGCCAGACGTCCCGCCGGAAAAGCGACCGTCAGTCAGCAAGGCGCAGGATTTCCCCATACCTTTGGATTTCAGATAGCTGGTGGGATACAACATTTCCTGCATGCCCGGGCCACCTTTAGGGCCTTCGTAGCGGATTAATACCACATCGCCGGGGATAATCTGCTCGGTCAGAATGGCCGTAACGGCAGCATCCTGTGATTCAAAAATCCGCGCCGGACCGGAAAATTGCAGAATCGAATCATCAACGCCAGCCGTTTTAACAATACAGCCCTCTTCAGCAATATTGCCGTAAAGCACTGCAAGCCCACCATCCTGACTATAGGCATGTTCAATATTGCGAATACAGCCTTTTTCACGATCTAAATCCAGTTCCGGCCAGCGGCAATCCTGACTGAAGGCCGTCTGCGTCGGAATACCAGCCGGGCCCGCTAAAAATAAGTGATGGGCCGCGGCATTTTGAGTGCGCTTGATATCCCACTTCGCCAGACCATCGGCAAGCGTTTTACTGTGGACGGTCGGTACATCAGTATTTAACAAACCACCGGCCGCCAGCTCGCCAAGAATCGACATCACGCCACCAGCACGATGTACATCTTCCATGTGATACAAGGCGGTCGCAGGTGCAACTTTGCATAAATTCGGTACATGCCGTGACATCCGATCAATGTCAGCCATGGTGAAATCGACTTCAGCTTCGTTGGCCGCTGCCAATAAATGCAGCACAGTATTGGTAGAACCGCCCATAGCGATATCAAGCGCTATGGCATTTTCAAACGCGGCTTTGCTGGCAATCGCTCGCGGCAATACATCAGCTTCATCATTTTCGTAATAACGTTTGGCCAAATCGACAACCCGACGACCGGCTTCGAGAAATAATTCACGGCGATCGGCATGGGTTGCCAGTAACGAACCATTACCGGGCAGTGATAAACCTAATGCTTCGGTCAAACAGTTCATCGAATTGGCAGTAAACATCCCGGAGCAGCTGCCACAGGTCGGGCAGGCACTGCGCTCAACTTGCGCGACATCCTCATCACTGACACTGTCATCGGCCGCCTGTACCATAGCATCAACCAGATCCAATTTGACGTCTTTGCCAGCCAGTTTGGTTTTACCGGCTTCCATCGGCCCACCGGAAACAAATACCACCGGAATATTAAGACGCAGCGCCGCCATCAGCATGCCTGGGGTGATTTTGTCGCAATTGGAAATACATACCAACGCATCAGCGCAATGGGCGTTGACCATATATTCAACTGAATCCGCGATAATTTCGCGTGATGGTAGGCTGTACAGCATGCCGCTATGACCCATGGCAATACCGTCATCAACGGCAATGGTATTAAACTCTTTGGCAACGCCGCCGACCGCTTCAATTTCCCGCGCAACCAGCTGACCCATATCTTTTAAATGCACATGACCCGGCACAAACTGGGTAAAGGAGTTGGCAACCGCGATAATGGGCTTATTGAAATCGTCATCCTTCATTCCAGTGGCCCGCCAAAGCGCGCGCGCTCCAGCCATATTGCGGCCGGCGGTGGAAGTTTTAGAACGATACTCAGGCATTTTTTATCTCCGCTGTGTTTTGCGCGTGCAAAACCGCGCGGTTTTGCACAAAATAGGCTGCAGATTTTACACGCAACTTGGCAAGCTTGCTGCGACTACGATACAAAGCACATATGGAACAGACTGAAAACACACCGGCTAACCAGCCTTTCACAACCACAACCAGCTGGTTTCGTGCTGCTGCGCCCTATATTCACGCGCATGGTGGCGCAACATTTGTCATCGCTTTTGATGGCGAAAGTATCGCTGATACCGGTTTTGATCACCTTATCCATGATCTGGCGATTCTCAACAGTCTGGAAATCCGCTTAGTACTGGTATTTGGTGCGCGCCCGCAAATCGAGGAGCGCTGCCATGCCATGCATATTCCGGTGCATTACCATAAGGGGCTGCGCATTACCGATGATGCCAGCATGCAAATTGCACGTCAGGTGATTGGTGATTTACGAATTGCCATTGAGGCCAAATTATCAGCTGGTATGCCACAAACCCCGATGGCCGATGCGCGTATTCGCTGTGTCAGCGGTAACTGGGTCACAGCGCGGCCGGCCGGCATTATTGATGGTGTTGATTTAGGCCATACCGGCGAAGTGCGCCGGGTGGATAATGTCGCCATTCATCAGCAACTGGAACAAGGCAATATGGTGCTGATTTCGCCGCTCGGTTATTCATTGACCGGCGAAATTTTTAATTTGTCGGCCGATGCGATTGCCACCGCCGTGGCCAGCAGTTTACAGGCTGACAAGCTGATTTTTATCGGTCAGAGCAATGAGAATTTACCGCGGGAAATCACCGTTAGACAAATTGCCGAGTTTGATCATCCATTATTAGAAGCCGCCAAAACAGCTTGTGAAGCTGGTGTCGATCGGGTGCATTTATTGGATCGGCAAGTGGATGGGGCGTTGCTGCAAGAATTATTCAGTCGTGATGGTGTCGGTACACTAATCAGCGCCACCTCTTTTGAAACCACCCGCCAAGCCAGCATTGATGATGTCGGAGGCATTCTGGAGTTATTGCAGCCGCTGGAGGCCAGTGGTGTTCTGGTCAAACGTTCGCGGGAATTGCTGGAGCGGGAAATTGACCAGTTCACGGTCATGGAGCGTGATGGCAGCGTCATCGCCTGCGCCGCACTGTATGCCTATCCAGAAAACAAAATGGCAGAAGTTGCCTGCATGGCGGTATCGCAGGATTATCGAAAAAAAGGCCGGGGCAAACAATTATTGGCTTTTTTAGAAAAGCGCGCGAAAAACAGTGGTCTCGACAATCTGTATATTTTAACGACGCAAACGGCCCACTGGTTTATTGAGCACGGTTTTCAGCCATCCAGCATTGCTGACTTACCGGTAGAAAAACAGGCTTTGTATAACTATCAGCGTAATTCCAGCGTTTATAAGAAATCGCTTAGTTAAGGTTATTGGTCCCACTGCGACGGCGATATTCGGGAAACAGAATTGGCGCAAATTCATGCAGTGCTTTTTCATAAACCCGGCGTTTAAAAAAGACGATTTCTTCAACCGGACGCCAGTAATCGACCCAGCGCCAGTCATCAAACTCGGGCTTTTCATGTAAATCCAGCTTGACGTCAGTTTCGCTGCCAATAAAACGCATCAGAAACCAGCGCTGTTTCTGGCCAATACACAAGGGTTTATTACCGTAACGCAGATAACGCTTAGGCAGTCGATACCGCAGCCAGCCACGAGATTGCGCCAGCAATTCGACATGCTCAGGCCGCAGGCCAACCTCTTCCATCAGCTCACGGTAAGCAGCCTGCTCTGCGGTCTCATCCGGTTTGATGCCGCCCTGGGGAAATTGCCATGAGTCATGTTGCGCCCGCTGCGCCCATAACACCTGGTTGTCATCATTACAGATGATGATCCCCACGTTGGCCCTGAAGCCATCTTTGTCTATCACGGTGTTAATCTCTCGCGGGAAAGCCATCGCTGCCAGCCCGCAGTTTAATTTGTATTAAGACTTAGATTAGTCAATGCCAACTGAGGTTGCAACGCATTTTGTCTTACAATAGGTGCTTATTTTTCAAGGAAACAACAGCACGCAATGGCTTTAGCAATATTTGATTTAGACAATACGCTGCTTGGTGGCGACAGTGATTACTTGTGGGGCCGCTTTCTGGCGGAAAATAACATCGTCGATCCTGAGGTGTATCACGATACTAATCTGGCGTTTTACCATGATTATCAGGCTGGCCGGCTGGATATTAATGCTTTTCTGGAGTTTGTTTTTACGCCGCTTAAAGAAAATACGATGGCCGATCTGTTGGTCTGGCGTGATGCTTATTTGCAGCAAAAAATTATGCCGATCATGCTGCCCAAAGCACAGGCGCTGGTTGACCAGCACCGCCAGCAAGGCGACACGTTGTTGATTATTACTGCCACCAACAGCTTTTTGACCGCACCGATTGCTGAAAAACTGGGCATCGATAATCTGATCGCCACCGATCCGGAATTAAGGGATGACCGCTTTACCGGCAAAGTCGCCGGTATACCGTCATTCCAACATGGCAAAGTCAGCCGCTTACAGGATTGGCTGACCCAGCATCAGCAAACGCTGGAAGGCAGTATTTTTTACAGTGATTCGCACAATGATTTGCCTCTGCTGGAAAAAGTTGAGACACCGGTTGCCGTGGATCCGGATGACACACTGCGACAAGTCGCCGAGCAACGCGGCTGGAAAATTCTCAGCTTGCGCTAATCCTTGCTACAATTTGCGGCTTTAAACAATTCAAATCAGGCCATTAATATGCAATGGGAAGTGGTTATCGGGCTGGAAATCCATGCCCAGCTTGCAACCAAAACAAAAATTTTCTCCGGCGCGCCAACTGCCTACGGTGCCGAGCCTAATACGCAGGCCTGTGCGGTAGACCTGGGTTTACCCGGTGTGTTGCCAGTACTGAATAAAGAAGCCGTGCGCATGGCCATCAAATTTGGTTTGGCCGTTGATGCTGAAATTGCTGATCGCTCAGTATTTGCCCGCAAAAATTATTTTTATCCCGATTTACCTAAAGGCTATCAAATCAGCCAATTCGAATTACCGATTGTCGGCAAAGGTCAAATCAGTATTGAACTTGAAGATGGCAGTGAAAAAATCATTGGTATTACTCGCGCCCATTTGGAAGAAGATGCCGGTAAATCGCTGCATGAAGACTTCCATGGTGAGACCGGTATTGATTTAAACCGGGCCGGCACACCGCTTTTAGAAATTGTTTCTGAACCCGATTTGCGCAGCGCCAAAGAAGCCGTTGCCTATATGAAAAAAATCCATTCGCTGGTGCGCTATCTGGAAATCTGCGATGGCAATATGCAGGAAGGTTCATTCCGCTGTGATGCCAACGTGTCAGTACGCCCCAAAGGCCAGGAAAAACTGGGCACCCGCGCTGAGCTGAAAAACATTAACTCGTTCCGTAACGTCGAACGCGCTATCAATATCGAAATTGAGCGGCAGATCGATGTGATTGAAGGTGGCGGCGAGGTGATTCAGGAAACCCGCCTGTATGACGCCGATAAAAATGAAACCCGTTCAATGCGCAGCAAGGAAGAAGCGAATGATTACCGCTACTTCCCGGATCCGGATTTATTGCCACTGGTACTTGATGAAGGTT
This sequence comes from uncultured Methylophaga sp., assembly GCA_964474075.1. GTDB lineage: Bacteria > Pseudomonadota > Gammaproteobacteria > Nitrosococcales > Methylophagaceae > Methylophaga. Next base: position 29,169 of record CAYYRO010000013.1, read on the forward strand.
TACTTGAGCAGGTGCGTGCAACTTTACCGGAATTGCCTAACGAAAAACGCGACCGGTTTATGAACGAACTGGGGCTGTCGCTATATGACGCTTCAGTGCTGACCAGCAGCCGCGAGTTGGCGAATTTTTATGAAGCGGTATTAGCAGAAACCGGCAGCAAAGCTTCGAAAATCAGTGCGAACTGGGTGACGGTAGAGCTTAACGGCGCACTCAATAAAGCTGGCCTGGAAATTGATGAGTCGCCGGTGTCGGCTAAACAACTGGCCAGTGTCATCAACCGTATCGAAGACAATACCATCTCCGGCAAAATCGCTAAGCAAGTCTTTGAAGCATTGTGGAATGGTGAAGGTACCGACGCCGACGCCATTATCGAAGCCCAGGGGCTGAAACAAGTTACTGATACTGGTGCCATTGAAGCGATGATTGATGAGGTGATCGCTGCTAACCCTGAGCAATTACAACAATACCGTGATGGTAAAGAGCAGCTGTTCGGCTTTTTTGTCGGTCAGGTAATGAAAGCCTCTAAAGGCAAGGCCAACCCCGGCCAGGTCAACGACATTCTTAAACAAAAGCTCGCTGGCTAACAGCGTCATGCCTCACGGTTGCCGGTAACAACGCCCGTTGTTGCCGGCAAGCTTTGAAAATCTGCCTAGCAGTTCACAAATTATCATTAAGCGGTTCCCCATCCCTAAGTAACTGATGTAGTATCAGCTCAGCGTTTTATTTCGTTGTGATGACAGGGACATGTTGCCCAAGAATTCAGGATGCCGGACTTAATCGATGAAGTTTGCACAGGAACACCTTCCCGCCAAAACCGCTATTTCCAAACTGCCCGGCAACTCTCCGCTTGCGGAAGCCAACTGGGTGCTGGTGTTTGGCTCGGTTAACCGCTTTAACGAACGCAATTTTGCCTCACAATTGCAAAAGCGTTATCCCAATGCCCAAATCATTGGTTGTACCACCTCCGGTGAGATTACCGGTGATGGCGTTTTTGATGACAGCGTTCATATCACGGCGATGCAATGGGAGCGCAGCCAGTTGCGCTTTATCGCCAAACCGGTCAACAGCATGGAGCAATCCCATGCCCTTGGCGCACAAATCGCTAACGAATTATTGGCGCCGGATTTAAAAGGCCTGTTTGTCCTTAGTGATGGTCTGAATGTAAATGGGTCAGAACTGGTCGAAGGGCTGCAGGAAGTACTGCCCAATGTGCCCATTACCGGCGGTTTGGCAGGCGATGCCGCACAATTTAGTAAAACCTTGCTGCTCAATAATGACAAGATTCAGGATCGTATCGTGATTGCCGTCGGTATTTACGGTAAAGACGCCATTGTCACCAGTGGCGCTTTAGGGGGCTGGAAACCGTATGGCCCACCAAGACGGATTACCCGCGCCGTCAAAAATGTCGTCTACGAAATGGACAACAAACCGGCGCTCCCCCTGTATAAAATGTATATCGGCTATTACGCCAATCAGTTACCGGCATCGGGGCTGAATTTCCCATTTGCCATCATGGATGATAAAAACGTCAATGTTATCCGCACGCTGCTGGCAATCAATGAAAAAGAAAACAGTCTGACCTTCGCAGGTAATATTGCTGAGGGTTCGATGGTACGTTTCTTAAAATCAGATCACGATCAGTTGGTGATAGGTGCCAGTGAGGCCGCCAGACAAATTCTGCTTAAAAACGTCAATATCAACGATAAAGCACTGGCGATTTGTGTCAGCTGTGTCGGTCGCAAACTGGTCATGGAAGATCAAGTGTCTGACGAAGTATTTGCTGTACAGCGTTTATTAGGTATGCAAACCGGTATCACTGGTTTTTATTCCAATGGTGAAATCTGTTCCGGCGAAGACGACAGCCATAGTTTGTTGCATAACCAGACCATGACTATCGCGTATTTAAGCGAACATTAAAGTCTGCTTATCTGACCAGTTCGCGGGCGGCAGCTAACAGCGCCAGTCTGGCAATAACCCCATAGGCATAAAAACGATTCGGTTCAGCATCTGGCTGATCAGCTTTATTGGGCTCAATACAGGATTGGGCAAACGCTAAGGGCTGAAAATGCATACCCGGCGCGTTGAGATTTTCATTGGTGCCGCGTCCGGTGTGTACCCGGTAAAAACCGCCCACCACAAAATGATCCATCATATAAATCACCGGCTCGGCCACAGCTTGTTCTTCACCCAGTGTTTCAAAGGTATAAACGCCTTCCTGAATCAACACATTATCGACCACCAAACCTTCTTTAGCCGATGACATTTTATTACGCTGTTTGCGGTTTAAATTGACGATTTCCTCAACTGATTTGACCGTCATAATGCCCATGCCATAAGTGCCTGAGTCGGCTTTAACAACGGCAAACGGCTCAAGCTCAATGCCATATTGATCATATTTCTTTTGCACGGCCTTGAGCATGGTTTCAACATTACGCGCCAGACATTCGGTGCCGCTTCTCGCCATAAAATCTACTTCACCACACTGCAAGGTGATGGGTGAAACCAGCCATGGATCAATATTCAGCTGTTCGGCAAATTCGTTGGCAACATCATTGTAATGCGTGAAATGATCCGATTTTTTTCGCGTATACCAACCAGCGTGCAATGGCGGTGCCACTTGCTGCTCCAGGTTTTCCAAAATTGCTGGCAAGCCACCCGACAAATCATTATTCAATAGCACTAAACACGGTGAAAACTCACCAATGCCAACCCGGTTACCGTTACGTTCCAATGGAGCCAGATGACAGTTTTTGCCTGACGGTAATTCAATATCCGTGGGCTCGGTCATATCGTCGCGCAAACTGGCAATCCGGGCATCAAGGCCGGCTTTCTCAAAAATACCGCGCAACGTTTCCAGACTTTCCAGATAAAACAGGTTACGGGTATGGTTTTCAGCAATGATTAACACGCGTCTGGCCGTTGGGCAGATCCGCTCTACCGCGGCTTGTGCCGCCTGAATACACAAAGGCATAAATGCCGGGTTGAGATTATTAAAGCCGGCCGGAAAAAGATTGGTATCGACCGGGGCCAGTTTAAAACCGGCATTGCGCAAATCGACTGAGGCATAAAATGGCGCTGGGGTCTTTAGCCATTGTTCACGAAGCCAGGCCTCAACATCCGCCTGCCGGTCCAGCAAATGCGACTCAAGTTGCAGTAAAGGGCCGTTAAGGGCGGTAGTCAGATGCGGCACTGCTGAACTCATAATACGGATATCCTTAGGGCTTGTTTATCTTTCAAATCCACCACTGCTGGCGGCTATTTTTGTGTCCGGTAAGGCGGAAATTGCGTCGTGTAGTTATTCTACATCAGCAATTTACAACGCAGGCGG
>CAYYRO010000014.1:0-28165 GCA_964474075.1 uncultured Methylophaga sp.
TCCGAAGCGAGACTATGCTCAACGTAGGTGCCGATTTCCATATGCTCACCGCGGCCAGTGGCGCCCAGCTCTTTGATACCGGCGATTTCGGTGCCAAACCGCACGCAGCGGGTACAGTGAATACAGCGCGTCATTTCAGTCTGAATCAGTGGGCCAATATTTTTATCTTTGACGACCCGTTTGCCTTCAGAAAAACGGCTGATACCTTTACCGTAGCCGAGTGACAAATCCTGCAATTCGCACTCACCACCCTGATCGCAAATCGGGCAATCCAGCGGATGATTGATCAGCAAAAACTCCATGACACCGCGCTGTGCCTGCACTGCCACTTTGGAGTGAGTAAAAACTTTCATGCCTTCGGTGACTGGTGTCGCACAGGCTGGCAGTGCTTTACGGGATTTATCGACTTCGACCAGACACATACGGCAATTGGCGGCAATCGACAGTTTTTTGTGATAACAAAACCGCGGTATATCAATACCCGCCTCATCAGCAGCCTGAATAATCATTCTGCTGGAATCCACTTTTAGTGGGATGCCATCGATTTCAATATTAACCATATTGACGCAGCCCCTGCGGTTCGTCTTGTCCTGCCATGCAACAGCCATGATCGATGTGGTACTGGAATTCTTCGCGGAAATGTTTGATAAAACTGATCACCGGCGCCGCCGCTGCATCACCTAATGCACAAATGGTATTGCCATTGATATTTTCAGCAACATCAATCAACCGATCCAAATCTTCCTGCTGACCCTGGCCGTTTTCAATACGATTGATAACACGATATAACCAGCCGGTGCCCTCACGACATGGTGTGCACTGGCCACAAGATTCTTCGTAATAAAAATAGGCAATACGCTCCAGCGCTTTAACCATGCAGGTCGAATCATCCATAACAATGACCGAGCCGGCCCCGAGCATGGATCCGGCTTTACCGATACCGTCATAACTCATCTCAGTTTGCATCATGACATCAGCAGGGACTACCGGCGTTGATGAACCACCGGGGATCACCGCTTTTAACTGATGCCCCTCACGAACACCGCCGGCTAATTCAAGCAGTTCAGCAAATGGCATGCCCAGCGGCACTTCATAGTTACCCGGTTTATTGACATGGCCGGTCATACAGAAGATTTTCTGACCACCGTTATTGGGGGTACCCAATTCATGAAACCAGTCAGCACCATGTTGCAAAATCACCGGCACTGAGGCCAGCGTTTCGGTGTTATTAATGGTTGTTGGCCGGCCATATAAACCATAGCCTGCCGGGAATGGCGGCTTGTAACGTGGCTGGCCTTTTTTGCCTTCCAGTGATTCCAGCAAAGCCGTCTCTTCACCACAGATATAGGCACCAGCCCCCGGATGCGTATGTAACTCAAAATTAAAGCCGCTATCGAGAATATTTTTACCGAGATAACCGGCTTCACGGGCCTCAACTAAAGCCTGTTCAAAGCGTTCAATCGGCTCGTAAAATTCACCACGAATATAGTTATAACCGGCTTCAGCTCCGATGGTATAGCCGGCAATAATCATCCCTTCAATCAGCTGATGCGGGTTATAACGCATGATATCGCGATCTTTACAGGTCCCCGGCTCGCCTTCATCTGAGTTGCAAACTATATATTTAGCGCCCGGCATTTTGCGGGGCATAAAACTCCATTTCAGACCGGTTGGAAATCCTGCACCACCACGACCGCGTAACGCCGAATTTTTAATTTGCTCAATAATATCTTCCTGACGGGTTTTGTCGCGCAGGATTTGCTCCAGCACCTTATAACCACCAACTTTTCGGTAATTTTCCAGTGTCCAGGGTTGATCGAACTGCAGGGTTCGAAAACAGACTTGATTGAGCGCTTGCATTATTTCACCCCATCCAGAATGGCATCAATTTTTGCCGGCGTTAAATGTTCGTGAAACTGCTTGTCGAGCAATAACATTGGCGCGCCGACACAGGCTCCCAGACATTCCACCTCTCGCAGTGTGAATTTTCCATCATCCGTGGTTTCACCAAAACCAATACCAAGTTTTTGCTGAAGATGACTGGCAATTTTTTTTGAACCGCACAGCTGACAGGAAATATTGGTACATAAGTTGATCTTGTGGCGACCCGTCGGCTCCAGCTCATACATGGTGTAAAAAGTAGCTACTTCAAAGACACTGATTTCGGCCATATCCAGATATACGGCCAGTGCCTGCATTAATGGTTTACTGAGCCAACCGTCATGGTGTTCCTGCAAAATATGCAGGGCCGGGATCACTGCCGATTGCGCCTGACCGGATGGATATTTCGCGATCCAGGTATCCAGTTGCTGACGGATCTCAGCGGTAAATAATTGCTCACGTGGGCCGGTTAGTTGCATTTCGGTCATCGGTCAATCTCGCCAAATACAATATCCATCGTGCCAATAATCGCTACCACGTCTGCCAGCATATGGCCTTTCGACATTTCATCCATCGCCGCTAAATGCGGAAAACCGGGCGCACGGATCTTGACCCGATATGGTTTATTGGCGCCATCTGACACCATATAAACACCAAATTCTCCTTTTGGCGCCTCAACCGCCGCATAGACTTCACCTTCCGGCACACAATAGCCTTCGGTAAATAATTTAAAGTGATGGATTAACGCTTCCATATCGTCTTTCATATCCACCCGGCTGGGTGGCACAATTTTGGCGTTGTCAGCAATCACAGGCCCCGGATTGACCCGCAACCAGTCAATGCATTGCTGCATGATTTTCGCTGACTGACGCATTTCTTCAATACGGACTAAATAACGATCGTAACAATCCCCTTCTTTACCAACCGGAATAGCAAAATCCAGACGATCATAAACGGCATAGGGTTGTTTTTTACGCAGATCCCATTCAATACCACTGCCACGCAGCATCGGCCCGGTAAAGCCCAGTTGCAGAGCACGTTCCGGTGATACCACGCCAATACCAACGGTACGTTGTTTCCAGATACGGTTATCGGTCAGCAACGTCTCGTATTCATCGACACATTTCGGAAAGCGCCGGACAAAATCTTCAATGAAATCAAGCATACTGCCACTACGCGTGGCATTTTTAGCATCGACTTCTTTCTGACTGTGCCATTTAGATGCCTGATATTGCGGCATACGATCCGGCAGATCCCGAAAAACACCACCCGGCCGATAATAGGTCGCATGCATACGTGCACCAGAAACCGCTTCGTAGCAGTCCATCAAGTCTTCGCGTTCACGGAAGCAATACAGGAAAATCGTCATGGCACCGATATCAAGACCATGGGCACCCAGCCACATCAGGTGATTCAGGATCCGTGTCATTTCATCGAATAACACCCGAATGTACTGGGCGCGGATCGGCGCTTCAATGCCGAGCAGTTTTTCGATAGCCATGACGTAGCCATGCTCGTTACACATCATGGACACATAATCGAGCCGGTCCATATAACCAATGCTCTGATTATAGGGTTTGGATTCGGCCAGTTTTTCGGTGCCGCGATGCAGCAAGCCAATGTGCGGATCAGCGCGCTCAATGACTTCGCCGTCCATTTCCAGAATCAGCCGCAATACACCATGCGCTGCAGGATGCTGCGGACCAAAGTTCAATGTGTAATTCTTAATCTCCGCCATTTAGTTTTCATCCATCCGGTAGCGGTTATCGTCTCGGATAACGCGGGGTACCAGCGTACGCGGCTCAATGCTGACCGGTTCGTAAATGACCCGTTTTTGCGTTTCGTCATAGCGCATTTCGACATTGCCAATAAGCGGGAAATCTTTACGAAACGGGTGACCGACAAACCCATAATCGGTCAGAATCCGCCGTAAATCGTTATGGCCACGGAATAAAATACCGAATAAATCAAATGCCTCACGTTCATACCAGTCAGCACAGGCCCAAATCCCGGTGACGGAATCAATCAGTGCATCTTCTGCCGTTAAATGCACTTTCAGACGCAGCCGCTGGTTATGTTGTATCGACAACAAGTGATAAACCACGGCAAAACGATAACCGTCGACTTCACTCTGGCTGTGATCCTGAGCCTCACGGGCACGGCTGTAACCTTGCTCTGAAGCCTGTTTGGTTTCCCAGCCACTGGCACCATAAGCCGAATAATCAACACCGCAAAGATCGATTAATTGGCTGAAAGCAAATTCGTCTCGCAGCGTCTGACCAACACTGAGCAAATGCTCAGTATCGACATACAGGGTAATTTCGCCGCGCGCATAGTCACAATCAATGATCGTGTCTTTAAAATGCTGTTGCAGCTGTTCTTTGAGCGCTTTTGACATGGTTACGCCTCTTGCCGCCGGGCGATGGTATCGGTGCGCTGTATTTTCTTTTGCAACTGAATAATGCCGTATAACAAAGCCTCAGCAGTGGGCGGACAACCGGGCACATAAATATCAACCGGCACGATACGATCGCAGCCACGAACTACTGAATAAGAATAATGATAATAGCCACCACCATTGGCGCAGGAGCCCATGGAAATGACCCAGCGAGGCTCAGACATCTGGTCATACACTTTACGCAGTGCCGGTGCCATTTTATTAACTAATGTGCCGGCAACGATCATTACATCGGACTGCCGTGGACTGGGGCGAAACACAATGCCAAACCGATCCAAATCATAACGCGCAGCGCCGGCATGCATCATTTCGACAGCACAACAAGCCAAACCAAATGTCATCGGCCATAAAGAACCGGTTCGCGCCCAGTTAATCAGCTTATCGGCACTGGTCGTGACTACACCTTCTTTGAGAATGCCTTCTACTCCCATTCCAGCGCGCCTTTTTTCCATTCATAAATAAAACCGACCACCAAAATACCGAGAAACAGGAACATCGCCATCAGCCCGAAAACACCGACATCATCAAGCACTATCGCCCACGGAAACAGGAAGGCAATTTCCAGATCGAAAATAATAAACAGGATGGCAACCAGGTAATAACGAACGTCGAACTTGCTATGGGTATCTTCGAACGGGGGGAAACCACACTCGTATGCAGAATTTTTTTCGGGATCCGGGCGGCGTGGGGCGAGAATAAAGCCAGCCAATAGCGGTACTACGCCAAAACCGACGCCCATGATGATGAACAACAAAATGGGGAGATAACTCTCCAGCATTGCGTTTCTTCCTACCGCTTACCAAGGATGTCCGATGCCAATGAGGGTGGCTCGGGACTCGTTAGTCTGACCGCAGCATCCGCTGACAGTTCAGCCCCTGATACTACACACTAAAAACAGTGATGAGAAGCCGTAATTTGCGCTAAATTCAGCGGTCCCGGCAAACAATCAAGTTGTATGGATTTTTGCGGTGATTTCCTCAGCTCGTAATGGCTTGCTGAAAAAATATCCCTGAGCATAATCACAGGCCATATCCTTCAACAATAAACGTTGCGCATCGGTTTCTACGCCTTCGGCAACCACTTTAATCCCCAAACCGTGCGCCATGGCAATTACTGCATTGACGAGCTCCCGATCGCCCTGATCCTCGATAATATCGGTGATAAAACTGCGATCGATTTTCAGTACATGAAACGGATAGCGCCTTAAATAACTCAACGAAGAATAACCGGTACCAAAATCATCCATTGCCAGGCGAATATGCATATCGGTTAGTTTTTTTAAAATAATGTCGGTATCAGCATAGCCACTCAGCAGAACGCCCTCGGTTATCTCTAACTCAAGCGTATCGGGCATCATCGGATACTGAGCGATTTTGTCGATGATAAATTTACTCAATCCGGCATCACGGAACTGTGCCGGTGAGAGATTTATTGCCATATGCAAAGTCGGTTGCAGTTGTTGCCACTGACAGGCCTGTTGCATAGCGGTTTTGATAACAAACTCGCCGATTTTGACGATAAGGCCTGTCTGTTCAGCAATGGGAATAAATTCATCGGGCGCCACATTGCCCAGAACAGGATTATGCCATCGTAATAATGCTTCAACCCCGGTCAGCTGATTATCCTGTAAACGATATAACGGCTGGTAATGCAGATAAAATTCGTCACGCTCCAGAGCATTGTGCATTTGCTGCTCAACACTCAAACGTCTTGCTGCAGCGCGATTCATTTCCGGTGTAAAAAAAGCATAGTTATTACGCCCTTGTTCTTTGGCATAAAACATCGCCGAATCAGCATGTCTTAGCAAGGTCGAAGCATCCTCACCATCTTGAGGATAAAGGGCAATACCAATCGTTGCTGTCAGTATCAATTCGCGATCATCAATCCGAAACGGTTCCCGAAACTTGTCCAACAAAGATTCGGCAATCGACATTAATTTGTCTGAGCCTTTGAGTCCACCGAGCAGAATAATAAATTCATCACCGCCCAACCGGCCAATCGTATCGTCCTGACGCAGTGTTTGTCTAAGTCTGTCCGCAGCTTCCATTAATAAACGGTCACCGGTTTCATGGCCAAGCAAATCATTAATTTTTTTGAAATTATCCAAATCCATAAACAACACAGCAGCATGCTGTTGCTGACGTTTGGCATGCATCAGTAATTGGCTCAGACGATCCATGGACAGAAAACGGTTGGGTAAATTCGTCAGGGTGTCGTAATGCGCCAAATGTAAAATACGCTCTTCCTGACGTTTGCGAAGCGTAATATCAGAAATGACGGCAATAAATCCCTGCAAATTGTCGTCCGAATCGCGTAAATAATCCCAGACAATTTCCAGTACTTTTTGTTGGCCATCAAGCGTCTTATTGGTCGTAATATAAGGCTCTGGGATCGGTTGTGTTTGCACCAACTCAACATAATATTTTTTCAGAAACTGGCGTTCTTTTTGATCAGGCTGAAACTCCCAGACATAGCGACCTTTTAATGTGCCCTCGTCTGCCGCCAGAATCTGATGATGCGCTTTATTGCTATAGGTAATCCGGCCGCTTAAATCTGACTCCTGAATACCATATGGCACTGTGTTCAGTAATAATTGCTGCCGTTGCTGACTTTGCCGGAGTGCCTTTATCAGGCGGATTTGTGAACTTAAAGAGCGTTGCACCATTAACCAAACAAGCATGGTGGTAACCACGACAAAAATCAGCCCTTTAAAAGTTTGCAACTGAGATAAAGTATTTTTGTCCTGGGCCAGTAATTCAATCAGCTGATCAGAAAACACAATCCACAAGCCGGCAAAAGCAGCATACAACAGCGCAACTCTTACTGGCGCTAAATAGCCTATCTGCTGATAACTTTTCAGCTGCGAGCGTAAATTATTTAACCGTTGTCCCATCTCAGCCATCCTGATTGGCAATTTAACCGCCTGACTATAACAAATCAGTCTCTTTACTGCCCCGTGGCTTGTTTATTTTTCGTATCCACGATTGTTAGGGGCTATTTTTGTGTCCGGTAAGCCGGAAATCGCGCATAGTGATCCCTTTACATCTGCGTTTACAAATGAGTCTGCAACCCTTTGAACAGCTTTGCAGGTTGTAACTGAAAAAGAAGCGCCGATGAAAAATAAACAAGGCCGGGCAAATCTATTAAACTGCAATGCCTGCTATTTAATGAGATGCCCATGCACGGACTTTTGCTGGCGATTGCTGCTTATTTCATCTGGGGCGGTTTCCCGTTATTTTTTCATTATCTGAGTCATGTCAGTGCCACGGAAGTTTTAGCGCATCGCATTATCTGGTCATTACTGGCAACGCTGCTGATCGGTATTTTGCTGGGACGCTGGCGTAGTTTGACAAGACTGGTGATCAATAAAAAACAAATGGGCTGGTTGGCAGTTTCGTCTGTTTTGATCGCCATAAACTGGCTGATTTATATTTGGGCGGTATCAGAACAACGGGTGCTGGAAGCCAGCCTCGGTTATTTTATTACGCCCGTGATGAGTTTATTGCTGGCTCGGATCGTACTCAAAGAACGACTGCATAAATTACAAGCAGCAGCAGCGGCATTGGCTGTATTAGCTATTCTCTGGGAGCTGATTAGTCTGGGCGCGCTGCCCTGGGTAGGCTTGACATTATCGATCGCATTTGCCCTGTATGGTTTGATCCGCAAAATGCATCCGGTTGATGGTTTGAATGGCCTGACAGCTGAATGTTTGTGGTTATTACCGCTTACGCTGATTTGGCTAGGTTGGCAGGCATGGTTTATTCCAGGCGCGCTGGCCTTTGGTGGCGATAATTTCACAACCTGGATGCTGGTAGGTGCCGGCTTAATCACCGCTTTACCACTCGTGTTATTTGCTATGGCTGCAAAGCTGGCTGATTTATCGGTGGTCGGCTTTTTTATGTATCTGAATCCAACGCTGCAATTTCTGATTGGCGTGTTTGTTCTGCACGAGGCTTATCCACCTGAGCGGCTGATTACTTTTGTGTTGATCTGGATAGGTATGCTGCTGTTTATTGGCGGTATGTGGCAACAACGTCAGCAGAAAATATCGACACAAAAAAACCCGTAAAACCAAGTTTTACGGGTTTGATATATTTGGTGCCGACGGCCGGACTCGAACCGGCACACCCTAAGGCACTACCCCCTCAAGATAGCGTGTCTACCAATTTCACCACGTCGGCAAGAGGCGGTATTTTACGGAATATCAGGGAGGTCTGCTGGAGTTTCTTCAGTTTCAGCAGGTTGCTCAGTAACGACTGAGTCAGCAACACTGCTACCACGGTCGGCATTACCGGCAAGGTAGGCTAAGCTCAGACTGGTAATAAAAAAGATTGTCGCCAGAATCGCACTGCCGCGGCTCAAAAATGATGCTGAACCCTGGCTGCCAAACAGACTGCCGGAAGCACCGCCGCCACCGCCGCCGCCAAATGCCGCACCGGCATCAGCACCTTTACCATGCTGAATCAGCACTAAACCAACCAGAAACAGTGATACAACAATGTGAATCACCAATACAATAGCATCCATTTACTTTCCTAATTTTGAATTGCGGCTTGGCATATTTTAACGAAATCTGCCGCGTCACGCGAACTGCCCCCGATAAGGCCACCATCGACATCGGGCTTGGCAAACAATGGGCCGGCATTATTACCTTTTACACTGCCGCCGTAAAGTATTTGCACATTTTCGGCGATTTTCGGGCTGTGTTTGGCTACCCGTTGCCGCATCAGTGCGTGGACATCCTGCGCCCATTCCGGACTGGCGGTTTTACCGGTCCCGATTGCCCAAACCGGTTCGTAGGCCAGTACCGCTCTCGACAGACTTTCCACCCCCTGGCGAGCGATGATGATATCGAGCAGGCGTAACACCATTTCTTCCGTTTGGCCTAAAGCATGTTCTTCCGGGCTTTCACCAATGCAGACAATGGGAATAATGCCGAACTTAATCGCCATTTCATATTTTTCAGCAATAATATGATCTAAAAATACCTGATCCAGATTCAGCTCAGCATATAAACAACGTCGTTCTGAGTGGCCCATCAAAACATATTGGCAGCCAAAATCTTTAAGCATCGCCGCTGAAATTTCACCGGTGTAAGCACCGGACTCAAACTGCGACAGGTTTTGGGTACCCCACGACAAACCGGTGTCCTGCAACGCAGATTGCACCTGTTGTAAATATAAAGCCGGTGGAAACAAAGCGACATCGACATCAGCAAAACTGTCACGCTGCGCCAAAATGGCATCCAGCAATGCTTTATTGCTGGCGCTATTGCCGTTCATTTTCCAGTTACCAGCAATCAGCGGTGTTCGCACAGACATCGACTCTCAAAAAAATATGGGGTTAGCGTACCGACTGTGATCTGGATAAGCAACGGGCAGCCGGTTTCAGATATTACAATCAGCTATTAATGACGTTTTCAATCACGGCAGCCAAATGTTTGGCCAGTTGATTGGTTTGCGTTGCATCGCGACCTTCCACCATGACCCTAATCACTGGTTCAGTGCCCGATGGGCGCAGCAATACCCGGCCATTATCACCTAATTGTTGTTCAGCGTCGGCGACCGCGTCAGCGATTTCAGGGTGATCGGCTAAATTAATCATTTTGCTGAGCCGAACATTAATCAACTGCTGCGGATATTTAAAAATGGCAGAGCGCAAATCATGCAAGCTGCTACCACTTTGCTGCACTTCAGCAAGTACCTGCAATGCGGCGACAATGCCATCACCGGTGGTGGTTTTATCCAGACAAATAATATGTCCGGAAGCTTCCCCACCTATCATGCCATCAACTTGCTGCAGTTTTTCCATGACATAACGGTCACCGACTTTGGCACGATGCAGCATAATATTGTGCTTATTTAAGGCATGTTCCAGCCCAAGATTAGACATTTGTGTGCCGACGACATGCGCTGAAGATTGTCCCTGCCGTTGCCGGCCGCGGGCGATAATAAACAGCAAGTCATCACCGTCTACCACTTCACCTTTATGATCGACCATAATCAAACGATCACCGTCACCATCCAGCGCAATGCCTAGATCCGCCTGATTTTCCAATACGCTGGCTTGTAGTAAACGTGGTTCAGTAGCACCACAGTTCAAATTAATATTCAGGCCATCCGGCTCAGCGCCCATGACAATGACCTTGGCGCCCAATTCGCGAAACACATTTGCTGCAATGTGATAGGTAGCACCATGCGCACAATCAACGACAATCTTCAGGTTGGCTAAATCAACACCACTGGAAATGGTGCTTTTGCAAAATTCGATATAGCGACCAGCCGCATCACCCACCCGAAATGCCTTACCGAGATATTTGGATTCCACCGTGGTCAGTGATTTATCCAGCATGGCTTCAATTTCCAGTTCGATAGCATCCGGTAATTTGGTGCCCTGGGCGGAGAAGAATTTAATACCGTTATCATGATAGGCATTGTGTGAAGCGCTAATAACTATACCCGCCTGCGCATGAAATGTGCGGGTAAGATAAGCAACAGCGGGGGTTGGCATGGGGCCGAGCAGATAAATATCGACACCGGCGGCCGACAAACCGGCCTGCAATGCTGACTCAAACATATAACCGGAAATCCGGGTATCTTTACCAATCAACACTTTACTGTGACGTTCTTTAGCCAGTACCCGGCCAACTGCCCAGCCCAGTTTCAGGACAAAATCAGGAGTAATGACACCCTCACCAACCTTGCCACGAATCCCATCAGTGCCAAAATAACGTCTTTTTGTTTCAGTCAAAATCTTCAACCTGTTGCACATGCTGACACAAAGTAATTGCCTGCATCGTTTCTTTTACGTCATGGCTGCGAATGATCTTCGCACCCTGCCATACCGCTATTGAAGCCAGCGCCAAACTGCCTGCCAGTCGCTCGTCTACCGACACATTTAGCATAGCGCCGATGATTGATTTACGCGACACACCGACTAATAACGGCAAATCCATTTCTGTAAAGTCGGCCAGATGTTTCATCATTCTTAAATTATGCCGCGCCTTTTTACCAAAGCCAAAACCGGGATCTAAAATCAGATTGGAACGGGGTATGCCCGCAGCTTCACAGGCTGCAATACGCTCCAGCAAAAAGTCTTTAACTTCCTGCACGACATTGTCGTAATGCGGCTCTTGTTGCATGGTTTGCGGCGTGCCCTGCATATGCATCAGACACACCGGCACCTTTAATTCGGCAGCTGCCTGCAACGCGCCATCACCGCGCAAAGCATTAACATCATTTATAAGTCCGGCGCCGGCGGCTACTGCTGCGCGCATCACATCGGCTTTCAGTGTATCGATCGAGATCGGCACATCAAGTTCAGCAACTATCGCCTCAATGGCCGGCACGACACGGCGAATTTCTTCTTCAGCGTCAACGGGGGTACTGCCCGGGCGCGTTGACTCACCGCCGATATCAATAATCGCCGCACCATCAGCGACCAGTTTTCGGGCTTGTTCTAAGGCTTTATCTGCAGCGAAAAACTTACCGCCATCAGAGAATGAATCCGGCGTGACATTAACAATCCCCATCACGCAGGGCGCGGACAAGTCCAAAGACTTGCCCGCACAGTTGAGAATGGTCATACCGGTTTTAGTTCAATTGATCGGCTGGTTTACCGCTTGGCTCGGCATCGCTCTCACCTGAGGCAGCCGGAGGCGGTGTTGATGATTTATCGTCCCAGCCTTTTGGTTCACCGGGTTCACGGCCGTTCATGATGGCATCAATTTGATCGCTATCTATCGTTTCATATTTGATCAATAGCTTAGCCATGGTATGCAATTTATCCATGTTTTCCGTCAGGATATTTTTAGCACGGTCATAGTTACGCGTGATCAATGCACGTACATCTTCATCAATCTGCTTAGCCGTTAAATCAGATACCGCTTTGTGCTGGGTAACGCTACGGCCAAGAAAGACTTCACCTTCGTCTTCACCGTAAGACAGTGGCCCCATATTGTCAGACAAACCCCATTTGGTGACCATGTTATGAGCCAGCTCTGTAGCCCGCTGAATATCATTTGACGCACCAGTCGTTACGGCTTCAGCGCCAAAAATCATTTCTTCTGCCAGGCGGCCACCATACAAACTTGAAATCTGACTTTCCAGTTGTTGTTTGGTGTAACTGTATCTATCTTCTACGGGCAGAAACATAGTGACACCCAGCGCGCGACCACGTGGAATGATACTGACTTTATAGACAGGATCATGGCCCGGCACACTGCGGCCGACAATGGCATGTCCGGCTTCATGATAAGCCGTCAATTCTTTCTCTTTGTCACTCATGACCATGGAGCGTCGTTCTGCACCCATCATGATTTTATCTTTGGCTAATTCGAGATCTTCCATTGCCACCAGTCTTTTATCTGACCGGGCAGCAAATAAGGCAGCTTCGTTAACTAGATTGGCCAGATCAGCACCCGAAAAGCCCGGTGTACCGCGTGCAATCACATTCGGTTGCACATCATCATCAGCGGGTACTTTGCTCAAATGTACTTTGAGGATTTGTTCACGGCCACGGATATCAGGTAATGGCACAACCACCTGGCGGTCAAAACGACCGGGACGCAACAACGCCGGATCCAATACATCAGGACGGTTGGTAGCAGCAATAATAATAACGCCCTCATTGCCTTCAAAACCATCCATTTCCACCAGCAATTGGTTTAAGGTTTGTTCGCGTTCATCGTTACCACCGCCGAGACCGGCGCCACGGTGACGACCGACTGCATCAATCTCATCAATAAAGATAATGCACGGTGCATGTTTTTTGGCTTGCTCGAACATATCACGTACCCGAGAAGCACCGACACCGACAAACATTTCGACGAAATCCGAACCGGAAATAGTGAAAAACGGCACTTTAGCTTCACCGGCAATAGCTTTAGCCAGCAAGGTCTTACCGGTACCCGGTGAACCGACCATCAAAATACCGCGCGGAATACGACCGCCCAGTTTCTGGAATTTGCCTGGATCACGAAGGAAATCGACCAATTCATGGACTTCTTCTTTGGCTTCTTCAACACCGGCAACATCTTTGAATGTCACTTTGACCTGATCTTCATTCAGCATACGGGCTTTGCTTTTACCGAATGACATCGGGTTTTTGCCGCCACCACCCTGCATCTGGCGCATAAAGAAAATCCAGACTGCGATTAACAGCAGCATTGGGAACCATGAAATAAAGATCTGCATCAGCAGACTGGTTTTTTCAGCAGGCTCAGCTTGAATCGCAACACCGTTATCCAACAAATCACCGATTAGACCCGGATCATATTCAGGGCTGTAGGTGGTAAATTTGCTGCCATCACTGAGCTCACCGGTGATAGTGCGGCCTTGTATCTCAACGTTGCTGACAGCGCCTTGCTTAACACTACTGATAAAGGTCGAGTAATCCATCTCGCTTTGTTTGGACTGCTGAGGGCCAAAATTATTAAACACCGACATCAGCACCATGGCGATGACAACCCATAAAACAATATTTTTCATCATGTCACTCAATGTTTTTACCTCTAGCCCTGTTGGTTGACGGTATTATTTTTGGCCCCGGCCAAGTAAGTATACTTCCCGGCTGCGCGCCCGTGATGCTTCTGGTTTACGGGTTATAACCTTATTGAATTGCGCCCGCATTGATTTTAAAAAGGGCTCAAATCCTTCACCCTGAAAAACTTTGACCAGAAAATCACCGCGTTTACTTAAGTGCTGACTGGCAAAATCCAACGCCAACTCGACCAGATACATACTTCCCGGCTGATCGATGGCATCCACCCCAGTTATATTGGGGGCCATATCTGATAATACAAGATCAATTTCCCGGCCGGCGACAATGCTTTCTAATTGTTCAAGCACATCGGCTTCGCGAAAATCACCTTCAATAAAATGCACACCAGTCAACGGCGTCATCGGCAAAATATCCAGTGCAATCACCGTGCCTTTGTCGCCAACTTTATGCAGTGCATAATCTGACCAGCCACCGGGCGCGGCGCCCAAATCCACCACCGTCATACCCGGCCGGATTAATTTATCTTTCAGATCTATTTCTTCAAGCTTGAATGTCGCGCGTGAGCGATAACCTTTTTGCTGGGCTTTTTTGACAAACGGATCGTCAAAATGCTCTTTCAGCCAGCTTTGGCTGGATTTACTTCTCGCCATGGGACCAGTTTGCTGCGGCTTTTTTATCCGCAGTCAGCACCAGAATCAGGCCCAGTACGCTAAGCATCAGGTACAGATTTTCACTGAGCCGGTGTAAATCATCAAAGCGGCCACTCAATGCCGCATCAGCGCGCCAGTCAGTCATGGCTTTTATCGCTGCAATTTCCGGTTGAATATAGACGGTGAAGATCAGGGTCAATGCCAGCATTAACAGCAACAACCAAAATCGCCAGGAACGGGTAATTTGCAGACGCTCCATAAATATTTTGCCGAGCAGTAGCATGGTGCCGCTGACTAAGCCAATAATATTTACCGCGTAAAATAAAGTACCGGCATATTCAGCAGCAGCTTGTGTCTCAATAGTTGCAAACGCCAGCGGCACAGCCAGGTAACCGATGGCCCACAAGCTACCTACCCATAAGGTTAGTAACAGACGTTCCCCGGCGAAATCAGCGTAAACCAAAATCTTTAGCTCTGGTAATGAATAGCAACAATTTCATACTCGATAGCACCGCCCGGTGCCTGCACAGTGGCAATATCGTCAATCTCTTTGCCGATTAATGCGCGGGCAATCGGTGATGAAATCGAAATACGATTTTGCTTAATATCTGATTCATAATCACCCACAATCTGGTAGCTGACCTTTGCATCGGTATCAATATTCAATAATTCAACTGTGACGCCAAACACTACCCGGCCATCTTGCGGCAAACTTGCAGGGTCAATGACATGCGAATCACCCAGCGTTGATTCAAGCTCCTGAATACGACCTTCAATAAAGCTTTGTTGTTCACGGGCAGCATGGTATTCGGCATTTTCTTTCAAATCGCCATGGGCACGGGCTTCAGAAATGGCTTCAACAACTGCCGGCCGTTTGACCGTTTTTAATTCATGCAATTCGGCTTTCAGTGCTTCGGCACCACGTAAAGTAATTGGCACAGCCATTACGCTAATTCTCCGTGTAAAGTCTGCAAACGATTCACTGACACACTATCTTCGCAGTTAAGCGCCAAAATGGTGGCCCGCGCTGCGGCAAGTGTTGTGGTGTAATTTACCTGATGCTGCAAGGCAGCACGACGAATTTCCCGCGAATCAGCCACTGCCTGACGGCCTTCCGTGGTGTTCACGATCAGTGAAATCTCATCATTTTTAATCATGTCAACAATGTGTGGCTGACCTTCAGCCACTTTCTTAACACGTTCGCAGGGCACGCCGGCCTCTGTCAAGGTATGCTGCGTGCCGCGTGTGGCTAACAATTCAAAACCCAGACTCTGTAAATCACGGGCAATCGCCACCACGGCATTTTTGTCAGCTTCTCGCACGGAAATAAACGCTTTACCACCCATTGGCAGACTAACCGAAGCCGCCAGCTGTGATTTGGCAAAGGCTTCACCAAAACTGCGGCCAATGCCCATGACTTCACCGGTAGATTTCATTTCCGGGCCAAGGATCGGATCAACCCCCTGGAATTTAATAAACGGGAATACCGCTTCTTTAACTGAGTAATAACTTGGAATAACTTCTTTGGTCACGCCCTGATCGGCCAGACTGCGGCCAGCCATACAGCGGGCAGCGACTTTCGCCAATGGTACGCCGATTGCTTTGGATACATAGGGCACCGTCCGTGAAGCGCGTGGATTAACTTCCAGAATAAAGATTCGATCGCCCTGAATAGCAAATTGGGTATTCATCAAACCAACAACGCCAAGTTCACGAGCCATCTGAGCGACCTGCACGCGTAATTGATCCATAATCGCCGGACTCAGGCTGTAAGGCGGGATCGCACAAGCCGAGTCACCCGAATGCACACCGGCCTGTTCGATATGTTCCATGATGCCGCCGATAAGCACATCTTTGCCGTCACAAATGGCATCAACATCGACTTCAATCGCATCATCCAGGAATCTATCCAGCAACACCGGTGAATCATTTGAAACCGATACGGCAGTCAGCATGTAGCGCTGTAATTCTTCTTCGTTATAAACGATTTCCATCGCCCGGCCGCCCAATACATACGATGGACGAACCACCAATGGATAACCGACTTCGGCCGCTAATGAAACAGCCGTATCGATGGAATGCGCCAAACGATTAGGTGGTTGCAACAAGCCCAGTTTTTCGACCATTTGCTGGAAACGCTCACGATCTTCAGCGTGATCAATGGCATCCGGTGAGGTACCGATAATCGGCACACCGGCAGCTTCCAAAGCACGCGCCAGTTTCAGCGGCGTTTGACCGCCAAACTGGACAATGACGCCTTTGGGTTTTTCCAGGGCAACAATTTCCAGTACATCTTCCAGCGTCAGCGATTCAAAATACAGCCGATCTGAGGTGTCATAGTCGGTCGACACCGTTTCCGGGTTACAGTTAACCATGATGGTTTCATAACCATCTTCCCTCAGCGCCAATGCCGCATGTACACAGCAGTAATCAAACTCAATGCCCTGACCAATACGATTCGGACCGCCACCAAGAATCATGATTTTGTCGCGATCGCTTGGGTTGGATTCGCACTCTTCGTCATAACTTGAGTACATATAGGCAGTGCTGGTAGAAAATTCCGCGGCGCAGGTATCTACCCGCTTATAGACCGGGCGCACACCTGCCTGATGACGATAATTGCGAACTTGTTTTTCAGTTTTGTGCAGTAATTTGGCCAGCCGTGAATCCGAGAAACCCTTGCCTTTTAAGCGGCGTAATTCAACGGCATCAATATCATTCAGCGAGCGCTCTTTTAGCTGATTTTCGATATCGATAATTTCCTGAACCTGAATCAGGAACCACGGATCGATTTGGCTGAGTTGCTGAATTTCATCAAAACTCATACCGTAACGGAAAGCATCCGCCACATACCAGAGGCGGTCAGAGCCCGGCAGGCTTAACTCACGACGCAACGTCGCTTCAGCATTTTCATCCTTAAGATCGAGAATTTCGCTTAGACCATCGCGATCGATTTCCAACCCACGCAGGGCTTTTTGCAGCGATTCCTGGAAGTTACGGCCAATCGCCATGACTTCACCAACCGACTTCATCTGTGTGCTCAGCCGGTTATCCGCTTGCGGGAATTTTTCAAAGGTAAAGCGTGGCACCTTGGTGACCACATAATCGATGGTTGGCTCAAACGAGGCTGGTGTTGCGCCACCGGTAATTTCATTTTGCAGTTCATCCAGCGTATAACCAACCGCAAGCTTGGCAGCGACTTTAGCAATCGGGAAACCCGTCGCTTTTGAAGCCAGTGCTGAAGAACGCGACACCCGCGGATTCATTTCGATAATGATCAAACGGCCGTTTTCCGGATTAACGGCAAACTGTACATTCGAGCCACCGGTTTCAATGCCGATTTCACGTAATACCGCCAGCGAGGCGTTACGCATCATTTGATATTCTTTGTCGGTCAACGTTTGTGCTGGCGCAACGGTTATCGAATCACCGGTATGAACGCCCATCGGATCGAAGTTTTCGATCGAGCAAATGATGATGGCATTGTCATTTTTGTCGCGGACCACCTCCATCTCATACTCTTTCCAGCCAATGATCGATTCATCAATCAACAATTCATTGGTTGGGCTTAAGTAAAGGCCGCGCTGACAAATATCAATAAAATCTTCACGGTTATAAGCGATGCCACCGCCACTGCCGCCCATGGTAAATGAAGGACGGATAATGACCGGGAAGCCAAACTGTTTCTGGATTTCCAATGCTTCTTCAAGCGTGTGTGCAATCTCGGACAGTGGCATATCCAGACCAATCTTGCGCATCGCCGCACGGAATAAATCGCGGTCTTCGGCTTTATTAATAGCTTCACTGTCAGCGCCAATCATTTCGACGCCAAATTTTTCCAGTACGCCGTGTTTTTCTAAATCCAATGCACAATTCAGCGCTGTCTGACCGCCCATCGTCGGTAAAATCGCATCCGGACGTTCGGCTTCAATGACCTTGCTTACTGCCTGCCAGGTAACCGGTTCGATATACGTGGCATCAGCCATATTCGGATCGGTCATGATAGTGGCGGGGTTAGAGTTCACCAGAATGACCCGATAGCCCTCTTCGCGCAGTGCTTTACAAGCTTGAGCGCCGGAGTAATCGAATTCGCAGGCCTGGCCGATAACTATCGGGCCAGCGCCGAGAATCAGAATGCTTTTAATATCTGTACGTTTAGCCATCGTTGGTTATTTACCTGTCGCTTGTTCGAGTAGGTCGATAAAGTGATCGAATAGGGGCGCCGCATCCTGTGGACCGGGACTGGCCTCAGGGTGACCCTGGAAACTGAACGCCGGCTTGGTTTTATGATGAATACCTTGCAAAGTGCCATCAAACAATGAGCGATGCGTCGTTTCCACATCATCAGGCAAGGTACTTTCATCAACCGCAAAGCTGTGATTCTGGCTGGTGATCATGACCAGCCCCGCCAGCATTTCCTGAACCGGATGATTGGCGCCATGATGACCGAATTTCATCTTTTCAGTTTTTGCACCACACGCCAAGGCGAGTAATTGATGTCCGAGGCAAATACCAAATATCGGCATGTCTTTTTCAAGAAAATACTGGATGGCTTTTATTGCGTAATCACAAGGTGCGGGATCACCAGGACCGTTCGCCAGAAAAATACCGTCTGGATTAAGCTTTTCAACTTCTTCCGGCGGCATTTGTGCGGGCACCACAGTCAGTTTGCAACCACGCTCGACTAGCATCCGCATAATGTATTTTTTGATACCGTAATCGTAAGCCACAACATGGAAACGTTGTTCAGCTTTACGTGGCTGACCATCCAACTGCCAGGTCGTCTCAGTCCATTCATACACTTCTTTCGTGCTGACTTCTTTGGCTAAATCCATCCCTTTCAAGCCAGCAAAACCGCGTGCGGCTTCAATCGCTGCATTCACATCGATATTGTCACCAGCAACGATGCAACCTTTCTGGGCACCTTTTTCGCGCAGTAAACGGGTCAGCTTACGGGTATCAATCCCGGCAAGGCCGACCACATTATGTTGCTCTAGGTATTTATCCAACGCCGCTTCACCGCGCCAGCTGGATACCACCGGCGACAATTCACGAATAATCAGACCGCTGCAATGAATGTTGTCAGACTCCGCGTCATCTTTATTGACACCGACATTGCCAATGTGCGGATAAGTCAGGGTAACAATTTGCCGGCAATAGGACGGATCGGTCAGAATTTCCTGATATCCGGTCATGGCCGTGTTAAACACCACCTCGCCGACAGATTGTCCCACAGCGCCGATCGATTCGCCGTGAAAGACCGTGCCATCCTCAAGAGCTAGTAGCGCCGCTGTACGCAAGGGGAACCTCCACCAGATAAAAATACAGGGGCGAACGTGACGCTCTCCCCGGACAAAATCTTTGCAATTTTAGCGCATATGCCATTGTTGCGTCCACGCCAAAAACGATGACAAGCGCCGCGGCCAGCGGTAGTATGAAGCGCAGCTTAATGAGATGGCGAAACTTATGACCCGGCAGTTTTTTGATTTAGCGGCCTATCCAAGACAAAGACCGCGAAGAATGCGCAAAGATGATTTTTCCAGACGCTTGATGCGCGAGCACCAACTCAGTGTTGACGATTTGATTTATCCGCTGTTTGTCGTGGAAGGTGAAAACCAGCGCCAGGCAGTACCGTCAATGCCCGGTGTGGAACGTTTAAGTATTGATTTATTGCTTAAAGAAGCTGAAACCGCTGTGAAATTGGGCATTCCGATGTTGGCCTTATTTCCGGTGACACCGCTCGACAAAAAATCACTGGATGCCGCTGAAGCATTTAATCCTGAAGGATTGGCGCAGCGTGCTGTGCGAGCATTAAAAAATGAGTTTCCGCAGTTAGGTTTGATGACCGATGTGGCATTGGATCCTTTTACTACGCACGGTCAGGATGGTCTGATCGATGACAGTGGCTACATTATCAACGATCAAACGGTTGATGTTTTGGTCAAACAAGCCCTTTCCCATGCCGAGGCCGGTGCAGATGTCGTAGCACCGTCAGATATGATGGATGGCCGTATTGGTGCGATTCGCGGCGCTCTGGAACAAGCCGGTTTTATCCATACACGGATCATGGCTTATTCCGCAAAATATGCCTCCAGTTTTTACGGCCCGTTCCGCGATGCGGTCGGCAGTGCCGGTAATCTTGGCGGCGGTAATAAATTCAGTTATCAGATGGATCCGGCCAATAGTGATGAAGCCTTGCATGAAGTAGCGCTGGATATTCAGGAAGGTGCTGATATGGTGATGGTAAAACCCGGTATGCCGTACCTTGACGTGTTATACCGCGTCAAACAAAGCTTTCAAAAACCGACCTTTGTTTATCAGGTCAGTGGTGAATATGCGATGCTGCAGGCAGCCATACAAAATGGCTGGCTGGGTAATGACGTGATTAATGAGAGCTTACTGGCCTTCAAACGTGCTGGCGCTGATGGCATTTTGACTTATTTTGCCAAACAGGTGGCACAGACGCTGCGAGGTGATTATGACTGATCAATATGCCGTTATTGGTCACCCGATAAGTCATAGTAAATCACCGAAAATTCATCAGGCTTTTGCCAGACAAACTGGCCAGTCGATCGAATACCGGGCGATTGATATTTATCCTGATGATGTAGCCGGTCAAATTCAGCAGTTACACGATGCCATGAAATTGAAAGGTCTGAATGTCACGGTGCCTTACAAAGAAACCATGTGGTCATTGATTGACGATCTTAGTGAGCGGGCACAGCGCGCCGGGGCAGTGAATACCGTTGTTATCAGTGAAAATGGCCATTTATTTGGTGATAACACTGATGGTATCGGCCTGTGCCGGGATTTGTTGGATAATCATCAGCTGCAAGTCAGTGGCAAACGGATATTATTGCTTGGTGCCGGCGGTGCCTCAAGGGGCGTTATCGCACCATTACTGGCACTTAATCCTGACAGTTTGTTTATTGCCAATCGTACGTCACAAAAAGCGGTGGATTTAGCCCATGACTTCAGGGATCTGGGCACCATTAATGGTGGCGGCTGGCAAGATATCAATGGCCAGTTCGATCTGTTAATTAATGCCTCTGCGGCAAGCTTACATGGTGAGGTGCCGCCTATTTCACCGGAAATCATTGCCGATGGCGCTGCCTGTTATGACCTGATGTATGGCGACAAGGATACGGCCTTTGTGCAGTGGGCCAAACAGCATCATGTGCAGCAGGCATTTGACGGACTGGGCATGTTGGTTGAACAAGCCGCTGAAGCATTTTTTATCTGGCGTAATGTCAGGCCAGATAGTCAGGCGGTCATTGACATGCTCAGACAGAAATCTGTCAAATAAAAAAAGCCACCCCGAAGGATGGCTTTTGGCTGAATAGTATAAAGTTTAATTGCTTTTGTGAGCGTCATGTTTCGCCTGGTACGCTGCCATTTTTTGTTGCAGTTGCTGTTGTTGCTCAGCAGTCAGCACATTAAAAACAGCACTGTTCAACGCTGCTTTTTCAGCTAATTTGTCCGCATAAGCTTCGCTGGACTGGGCAATCAGACTGTCTAATTTGGTTTGATCTACCGACTCTGCATAACTCAATTGCATCATTTCTTTACGCGTTTGCCAGCCGGCTTTCATGGCGTCACGGTTATCCTGCCAGTAGGCCTTTTTCAGGTCTTTGATTTGCGCTTGTTGAGCATCAGTCAAATTCAATTCGCCCAGCAGTTTTTGGCTATATCCTGACTTTTGATAATGCTTTTTATGCTCGCATGTCGTTTTTTCGCCTTCTTTGACATGATCATGCGCCAGTAAAGGGCCGGTTACGGCCAGTAAAGGTAACAGGGTCAGTGGCATTAAAATTTTATGCATTGCAGTACTCCAATTAAGACAAATTTTCAGTCAGCACCTAAAAACGCTTTGCGGGTGACTTGGCAAACAGTATTAATCGAATCACTGTAAATGCGGGTTTTATCGTGTAAATTCAGGTAAATAAGTCTGATAACAATTGGGCTTTAGCCGACATAACCTTATTATTGACTAAACTTTTTGCTGAGACCCTTAAATGAACCATGTTTTGATCATTGACGATGATGAAGTGCTCGCCGGTTTGTTCGAAGACTATCTGCGCGAAGAGAAATTTTCCGTCACCACTTGTTTTACCGGCCAGACCGGTTTGGATAAGGCGCTGACCGGCCAATTTGATATCGTCATTCTCGACGTCATGTTGCCTGATATCAGCGGTACACAGGTTCTCACTGCGCTGCGCGCCGAGAGTAATGTGCCGGTCCTGATGTTTACTGCCAAAGGCGATGATGTTGATCGCATTCTCGGCCTTGAAAACGGCGCCGATGACTATGTCCCGAAACCCTGCACACCACGTGAACTGATTGCTCGCATTAAAGCGATTTTACGGCGCAGTGAAAACGGCGCTCAGCCACAGGAAGCACAAAGTCTGCAAAATGGCCCGCTGGAATTGTGGCCACAACAACGCAAAGCCACCTGGTTTGATAAGCCGCTGGAATTGACCAGTACTGAATTTAGTCTGCTGGAAACCCTGGCCCGTCACGCGGGCCAGGTTGTGGACAAAAACACGTTGTCAGAGATCGCATTAGGTCGGCCATTGGCACGCTTTGATCGCAGCATTGATGTGCATATGAGCAGCATTCGTCACAAACTTGGCGTGCAACAGGATGGTCATGCCTACATTCAGACGGTACGCGGCAAAGGCTACCAGCTGATTAAATAAAGGATTGTCATGGGCCGCTTATTCTGGAAGTTCTTTTTTGCCTTTTTACTGGCCCTGCTAGTCGCCAGTTTAGCAGTCGGCAGCGCTATGTGGCTACGGCAAAAACAGTTTAACCAGCAAGTTGCCAATGCGCCGGTGCAGTTGGGTCGGCAAGCCGCCTGGCTGGTCTCTGATGCAGCCGACATTGCCCGCTATGGTGGCCGTAAGGCATTAATCGATTTTCTGAACGACCAAATTGCTTTGAGAAATCCTGAAGTTTATGCGCTGGACAACGCTAATCAGGAATTACTGCAACGCACGTTACCTGCCGATCAACCCCGCGCTATCCGGCAGTTATTTGAGGATATCCCACAGCTTCGTTCGATCCGGCAAATCAGTCTGGCTGATGGCGGTCAGGTCTTGCTGTTTATTCCCCATAATGTGGTGCAACCGCTGGATGCAACGCCTGTTAAAAATCCAAGACCACAACCGGTTATCTTATTGCTGTTTGCCGGTATCCTCAGTGGTCTATTGTTCAGTGCCCTGCTCGCCTGGTGGTTTACCCAGCCCATCCGACACTTAAAACGGGGGTTCTCAGCGGTAACTGCCGGTGATTTATCAACCCGGGTCAGTCTGGCAATGGGCAGCCGTAAAGATGAACTGGCTGAACTGGGTGATAATTTTGATGCGATGACCGCCAAGCTTGAACAACTGGTCAGCGCCCAGCGTAATCTGCTGCACGATGTGTCTCATGAATTACGTTCGCCATTGGCAAGGATGCAGGCGGCCATAGGTATCTGTCAGCAGCAACCGGAAAAAACGGCCGATGTGTTGGCCCGGATCGAACGCGAATTACAGCGAATTGATCTGTTGATTGGCGATCTGCTGAACTTGTCACGTTTAGATACACTCGCTGCCGATAATAATGCCCAACAACACTTTGACTTATCGCCATTGTTGGATGATTTGTTGGAAGACGGGCGCTATGAAGCCACCGATAAACGTATCAGTATTGATGCCGAAATGGATGCACAACTGGCGATGGTCGGTAAGCCCGAACTGGTATTACGGGCGGTTGAAAATGTACTGCGCAATGCCATTAAATTTACACCTGAACAAGGCAATATCCATTTGCATGCCCATCGCATCAATCAGTTTATTGAAATCAGTGTCAGTGATAATGGTCCGGGAGTCACAACTAATGAATTGGGCAAATTGTTTCAACCATTTTTCAAAGGTGCACAGGCCCGGCAGCAAAATAGCAGTGGGCTCGGTTTAACGATTGCCAAGCGTGCCGTTCTCGCACATCAGGGCACTATAGAAGCATTGATTAACGAACAGGGCGGCCTGCAAATCATTATGCGGCTGCCGGTCAATAAAAATGCCGCATCAGCAAAAGCCAATGCGGCATTGTCGTAATGCTCAGAATTTATCGGCGATTAATCAGTAAAATACACCGCAAGCAACTCTGGCACCGCCGCCACCCAAGGGGGCAGGATGATCACTGTAATTATCACCACCAGCATGAATCATCAGCGCCCGACCTGGCAGATCACCATCGCGTAGGCGCGGCGCCAGCACTGGTTTATTAGCGTTGCCTTGCTGATCCACATACAACGGTGGCAAGTCACCCGCATGACCATCACCCCATGGCGTGCCATGTTTACCGGTATTAAGTGGATCATAATGACCACCTGCCGCTAAAGCCGGTACCATTTCGCCGTCTTTTTCAGCGGGCGAGCAGTCATTGTTCTGATGTAAATGAAAGCCATGCAAGCCTGGCGTCAGCCCCTGTAAATCCGGCGAAAATACCAAACCATAAGCTGACTCGGTCACCGTCACGGTACCAATTGCTTTGACAATTCCTTCGTCGTTGACTTCATTCATGGTAATGACAGTCGCCATTGCCGGCGCAGTAATCATCATCAACAATAATGCAGCAAGTTTTTTCATTTTCTCTCCTTTGATTTAGCCAAAAACACTCAAGTTGGGACTCTACTTATCGTACTGAGTTTCCCAAAGCAGACTGCAATCAGGATTTATCGAGCAGACTTTTTAAATCGGCAAATGGATTAAATGTGGTTTTGTCGACAGGTTTATCGGCAAGCCCGGTGAAGCCGCGCACTTTATCTATATTTTTTTGGTGCTCATGATCATGGCAATAAAGGCACAGATTTTCCCAGTTACTGCCATCTGGCGGATTATTATCATGATTGTGATCGATATGATGCACGGTCAGTTCATGTAAATTGGCGCGGGTAAATTCACGGCCACATCGACCACAAACCCACGGATGCAACCGCAACGATTGTTCACGATACCCTGCTAATCTGTCTTTGGCAGAACGCCGGGCATCCGCCACGACTTTATCGAGCTTTTGCCGATCTATCTGTTTGCCGGATTGGGGTCTTTGTTGTGCCATACCTTTAGCTTAACAGTCGTTGACTAAGGATTACCAGCGATGCGCCGTTGCTCATAACGACTGGCAAACCATCGACAGACCACATAAAACACCGGGGTAAACAACAGGCCAAATAAAGTCACACCGATCATGCCGGAAAACACCGCCGTGCCCAATGCCTGGCGCATTTCAGCACCGGCGCCGCTGGCCAACACCAGCGGCACGACACCAAGAATAAACGCCATCGATGTCATTAAAATCGGTCGCAGACGCGTACGCGCCGCTTCAACTGCTGCATCCAACCGGTTAAGACCACGCTCCTCAGCCTGTCTGGCAAATTCGACTATCAAAATGGCATTTTTCGATGCCAGACCAATCAATACAATAAAACCAATCTGCACCAGAATATTATTATCCATGCCGCGCATGGCAACGCCACTTATCGCCGCCAGCAAACACATCGGCACAATCAGAATTACCGCCAGCGGCAATAACCAGCTTTCATAAAGTGCCGCCAACAGCAAAAATACAAAGACCACTGCCAGCGCAAATGCCATAAAGGCGGTATTGCCGGCTAATTTTTCCTGTAATGCCAATTCAGTCCACTCGTAACTAATACCTTCAGGCAGCGTTTCTGCCAGCAAGTCTTCCATAATGGCAATTGACTGACCGCTGGAGTAGCCATCAGCGGTATTCCCCTGCACTTCAATTGCTGGATACAAATTGTAATGCGGTACCCGGATGGGCCCGGTGATTTCCTCGAAGGTGGCAATCGAGCCTATTGGCACCATCGCACCGTTTTCCGAGCGGGTACGCAGCTTGGCAATATCTTCCGGCTCATCGCGGAATGGACCATCAGCCTGCGCTATAACGCGGTAAGTCCGGTTCAGAAAATTAAAGTCATTGATATAGCGAGAGCCAAGATAAATTTCTAACGTATCGATAACATTTTGTACCGGCACTTCCAGCATTTCGGCACGGGTGCGATCGACATCCGCATAAATTCGCGGCGTTCCCGAATTATAGAAAGTGAATACTGATGATAAACCTTCGGTTTGATTTGCCGCGGCAATCACCTGCTGCGTGACTTCTTCCAGTCTTTCTTTACCAAGCCCGGTGCGATCCTGGATATACAGTTTCCAGCCGCCAGCATTACCCATCCCCCTGACCGGCGGTGGTTTAATAGCAAATGCCATGGCACCATCGAGCTGTGATAAAGCCTGCTGCGAGGCGCCCTGAATATCATCAATGGTTAAACCGGCGGCAATACGATCTTCGAACGGATCAAACGGCGTGAATATCACGGCTGCGTTAGAGGCATTGGTAAAGGTCGGGCCATCCAGGCCAACGAACTGCACCGCATGGGCGACCCCGGGGACTTCACGCAGCTTTTGCGCCGCTTCCCGTACCACGGCATCAGTACGATCTAATGATGCGCCCGGCGGTAACTGCAAAACATTAATCAGATAGCCCTGATCCTGCTCCGGAATAAAGCCTGTTGGCACCTGCTTAAAGCTGACGCCAGTCAACACAATTAATCCAACATACAACACCAGCATTAAAGCGCTGATACGCAGTAATCGCCGGGTGAGCGCTGAATAACGATCGCCGAGCCACTCAAAACTGCGGTTAAAGCCACGACCAAAAGCCTTGAACGGATGGGCAGCCGCCCCCAGAAAACCTTTTGCCGGTGGCGGCTCCTGTTGATGCGGTTTTAACAACAAGGCCGCCATGGCCGGTGACAAAGTCAGTGACACAATCAACGAAATAATGGTCGCTGTGGCAATGGTTAACGCAAACTGCTGATAAAACGCCCCGGAAATACCGGTAATAAATGCTGCCGGAATAAACACGGCTGTCAGCACAATGGCAATCGCCACCAGCGCGGTACCGACTTCATCCATGGTTTTATGTGCGGCCTCTTTGGGGCTTAATCCCTCGCGAATATATCGCTCGACGTTTTCAACAACGACAATGGCATCATCAACAACAATACCAATGGCCAGCACCAGCCCGAACAAAGACAAATTATTGAGCGAGACGCCTAATGCCGACATGACGGCGAAGGTACCAATCAACGACACCGGAATGGCGACAATCGGGATCAGTGACGCGCGCCAGCTTTGTAAAAACAACATAACCACCAATATGACCAGCAAAATAGCTTCAATAATGGTGTGGTAAATCTTTTCGATAGAGCGGGCTATAAATTGTGTCGGATCGTAAATGATCTGGTATTCAAGACCGGGTGGCATCGATTTGGCAATATCGCGCATTTCACTGCGCAGTGCTTCAGCAGTTTCCAGAGCATTGGAACCGGGCCGCTGAAAAATCACCACCGGCAGCGCCAGTTTGTCATCCAGATAACCGATGTTGTCGTAATTTTCTGCCGCCAGTTCCACCCGCGCTAAATCACGCAAGCGGACCACCCGCCCATCTTCACCGTGTTTGACGATAATGTCCGAGAACTGATCAGCCGTCAGCAGACGCCCCTGCGTTTCGACACTCAGTTCAAAAGCACCTTTCGTGTCTTGCAATGGTTGTTTGTTAATGACACCGGCAGCAATTTGCGCATTATTGGCGCGGACCGCCGCCA
>CAYYRO010000014.1:28265-32300 GCA_964474075.1 uncultured Methylophaga sp.
TGTCGCGTGACCTCTTCAGGTAAGAGTGGCTCGGCAATGGCAATGCGGTTTTGTACCAACACCTGCGCGGTATCGAGATCGGTGCCCTGTTCAAAGGTAATATTCAGTGAAGTACGGCCATCGGCGGTATTTTCCGACTTCATATACAACATGTTTTCGACGCCGTTTATCTGTTGCTCTAATACCGTAGCAACAGTATCTGCGGCGGTTTCAGCGGTGGCGCCGGGATAACTGGCGGTGACTGAAATACTCGGCGGCGCGATTTCCGGATACTGGGCAACGGGCAAACTGTAATAGGCAATACTGCCTACCAGTACTATCAATACCGACAATACGGTGGCAAAAATCGGCCGTTCAACAAAAAAATGTGTGAACCGCATAGTTATTCGCCTGTATCAGCTTGGTAGTTTTCGGTTCTGACCGAACTACCTGGTCGCGCTTTCAGCAAACCTTCGATAATGATTTGATCGTCTTTATTTATGCCATCACGAATAACGCGCATTTCACCGTCCAGCAAGGTGCCCGGCTGAACCGGCGTCGCCTTGACCTCGCCCTCAGCGTTGACAACCATCACGACTTTGGCCGCTTGATCTGACACCAATGCCCGATCCGGGATCAATAGCGCCGGATAGGGTTCAGAAATCGCCATTCGTAAACGGCCAAAGATACCCGGTCGTAATAAACCATTAGGATTATCAACCAACACCCGCATCCGTAATGTGCCTGTATTTTCATCAAGACGGTTATCAACAAAGTCGAGAATGCCCTGACGGTCCCAGTTATCTTCATCAGCCAAACGAATTTGTGCGGTGACTTTAGATTCGCCGGTTAATGCCGCTTCACCGCCGGCCACCCGGGCAAATTGCAGATATTCAGCCTCAGATACATCAAAAACAAAGTGCAATGGATCGGTCTTTACTATCGTCGTCAGCGGCATGGCGCTGCTGTCCGGGGTAATTAAATTACCGATATCAATATTGCGGCTGGAAATACGCCCTGCGACCGGTGCAGAAATTTTGCTGTACTGCAGATCCAAAGCGGCCGTTTGCACAGCCGCACGGGCTGCGGCAACATTAGCATTGGCTTCCTGAAAACGGGCCCGCCGACTGTCAACTTCTTCGGCCGCTATCGCTTGTTGGGTGAGTAAGCGTTCGCCGCGATCAACCTCAAGCTCAGTCAGTTTTAGCTGACTTTGCACTCTGGCCAAATCTGCTTCGGCGCGGGCCAGTGCAGCTTGAAAAGGCCGCGGATCGATTTCAAATAACAAATCGCCTTTGTTGACCATCTGGCCATCTTTGAAATGCACCGCATCTAGGTAACCTGTGACCCGGGCACGGATAGCGACTTCTTCGACCGCTTCAAAGCGGCCGGTAAATTCCTGCCATTCAGTGACTTCACGTTGCTCGGGAGTCATGACTTTGACCAGCGGCCGGTTATCTTGTTCTTCAGCAAGCACTGGCTGCGCCATTGTGAGCATGACGGCCAACAGACTATTGATAATACCCAAACGACGGATCTGGATTGTCATGCTACTGCTCCCTGTAAGACATGTGCCGGGCATTAGTGTGTCCGGTTGTAAGGCTGCTAAAGATAATCAACTGTTGTGATGACCGCAAATATTTGCAGCGATTTTAACAATAAATACGTTGGGATAATGCGCGGCGTTGCGCCGGGAGAAAATAAAGCCCCACAGTGCCGATGCGAACGGGGTTCTTGAACCTGTTGGTCCAAGAGTGAAACCGCATGAGGATGGCAAACTTCCCGTCTGAGCGGGCATGTTTTTCAACCTCGAAATATTGGTTTCGGTAAGCATTTGCTTATCGGCTCAAGACAACACATGTCGCTGTCGAACACCGCAGGGTTAAACACATCATACGCGTTTGATGTGAATTTGTGGTGAGGATTTTTTACAATTCGAGCTGTCGATCTTCGCTAATAAAGGCGGCGACGCGCTCTGTGAGCTGATGGATTTTTTCGTTTACTTTATTGATATCTTGCGATTCATCCTGTTGCAGTATTAATAATTCGTGGGCAATATTCAACGCGGCCATTACCGCAATGCGATCAAGACCAACCACTTTACCACTGGCGCGGATTTTTTCCATCTTGCTGTGCACCATGCGCGCCGACGCGATCAGCGCCTCTTTTTCTTCATCAGGGCAAGCGACTTGATAATCTTTACCGAGGATCGAGACATGCACCGGTGAGCTCATAATTCTTCGTCCAGTTGTTTCAGACGGCTGACCATTTTTTCAATGCGACCGCGGGCAATATCAGTTTTTTCAATCAATTGCGCCCGTTCACTCAGCCAGGCAGCCTGTTGGGAACGCAATAAAAGATTTTCCTCACGCAACCGGCGACCGGCACGAAGCAACTGATCTATCTGCTGCTCCAATTGTTGAATCGGGGTTTTATCCATTAATATGCATCTTGGCTGTGCGAGAATAATGCCTAACTATAGACGTGCGTTGTTGACCCGGTCAATAACTGCATGATGTGATTTTTAAATTCAGGCCGTATCTTTATGTCTCAATTATATTTTCCGTCACTGTCACCCGAAAACATGACCAGTGATGGCCCCACCACAACAGCCGAATTACAGGGCGCTTTATGCGGTTTGCTGTGTCACAACAATCAGGCCAATCGCAACACCTGGTATAAGACCTTGTTTGAAGACTACAACCCGGGCCCGGAAGAGCTACAAAACCTGATTGCGCTGTTTGATGAAACGATTCAGGCG
This sequence comes from uncultured Methylophaga sp., assembly GCA_964474075.1. Classification (GTDB taxonomy): domain Bacteria; phylum Pseudomonadota; class Gammaproteobacteria; order Nitrosococcales; family Methylophagaceae; genus Methylophaga. The sequence continues at coordinate 31,006 of CAYYRO010000014.1, forward strand.
CTGAACAGCCTTGATTTTGATCTGCAATTAGAATTGCCCGATGACGATGCGCCGCTCGGTTCACGGATTGCGGCGATGGCGGATTGGTGCCAGGGACTCATTTATGGTCTGGGCGCTTCCGGTTTAACCAATGAAACCCGGCTGTCTCAGGATTGTCAGGAATACATCACCGATGCGATTCAAATCAGTCAAATCGATGATATCGAATTGGATGACCTCGATCAGGATGAATCAAACTTTGCTGAACTGGTCGAATACCTGCGTATGGGGTTGTTTTTGTTATATGGCGAACTACAACCTCCCGAAAACAACGACAACTCAACTGAACACTAAATGACCAAACAAGAATTCGCCCGCCGGCGCCGACATTTGATGGATTTAATGGGCACCGACAGTATTGCTGTACTGCCCAATGCTCTGGAACTCACTCGTAACCGGGATGTGCATTTCCCCTATCGCAGCGACAGTCACTTTCACTATCTGAGCGGTTTTGATGAACCGGAGTCGGTACTGGTGCTGGTACCCGGCCGTGAACATGGTGAATTTCTGCTGTTTTGCCGCGAACGCAATCTGGAAAAAGAAATCTGGGACGGCTATCGTCAGGGATTGGAAGGCGCTATGGCCAATTTCGCTGCAGATGATGCTTATCCCATCAGTGATCTCGATGAGATTTTGCCTGGCCTGATGGAAGGCAAAGAAAAAGTCTATTACACCATGGGCAATCAGCCGCCGTTTGATCAGCGCATGGTTAACTGGCTGAATCATCTGCGTCAGGCATCGCGCAGTGGTAAACATTCGCCAACCGAAATCATCGAACTCGAACATATTCTCGGCGAGCTGCGATTGTATAAAAGCAGCCAGGAAATCAAAGCCATGAAACATGCTGCGAAAGCGTCCGTTTCTGCGCATATTCGCGCCATGCAGGCCACCCGGCCAGGCAAGTGGGAATATGAAATCGAAGCAGAATTGCTGCATGAATTTATGCGTCATGGTTGCCGCAGCCCGGCCTATCCGTCGATTGTCGGTGGCGGTGAAAACGGCTGCATTCTGCATTACATCGAAAACAACCATAAGCTGAAAAATAATGATCTGCTGCTGATTGATGCCGGCGCTGAATACGATTGTTATGCTGCCGACATTACCCGTACTTTTCCGGTTAATGGCACTTTCACGCCAGCCCAACGTGAGCTTTATCAAGTTGTTTTAGATGCCCAGTACGCGGCGATTGATGCCGTGCGTCCCGGTAATCACTGGAATCAACCGCATGAAGTCGCGGTTAAAGTGCTGACCGAAGG
>CAYYRO010000015.1:0-25774 GCA_964474075.1 uncultured Methylophaga sp.
TCAACGCTTTGGTCTTTTTTGAACTCTGCGACTAAATAATCAATGATGCGTTGGTCAAAATCTTCACCACCTAAGAAGGTGTCACCGTTGGTGGCCAGTACTTCAAACTGATGCTCGCCTTCGATATCAGCGATTTCAATGATTGATACGTCAAACGTACCACCACCTAAGTCATAAACCACAACGGTGGAATCACCGCGTTTTTTGTCCATGCCGTAAGCAAGGGCTGCGGCAGTCGGCTCATTGATGATGCGTTTAACTTCCAGACCTGCGATTTTACCAGCGTCTTTAGTCGCCTGACGTTGTGAGTCATTGAAATAAGCCGGAACGGTAACAACCGCTTGGGTGACTTCTTCACCGAGAAATTCTTCAGCGGTTTTTTTCATTTTCATCAAAACGCGCGCTGAGATTTCAGGTGGCGCCATTTTTTTATCGTTGGCGGTAACCCAGGCATCGCCATTGTCAGCTTCAACAATTTTGAATGGCACCATATCGATATCGCGCTGCACGACATCTTCTTTAAATTTACGGCCAATCAGGCGTTTGATGCCGTACAGGGTATTTTTCGGATTAGTGACCGCTTGGCGTTTAGCCGATTGACCGACCATCACTTCACCATCTTTGTTGAAAGCAACAATCGATGGCGTGGTGCGATCGCCTTCACTGTTTTCGATGACACGGGCTTTGCCGTCTTCCATCACCGCGACGCAGGAGTTAGTTGTTCCTAAGTCGATACCTATAATTTTAGCCATAATAACGTTTCTCCATCATGCTTGAATTCATACTGGCTGTGCCAGCTGTTGATAGTTAAGTGGGGCGAAGGGTTTTGAATTTCAAGCCCCTGCTTTTTGTAAGTTTATTGTGCGACCACCACCATCGCCGGTCGCAGCAGGCGACCGTTAAAGCGATAGCCTTTTTGCATTACATTAATAACGGTGTTGGCTTCGACGCCTTCTGCCGGCTGCATGGCAACCGCCTGATGCAGTTCGGGATCAAACGCCTCGTTTTGTGGATTAACCGGTTCCAGTCCGAATTTGCCGATTGAGTTCAACAACAATTTCAAGGTCATATCCATGCCTTCACGAACCTTTTCAAGATTGGCATCGTCATCCTTGGAGGCATTGATACCCAGCTCTAAGCTGTCGCAAATGGGCAGCAATTCGGTCACGAATTTATCAAGGGCGTGTTTGTGGGCATTTTCCAGATCGCGGCTGTGCCGGCGGCGCATGTTTTCCAGTTCAGCGCGTGCCCGGAGCAGTTCGTTCCAGTGCTCATCGGCTTTATTGCGTGCATCTTCCAGCAATTTAGCCATTTCCGGTGTGTCAGCGGCCGATTCTTCGCTGGCGCCATCGGTCTGCATTTCTGGGGATTCCGGCATCTCGGCGGCCGAATCTTCAGCGATGTTTTGTTTATCTTCTTGACTCATGATCAACCCGTTTCTGCATTATTCAAGGTAAGCAGGAGTTGGGGGTCAAAAATGGCTTTTCAAGCGTTATCGCTGATTTTTTTCAACTTTTTTGTTTTTTGTCGTGTGCTCAGGAGGATTTTAACCAGACGCACTGCCCGCCACTGCTTTGTTGAAGCTTTTCCAGCATCGCCTCGTGAGCGGCCAGTTCTTCATCGCTGGCTTTGATGACTTTGGCGGTTTTTTGGCTGCCGGCAGAAATGATGTTGTCAGATTGTGATTGTTCTTGCGGCGTCGCTTGTTCGGCTGCCAGTGACAAACTGACCTGACCACCGGTCATCGCTAAATACACATCGGCCAGGATCTCGGCATCCAGCAAGGCGCCATGTAACTCACGATTGGTATTGTCTACGTCATACCGTTTACACAGCGCATCCAGGTTATTTTTCTGACCCGGATGCCGGTCACGGGCCATTTTTAACGTGTCCAGCACACTGCAAATCGTTGTAATGGTAGTTTGCTGGTCGGGGATTTTGCGTAGCTCATGATCTAAAAAGCCAACGTCAAACGGTGCGTTGTGAATGATAAGTTCTGCTCCATCAATAAAGGCCAGAAATTCATCAGCAATATCAGCAAATAACGGTTTATCCGCCAGAAATTCCGGCGTAATACCATGAACCTCCATGGCGCCGGCATCAATTTCACGTTCGGGATTGATATATTGATGAAAATTCTGGCCCGTCAGCCGGCGATTAATAATTTCGACACAACCGATTTCAATAATACGGTGATCATCGGCGGTTGAGAGCCCCGTGGTTTCAGTATCGAGTACGACCTGACGTTTTATCAGATTTTCAGCCATGTTTTACCTTACTTTTTAAGCGTTTCACGGGCAGCAACGGCCAGCTGATCAGCACGTTCATTTTCTACATGGCCAGTATGACCACGCACCCATTGCCATTCAAGTTGATGCTTTGCTGCGGCGGCTTCCATGCGTTGCCAGAGATCGGCATTTTTCACCGGCTGTTTACTGGCAGTGCGCCAGTTTTTGGCTTTCCAGCCCGGCAGCCATTCGGTCATACCTTTCATCACATATTGTGAATCGGTGGTGACCGTCACTTTGCATGGCCGCTTGAGTGCTTCAAGGCCGGCGATCACAGCCATCATTTCCATACGGTTATTGGTGGTATCTTTTTCAGCACCGGAGAGTTCTTTTACGGTGTTTTTGGCCCGCATGACGACGCCCCAGCCGCCCGGTCCAGGATTGCCACTGCAGGCACCATCGGTAAAAATTTCAACGTGATCCATATTGTCCTTGTCGTGTCACAGCTTTGCCTGTCAATCCAGCACCGGGAAATAAATTAGGCCGTTTCCATTGACTGCGCAGTGGTGTGACCAGAAAACGACGCTTCTTGGCAACAATAACCGTCACCGCGCCAAAATATGGCCAGAAGCGTGGCCCAAAACGCGCTAAAAATTTACTGCCAAAGCCTTTATATTGACGATTGACCGGTAACTGGAAAAGAAACGCCCGCCGTTCCACTACCTCAAAATCAAGTAGCGTCAGCCAGTCGGTCAAACGCCAGCGACTGAAAAAATGGCCACGCCAGGGCTGTTTGCCTCGCCAGCTGAATAAGCGCCGCAAGCCCCATAAACTGAGCGGATTAAAGACAAACAAAACGACGCTGCCGTCTTCACTCAAAATCCGATCCGCTTCCCGCAGCAATTGATGCGGCGCATCTGCAAACTCCAGTGAATGGGTGATAACCAGCTGATCTACGCTCGCCGATTTGAATGGCAAATACTGATTATGCGCCTGCAGCTGTCCCTGTTCATCCAGCCAGGCTTGGTAACAAGGTCGCGTGAAAGTCGGCAGAATCCGTTTACCACCACCGATTTGCAACTGAAAATAGCCGGTAAAACCTGATGAATGCCGCTGTAACCAGTGTTTTTCAGCCGCCAGCACTTGTGTGCCCAGTGGACTTTGCCACCAGGCTGTCATCTGCTGTTGTGCTGTTTTATCATGGTTCATAACAAATATAGGAGCTCAATGTGTCAGTACATGCCGTTGCAGCGTTTAACGATAATTATATCTGGCTGATCCAATCCTCGCAGAACCAGCGGGTGTTGATTGTCGATCCCGGTGATGCCCAACCGGTATTAGCGGCATTACAACAATGGAATCTGATCCCGGCGGCCATTTTGATAACCCACCACCACCATGATCATACTGGCGGTATTGCTGCACTGCGTGGGTCATTTAATATACCGGTTTATGGCCCGGCCGCTGAACAAATCAACGACGTGACCGATACGGTAAGTGCTGGTGACATATTACGCCTGAAAGATTTTGACGAGATTACGGTATTGGATACCGGAGGTCATACCCCCGGCCATATCAGTTATTTAACGGCCAACCAGCTTTTTTGTGGTGATACCTTATTTGCCGGCGGTTGTGGTCGGCTGCTTGGCGGTACAGCCGCGCAGTTATTTGCCTCTTTAAAGCAGATCGCCGAACTTCCGGTTGCCACACAAATATACTGCGCGCATGAATATACGCTGGCCAACTTGCAATTTGCCTTAGCGGTTGAGCCTGACAATGCAGCATTACAGCAGCGGTTTTCAGACAGCAAAGCCATGCGGGCTAACAATCAGCCAACGGTGCCGTCAACTTTGTCCCTGGAAAAAGCCACCAATCCTTTTTTGCGCTGCGAAACGGCTGACGTTAAGCGGGCTGCCGAGCAGCAAGCAGGTCAGGCTTTGGATAATCCGCTTGCTGTTTTCAAAGTCCTGCGACAATGGAAAGATAATTTTAAAGCCGCCTGATAACGTTACGCTGAGCTTTAAAAGCAACCCACTGTCGTATTTATTGTTCGCTATCTCTCACCCAAAATACCGATCAAGTATCAGCCGAATTCTGCGCCAACTGTGGGCTTAAGTGTAACTCCATTTGTGGGAACGGAATGATGATGTCATTAGCGTCAAAAGCCAGTTTGACCTGCTCTAATAATTCGGCTTTGGCAATGCCGAAATCGACGCTTTTCACCCATGGCCAGACGATAAAATTAACGCTGTTATCAGCGAGTTCATCAACCCGGATAATCGGCTCAGGATCTTTCATAACCAGCGGATGCGCAGTGACGATATCGGTGAGGATCTGCTTGGCTTTCAGCAGGTCACTGTCATAACTGATACCAAAAACCAAATCCACCCGCCGGGTATCGCGCGCCGAATAATTGGTAATGGTATCGGCATAAATCTGACCATTAGGCACAATCACTTCACGATTATCGGTGGTGCGCATAATCGTGCTGAAAATAGTGATTTTTTCAACAATGCCCATAATGCCGGCAACCTCGACAAAATCACCTAGTCTGAAAGGTCGGTTGACGATCAACATGACGCCCGCTGCAAAATTTTGCAGTGAGTCCTTTAATGCCAAACCGACAGCCAAACCGGCAGCACCCAGCACCGCAATCATCGAAGTGGTATTGACGCCCAATTGATCCAGCGCGGCGATAATGACAAAAATCAGCAAGACGACTTTAGCAATGGTGCTGATAAAGTTAATCAGGATGGGATCAATATTGGCTCTCACCATCAATTTACGCGCCATTTTGATCAGCCAGTTAACCACCACACGCCCAATCAAGACAATGGCAATAGCCAACAAAATATTCAGCAGCAAATCACCAATTAAACTTCCGCTTTGCATGTTAAGTCCTCTGTTGCAGGGTTGTAACAATCTCTCGAATCAAGGCTGGTCCCTGATAAATCAGGCCACTGTAAATTTGCACCAGTGCCGCACCCGCATCGAGTTTAGCCCTGGCATCTTCACCACTGTTAATACCGCCCGCGGCAATAATCGGCATCTCAGCCGGTAGCGCCTGACGAAATTGCCTGACAATCTCTGTTGACTTGGCAAATACAGGACGGCCACTTAAGCCCCCCGCTTCTTCAGCATGCTTTAAACCGCTGACTGCTTCACGATCCAGCGTGGTATTGGTGGCAATGACCGCATCGACCTGAAAACGGCTGAAAGTATCAGCCAGCTGTAACAACTCTTCGGCCGTTAAATCCGGCGCCACTTTGACGGTCATCGGCACATAGCGTTCATGTTTAGCCGCTAAATCAGCCTGACTGTTTTTTAAGCTATCCAATAAGTCATCCAGCGCTTTGCCAAACTGCAAGCTGCGCAGCCCCGGCGTATTCGGTGATGAAATATTAATAGTCACATAATCAGCATGTGCATAAACCTTACCCAGACCAATCAGATAATCATCCAGCGCTTTGTCGACCGGCGTATCAAAGTTTTTGCCGATATTGATACCCACTTTGACGTTAGTCTCAGCGACCTGCACTTGCTCCAGCAAATGTGCAACGCCCAGATTATTAAAACCCATACGATTGATAATCGCCTCAGCTTCGGGCAATCGAAACATACGAGGACGGGTATTGCCGGGTTGCGGCCTTGGCGTCACAGTACCGACTTCAACAAAGCCAAAACCTAGCAACGCCAAGGCTTCTAAATAATCGGCATTTTTATCGAGCCCTGCGGCCAGCCCCACCGGATTGGCAAAATCAATGCCCATCACCGTCACCGGTTTAACCAGTGGTTTGGGCATCATTAATTTCAGCAGGCCGGTTAATTCCAGCCATTTCAGCGAATTCAGCCCCAGATGATGGGCTGTTTCAGCATCCAGCCGGAACATCAGATCACGTAATAATGGATAAATATTCATAGATTCAAAGCTACCTGATAACCGGCAAATTTACGGATATTGAGCACGCCACTGTCGAGTAACAGATATTGCCCTTTGATGCCTTGCAAGATGCCTTCGATTTGGGGCGTTTTATCAAAATTCAGGGCTTTTATTTTTTCTGGATACTGCACTATCGGATATTGAATCGACACCATATTTTCTGCTGGCAACGGAATAATGGCACCCGGCTCAAATTGCGCTTGCAAGGCCGTGATCTCCGCAGCACTCTCCTGCATCAGGCGATCCCGTTGTGCCGGTAAATCCAGCGGCTCAGCATCACCCTTCAACATTTTCCGCCAATCGGTGCGATCAGCAACATGATGTTTAAACAGCACCTCCACCAAGCCTGACTGATAACGACTTTTTACCCGAAAAATCGGCACTGCTTGTGTCGCACCTTGATCTAACCAGCGGGTCGGCACCTGCCCAATGCGGGTAATGCCGACTTTCAGACCAGAACTATTCGCCAGATAAACAATGTGATCCTGCATACACACTGCTAATCCCCAATCCGGTTCCCGGCAGGTGCCTTGTTCAAAATGGCACAGTTCCGGCTTCATAAAACATAAATCACACTGCGCCAGCTTTTGCGAACAGGGGAAACAAAATCCGCCGCTGTAACTTTTATTGGTCTTTCGCTGACAATTCTGACAAAAAATGGCACCGGTATGAGTAAATTCAAGCGGTTGACCAATCAGCTCATGCATCGCTACCTGGCTATCACCTAACGACAACGTGTACTGCGCGCAACCATCAGCCGGCAAAATCGCCTGCATTTTTTTTAGTTGCCCTTCAAATCTGCTCACATTCAGCTCTCCTCAATCAGCAAACAGTTTACCTGAGCAGGCCGATATCTGCTTTTTTGCTGCCTGAAAAAATCTAAACCTGATTTGTCGCAAACCGGGAATTGAAAATAGTAAATGAATGTAAAAACTTGTATCTGCAGACCCTGCTTTTATGTGACATTGCCATGACAACACCAAATTGTGGCTGGCGTGGCTCGGCAAATTGGCGTATAAACTGAACGCAATTAAATGCTTAGACATCTAAGATGAAGCGATATGTTAAATCTTAAAAAGCTGATATGGCCAGCGCTAATCGCACTGAGTGTGGTGATTTCAGGCTGTAGCACTACCAGCAAACAAGCCGACGTCACCACGACGGGTGAAGCCGATTTGATCCTGAAAAAACGTTCGGCCAATTGGCAACGCAATCGTCTGGTCGAACTGCCCGCCGAAGAACTGGATTTGAGGTTATTTGAAGAGCCCGATGAAATCGTGATTGACGATTTATGGCAGCGGATCCGCAATGGTTACGGTATGACCGATTACCGGGTTTTACGTCCGGAAACCCAGACCCGTCTGACATGGTTTGTTAAGCATCCGGACTACGTTAACCGCGTTGTTGAACGCGCCCGGCCGTATCTGTTCTACATTGTCGATGAGCTTGATAAACGCAATATGCCGATGGAAATCGCGCTGTTGCCGGTGATCGAAAGCGGCTTTCAGCCTTTTGCCAACTCACCCAGTGGCGCTGCGGGTATTTGGCAGTTTATTCCCGGTACCGGAAAAGTGTTTGGCCTCGAACAAACGTGGTGGTATGACGCGCGTCGCGATGTGATGCGTTCGACTGATGCAGCACTCGATTATTTACAAAAACTGCATGGTTATTTCGGTGACTGGGAGTTGGCACTGGCAGCCTATAATGCGGGCGAAGGCACCGTTGGCCGCGCTATCAAAAAGAATATCGCACAAGGTCGTGACACCGATTTCTGGTCATTGGATCTGCCAGCGGAAACCACCGCTTATGTACCAAAATTACTGGCCGTGGCGCATCTCATAAAACAACCTGCACAATATGATATTCGCCTCAGTCCGATTACCAACAAACCTTATTTGACGACCGTTAATATTGGCAGTCAGTTGGATTTAGCACTGGCTGCTGATTTGGCGGAAATCAGCAAAGACGATCTTTATAAACTCAACCCCGGTTTTAATCGCTGGTCAACCGTACCGACCGGACCTCATCAGCTGGTGTTACCCATCAACAAGGCTGAAAACTTTAAATCCGCCCTGGCGCAATTACCCAGAGAACAACGACTGAGCTGGCAGCGTCATCAGGTACAACCCGGTGAATCACTGGGCCAGATTGCCAATCGGCATAAAACGTCGGTTAACGCTATTAAACAGGCGAATAAACTGTCCAGTAATCTTATCCGTGCTGGCGCCCATCTAATGATTCCGGTGGCCAGTGCCAATGCGCAGGAAAGCGAACCTGTGGCTGTTAATAATCAGGTAAAACGCTCAAGCCATATCGTCAAAGCAGGCGATACCTGGTGGCATATTGCCCGGCAATATAGTGTTGATGTCAGCGAACTGGCGGCCTGGAATAAAAAATCGCTTAATGATGTGCTGCACAGTGGCCAACAGCTAGTGGTATGGCAGCCTGATACCAGTAAGACTAATCGCAAAGCGGTTAATTACACGATTCAAAGCGGCGATTCTTTGTGGAAAATATCCCGCAAATTCAATGTTAAAGTCGCCGACGTCAAGGCCTGGAATAATCTCGGTGAACGTAGTTTGCTGCGACCTGGTCAGCAGCTGAAGCTGTACGTAGAAAATAGCTGAGTTAGATCCAGTCGGTGTTGCATGTCGCTTTATATGAGCCGGAGATCCCGCCCAATACCGGTAATATTATCCGGCTGTGCGCAAATAGTGGCGCGCAACTGCATCTGATTCAGCCGTTGGGCTTTGCGCTGGATGATAAACGCCTTCGCCGTGCCGGTCTTGATTATCACGAGTTTGCCAATCTGCAGCTGCACGCCGACTACCCCTCGTTTCAGCAATGGTCCGGTCAAAGGCCACTGTTTGCCTGCACCACCAAAGCCCGCCAGCATCATGACCAGGTGCAGTTTACCGATGAATCGGTATTGTTATTTGGCCCGGAATCCCGCGGCCTGCCAGCCAGCATTCTTGACGCGTTCTCGTTTGATCGAAAAATCCGTATCCCGATGCGGCCTGACAGCCGTAGCCTGAACTTATCGAATGCCACGGCCATTATTTTATTTGAGGCCTGGCGACAGCTCGATTATCAAGGCGCCATGCCGCTTATCTGACCCAATCGATTGTCTGCAAGCAAAACTCGGGGTTATGATGCACATTCGCCTTTAACCATTGCCGGCCGGAGCTTGTCCCGCATGTTGATTCTGTCTCAATTGATTGCAACTCACCACTGCTGATATGCCATTTAAATTGCCGGACAATATGCCGTCACTGAATCTCAGCATACCTGTTGAGCGCGACAGCAACAGCAGCATTGAGCTTAACGAATCATTGTTGCGGCACTGGCTGGATAAACTGCCAAAAAATAACCTACCGCAGTTGATCGAAATCTACAGCGATGCCTTAAAACGCTTTAATGGCAATCAGGTCCCCCTCAAGAACCGCTTGTTGCTGTTGGATATGTATCGTGGTCCGCTCAATCAATTGTTGTTTACCCTGACGCCTGCCGAATTACGCAGGCAAGTCCGTGACAGCCAGCAGCGCCGGCAAATCATCGACGATCTCGGGGAATTGATGAATCAACTGGCGATTGGTTACAAAATGGTCATCATTGAAGCCGGTCAGGTGAAAGCCAATCTGGATCGTAATCCACTGGCGCATATGGCCATTTACCGTACCTGCGAACAACTGAGTTATTTAGCGCTGCATAGCTACAAGTTTTATCGCAACGTGCCGGCCAAACTGTTTCGGGAATGTCATCAGCTGTATTTGCTTTGTGATTTTGCTGATGTTGCCCAAAAACCGCCCTTTGTCACCAGTCAATATCAGGCCACGGACAGTCTGGCACGCCGTTATGCACAGATCATGCTGCTCAGTATCAGCAATCCTTATGGTCTGCAAAGCGGCGATGTGTTGACGGTTTATAAGTTATTACGCGGCCTTGCCGCCTATGCCGAAATCGCACCGCTACCCGATGATGGCAAACCCGTTGCCGGCCAGTTCTATATTAACTGCTTAAGTGACCGGACACCGCTGCCCAGTATTTTGCCGAGCATGGACGATGACCAGCGACCACCCACGCTGATGCTCAATACCAAACCGGTATTAATGGCTGTCGATAATCTGTTTCAGCAGACCGATCATGGCCTGACCGAACAGCAATTACGTTTGATAAGACAACTTGCCCCGTTTTTAAATACCTCCTATCAACGCACTCAGCCGCGGGTTAATTTCTCCGGCAGTAAACAGGCTTATTTCGCCGTGGGTCTGGCGGCCGTTCATCAGGCGCTGTTGCATCGTGAACAGCTCAGTGAAACTCATATTGCAGGTATCAGCGGTCCCTGGGAAATTCTCAATAAAAACGATTTTGGTTATCTGCTCAGCCGCTACCGGCCTGATGCCAGCCACGATCTGCAAGTAGGTGACTTTGTCGGCATCATGGAGATAGCTGATGCTGAGCATAAAGCGGTGGCCAGACTGGCCGTGATCCGCTGGTTGCGAACCGATGATCAGGATTTATGTAAAGTCGGTGTTGGCTTGATAGAGGGTGAACCGCTAGCAATCCAATATGCTGTGGATGGCAATACGGAATTACTACAACCGGGCTTACTGATTCCAGAGTTACCCAGATTAAATCAGGCGGCAACGCTGGTGACCGCTCATGGCATTTTCCGCCAGGGCCGCAGTCTGACTGTCAAAACTGCTAAAAAACGCTTCAGCTTCAGTATTATCGCCGACAGTCTGTTGACCCAGAATGCCGATTTTGAACGCTTCACTTTCAAGGATGCACCACTGGCTGATGCCGCTGATGTTGCCGCCTAGCCAATCCTCGAGCTACACAGTTTCTGACCGATTCTTGCTATTATTCACATATATACAAAGAATCGTCGTTATGAATAATGTCTCGCGTTTTTGCCTTATGTGTCTGCTGGCGATGTTGTGGTTATCGCCTGCACAGGCAGTTGAGACTAACACTGATACCATTACCTTAAAACTGAAGTGGCAGCATCAGTTTCAGTTTGCCGGTTTTTATGTGGCGCTGGCCAATGGCTATTACGCTGACGAAAACCTCGATGTCATTATTGAAGACCGTGATGTCGGCGAAAGTATCGTCGAGTCGGTCATTAGCGGTGACGCTGATTACGGCATTGGCGGCATGGGCTTGCTGGCTCAATATGCCAGTGGCACGCCCATTAAAGCCCTGGCAGCTATTTTTCAACATGACCCGCTGGTACTGATCAGCAAGCGCAGCTCCGGGATTGTCAGTCCTTATGAGCTGCGTGGCAAACGTATCATGTTCGACCAGAACGCCGGCAGCAGTGCTATCCTGAATGCGCTGTTAGCCGATGCCAGCCTGACACCGGGCGATTACCAACACCTTCCTCTGAGTGGGGATATCGATAGTTTGATCAATGATGAAACCGATGTGATTTCCGGCTACATCACTGATCAGCCATTCAGACTCCGGGAACAAGGTGTTGCCATCAACATTATTAATCCACAAAGTTACGGGTTTGATTTTTATGGCGATATTTTATTTACCAGTGACCGGGAGCTGCGTAATTTTCCGGAACGGGCGGCCGCTTTTAAACGGGCAAGTCTCAAAGGCTGGCGTTATGCACTTGAGCATCCCGAGCAAGCCATCGAGCTGATACTAAATAATTATCCAACGCCGCTGAGCCGTGAGCAACTGCGTAATGAAGCGCAGGAAATCCGTAAGTTAATGGTGCCCGATCTGCTGCCCATCGGTCAGCTGGAAGTCGCAAGGCTAAGACGCGCTGCCAATATCTACCATCGTCTGGGTATTGCTCCCGCGCTCAGTGATACTCAGCTGGAAAATTTCATCGCAGATAAAAATGGCTTATTGAAACTGACCGCAGAAGAACAAGCCTGGCTGGATCAACATCCGGTGATTCGACTGGGCATCGATCGGGAATTTGCTCCTTACGAATGGATCGATGATAACGGTCAATATGTGGGACTGGCGGCCGAATATATTCATCTGCTGGAAGACCGTTTAGGCGTGAAATTTGATATTGTCGCCGACCGTCCCTGGCATGAAGTTATGGATATGGCCCAGCGCGGTGAGCTCGATATGCTGGCCTGTCTGAACAGCAATCCACAGCGTGCTGAGTTTCTTGATTTCACCCTGCCTTACATTACCAATCCGATTGTTATCGTCAATGCCAATCGATACGGCTATATCGGCTCACTGGATAATCTGGCCGGTAAAACGGTTGCTGTTGAGCGTGATTATTTTGTGCAGGAAAAACTGGCCCAAGACTACCCGGCGATTAATTTATTGCTCACTGATACCACGCAACAAGCCTTGCAAAAGGTTGCCATTGGCGAAGCGGATGCGTATGTCGGTGATGCTGCCTATACCAATTACGCTATCAAACAGGCCGATCTGATTAACCTGCAGTTTGCCGGACAAACCGGCGATATGACCGCCTACCGGATCGGTGTCAATCCGGAACATCCACAATTATTGTCGATGATAAATAAAGTACTGGCCAGCATCACACCGGCCGAGAAACAACGTATCGAAAATACCTGGATGGGACTGTCATTGCCAACAGGCCCACCGACCGAGCTTATCTGGAAAATCGGCATCGCCATGCTGGTGATACTGTTGCTGTTTGGATTCTGGCTGCTACGCCTGCGCCAGGCCAAGGACATTTTAGGACGCAGCGAAAAACGGCTACGGTCTATCATTAATACCTCGCCGGTACCGCATGTCATTCACGATGACGCCGACAATATTACCTTTGTGAACCAGGCATTTACCGATACCTTTGGTTATACCTTGTCCGATATTCCCACTATCGAACAGTGGTGGGTACTGGCCTATCCCGATGAGGACTATCGACGCCGGGTGCAAAAAATGTGGTCGCAACATTTACAGCAGGCACAGCATCCCCAAATGCCGCCGCAGCCGCTGGAAGTTGAGGTGTGTTGTAAGCATGGTCAGCGAAAATATGTACTCGCCAACACCACCATGATCGCAGACCCCAAACAGCAAAGTTATGTCGTGATTTTGTATGACATCAGCGATCGCAAACGTGCTGAGGAAAAACTCAAACTGTCTGGCCGGGTGTTTAATCAGGCCCATGAAGGCATTTTAATAACCGATGCCAGCGGCCTGATTGTCGATATCAATCCGGCTTTTACTGAGATTACCGGCTACAGCCGTGCTGAAGTGATTGGCAGACCGCCATCTTTGCTGAAATCAGGCAAACATCCAGCCACCTTTTATAAGTTGATGTGGCAACAATTAATCGATGAAGGACATTGGCAGGGCGAGATCTGGAATCGCCATAAAAATGGTGAATTATTTGCCGAGCTGCTGACCATTTCAACACTGGTGGATGAATACGGTGACACCTTGCATTATCTGGGTCTGTTTTCCGATATCACCGAAAGCAAACAACAGCAGCAAGCGCTGGAAATGATGGCGCATTACGATATTTTGACGCAGCTGCCCAATCGTAGTCTGTTTGCCGATCGTTTTCAGTTGGCAATTGCCCACAGTGATCGGCAACATAGCTTGCTGGGTGTGGTCTTTCTGGATCTGGACGGCTTTAAACCCATTAATGATCGCTATGGGCACGAAGTCGGTGACCAGTTGCTGATCGAAGTGTCACAGCGCATCAAAGCGTGTATCCGCGAAGACGATACGGCATCACGGCTGGGCGGTGATGAGTTTGCCATTTTGCTCAATGACATCAGCTCGGTAAGTCACTGTGAGCGGCTTATTGGCCGTCTTCAGCGCACCATCGCCCTACCTTATAAAATTGATAACGACCCTATCAAGCTGAGCGCCAGCATGGGCGTGACACTGTATCCACTCGATAATGCCGATGCCGATACACTTTTGCGCCATGCAGACCAATCCATGTATCAAGCCAAACAAAGCGGTCGTAACCAGCATTATTTATTTGATGCCCTGCACGATCAGTTGCGTCTGCATCAGCAAAATCAGCTGGCCGAGTTGCATGAGGCTTTCAATAACAATCAACTGCGCCTGTATTATCAGCCCAAGGTCCACATGCGGTCGGGTCAAGTGATGGGATTTGAGGCCTTGTTACGCTGGCATCATCCACAACGGGGGCTGCTGCATCCATCTGAGTTTTTATCCGCCGCAAATGGTGCTGAGCTTGAAATCCGCATTGGCAATTGGGTCATCGAACAAGCATTAAAACAAATTCAGCAGTTACATCAACACGATTTGAAGTTGTCGGTCAGCGTTAATATTTCGGCCTATCATCTGCAATGGTCAGGTTTTTTTGGCGCGCTGGATTATGCGCTCTCTAAATATCCCGATGTGGATTCCAGCTATTTTCTAGTAGAAGTACTGGAAAGCAGCGTGCTCAGCGATATTCATAATATTTCCAACATTATCCGCAACTGTCGCAAAGGCCTGGGCATTCGTATTGCGCTGGATGATTTTGGCACCGGCTATTCTTCACTCAGTCATTTACGGCATTTACCGGTGGACGTTATTAAAATTGACCAGAGCTTTGTTCAAGACATTCTTGATGATGCCAATGACTTTACCATTGTCGATGGCGTCATTGGCCTGACGGAAGCATTCCAGCATGAAGTCATTGCCGAAGGGGTTGAGACAGTTGCCCATGGCTTAATGCTGATGACGATGGGCTGTGATCTGGCACAGGGGTTTATCATCGCCGCACCGATGCCTGCTGATGCCGTTGAAAACTGGCTCAATGATTATCAGCCCAATCCTGTCTGGCTTACGCATGGCAAATTGGTCATGAATCCACAACAGCGATTAGTCACGCAGATGCAATTGCAGATGGATGTCTGGTTGCAACGCATCATTGAAAATTTACAATCCGATCCGGATCTGATTCATGGCTGGCCATTAATGAATCCGAAAAAGAGCCATTTCAATCATTGGATCGATCAGGCTCGCAAAGAAGACTTATTTAACCGGCACTGGCTGGATCAGTTAAAACTAGCCTTCACTGAGCTTTTTCATGCGGCGGCTGGCCTGAAAAATCAGTATGAAGAAGATCATCAGGCACTGGCACGGACGGGTATTGATGATTTACAAGCTATTTATCGGCAGATCCAGCGTCTGCTAGGCCAGCCGCAGCATTGGTAGGCTCAGACGAATCATTTATTTTTCTTTGAGAAGATCGCGAATTTCGGTCAGTAATATTTCTTGTTTAGACAAAGACGGTGGGCCTTCTGGTGCGGCCTCTTCCTTCGCTTTCATTGAATTCATTACTTTGACAGCAACAAAAATCGCCAGCGCGATAATAACAAAATCGACCACTGTCTGAATAAAAGCGCCGTAAGAAAGCAAAACCGCTGGCGTGTCACCGACCGCTTCTTTAAGCACAATCGCCAGATCCTTGAAATCAACGCCCCCCAGTAATAAGCCCAGTGGTGGCATAACGACATCCGATACAAACGATGAGACAATTTTGCCAAAGGCAACACCGATAATGATACCGACGGCCATATCAATGACGTTGCCCCGTAAGGCGAAGTTTTTAAATTCCTGCATCATGCTCATTTCTGCTCTCCTGTTGTGCTTAAAAAAAACGGGTTTCTTATAACAATATTTTTACTGAAGCTGCGTGAATTTTACGGTTCCACCGGACTCGGCAGCCCAGTCAATGCCTCGTTAAGAATAGCCTGCTCGACCTGCACTCGCTGGTGGGCGCGCGCTGGAATACGAATAACCAGATGAATTTCATCTGCTTCCGGCACTTGCAAAGTGACTCTGGGTTCTACCGAGGGGACTTCAACCGCGCGATGCTGACTGATTTGTTTCATGTAATTACGCACTTCATTCATATACGGTAAACAATGCCGGTTAGCAGCCTGCAAAAAAGCCTTTTGCGCTGCCTGCCAGTCATCTTGACGCTTAAACGGCACGATGAATACATGCAAAATATAATCGTTGGTGTAGCTCTCATTAATGACCGGCTCAGCGACAAACATCGCATTCGGCAAAACAATCAGACGACCGGTACGCTGATGCGTCAGTTTGCCGGGACCGACTTCCAGAATCGTGGTCGCCAGCAAGTTCTGATCAATGACATCGCCGCGAAAATCTTTGACCTGAATCCGGTCGCCAATGGTAAAAGAGCCGGCACCGGTTTTCAGAATCGAGCCCATCACACATAAAATCAGCTCTTTGGTGGCGACAACAAAGGCCACGGCAATCGCCACCACTGACAACGCCAGCGTACGTAATTCCTGACCCCAGATAAAGATCAGTCCCAACGCCATCAACAGAATCAGACCGTTGCGGGTTTGTACCAGCCAGCGGCGGCGCAACTCGTATGATTCGACTTTTTGTTTGATAAAACGAGCTGTCAATGCCCGTAACAGCAGTACTACAGCAATCAGAATACTGCTGCTAATCACCAGACTTATTAAGGAGTCAGACAAAATAATCTCGCTTGGAAGTTTTAGGTTGTTAAATGATTCAAACATTTTAAGATCCAGCCAAACCCGGGCTAACTATGCCGCGGTGCAAACATAATGATCGCCATGCCCAGCATGGCCACTAAGCCACCGACAAGGTCCCAATGACTTGGCCGAATACCATCGACCCACCACAGCCAGAATAATGCAGTAAAAATATACACGCCGCCATAAGCGGCATAAACCCGTCCTGCCGCAACAGGATGCAATGATAATAACCACGCAAATAATGCCAGACTGAATCCCGCCGGGATTAATAACCATATCGGTTTATCATGCTTTAACCACAGATACGGCAAATAACAGCCAATGATCTCGGCCAGAGCTGTGGCAAAAAACAAAGCGATGGTTTTGATTTCAAACATAGCGCTATTCCGGTTCGGCTGCTTTCAGGCAGTTTAAAGGAAAGTGACCAAAAAGCAGGCATAAAAAAACCTGCCGGAGCAGGTTTTTTTGGATTCGATGGTGGCTACACCTAGATTCGAACTAGGGACCCCATCATTATGAGTGATGTGCTCTAACCAACTGAGCTATGTAGCCACGAAGCCGAGCATTTTACGTTGCCGGCAGTGAAATATCAACCATTTATACCGGCTTACAGCCAGTCGCTGAGCTGAATACCAAAACCGATGCTATTGGTGTGGGCATTATAGTCAATCAGGCTCTCACCATAGCCATTAAAGTATTGCACATAGCCACGAAGCCTGTCGGTCAGCGGGAAGCTCCAGCCCAGTTGCAGTGCACCGTAGTTGTCGTTGCTCTCAAGATTATTGCGGATAATCGCTTCAAAGCTATGCGCATCGTGTTTATACACAACACCAAACTCAAAGTTACCCATATAGTCTTCTATATCCGGGTTGTCATCATTCTCCGAGCTTTCCTGAATACGCAGCCATGGTTTAAACGATAAATACCAGTCACCGCGCTCAATAATAAAATCGGCATAAACCCGGTTCCAACTGCGCGATAACTCGCCAGACTGACCATTGGACTGATGCGACACACCGAGACGGTTCACTGAGTTTTTCCAACCAAATAATTCTAAATCGTTACCAAACGATAACCATGCTTCGGGCTCATGGTTAGAATCCCGGAATGGCTCCGAGCCTTCTTTATTGAACTGCTGCCAGAACGAGCGGTTGGTATAAGCAACAAATAAATCAGCACGGTTATTAAACATGCCACGAACCAATGGCGTTTTTAGGCTGATTTGAAATTTGGTTTCCCACGGCTGAAAATTATAGTCACGATTGGGATCGTCAAGCTCAAACGGCCGCTCGTTAGCCTTGGACATATTATTGGCGAAAATAATGTAGTTGGGTCTGTGCGGCATCAATGCAAACGGGTTGCGTGCCTGGGTTTTTTCCAGCAGCACCCGGCGCGTTACGGCCGAACCATCTTCAGTGGCAATGGTGTCGTCTTCCAGCGTGACATCGACATCATTTTTCAGACCAGAGGCGTGCTGGGGCTCATCCGGCAGTGTGGTGTCCAGCGCGTCAACTTCCGCCGCATCTTCTATATCCAGTATCAACTGCGCCTGACACAGCTGCCTGACTTCACCAATGGTCATGGTGTCATCGGCAATGCCTATTTGCGTCAGCATGCATTCATCTAAGGCAGGTTGCGCCTGCACGGTTGGCAGGCCGGCAAACAGTATCAGGCCCAGAAAAAAATGATTACGCATCAGATTCTTATCTCCAAAAGCACCCGATTAGTTTGCAAGCTGCTGCCTGACAAGGCAAATGCTTTAGACATTAAACCGGAAGTGCATCACATCACCATCTTTGATGATGTACTCTTTGCCTTCCAAACGCCATTTCCCGGCATCTTTGGCACCTTGCTCACCGTTATACTGTACAAAATCATCATAGCTGATGACTTCTGCGCGGATAAAACCTTTCTGAAAATCGGTATGAATAACGCCGGCACCTTCCGGTGCAGTGGCGCCAACTTCCACCGTCCAGGCACGAACCTCTTTAGGACCGGCGGTAAAATAAGTCTGCAAACCCAATAATTGATAACCGCTGCGGATCACCCGGTTCAGGCCGGGCTCATCCTGGCCCAGTTCGACCAGAAACTCGGCTTTGTCTTCATCGGCTAAATCAGCGATTTCAGATTCAATGGCGGCACAAATCGCCACTACCGTTGCGTTTTCTTTTTCAGCCAGCGCTTTAACGGCATCCAGCGCCGGATTATTGTCAAAACCATCTTCGGCAACATTGGCGATATACATGGTCGGTTTGATGGTCAGCAAATGCAGACCGGTCATTAAATCCAGTTGATCGGCATCCAGATTCATCGCCCGTACCGGCTGGCCGGTATCCAAATGCGCACGCATTTGTTCCAGCAGCGCCAACCGCGCTTTGGCCGTTTTATCGCCGCCTTTGGCATCTTTGGTGGTTTTCAGAATCGCTTTTTCAACCGATTCCAAATCAGCCAGTGCCAGCTCGGTATTAATCACTTCAATATCATCGATAGGCGATATTTTGCCGGCGACGTGAACCACATTTTCATCTTCAAAACAGCGCACCACATGGGCAATGGCGTCCGTTTCACGAATATTGGCCAGGAATTTATTGCCAAGGCCCTCGCCTTTGGAAGCGCCGGCAACTAAACCTGCGATATCAACAAATTCCATTGTGGTCGGCAGGACTTTTTGCGGTTTAACAATAGCCGCCAGTTTATCAAGGCGTGGATCGGGCATTGGCACAATGCCGACGTTTGGCTCAATGGTACAAAACGGATAGTTCTGCGCTTCGATACCCGCCTGGGTCAGCGCGTTGAATAAGGTTGATTTACCGACATTTGGCAAACCGACGATGCCGCATTTAAATCCCATGAAAAATCCTATTGTGAATGCAGCCAGTTCATGGCTTTTTCGAGTTGGTTATTGAGCACATCCGGCAGCGTCCGCAATGCGTCATCGATGCCGTGCAAAATCTGTTGGCGATCATCCGCTGAGGGTTTGCTCAGCACATAATCAGCCACTTGTTTGCTATTACCGGGATGGCCAATACCAATCCGGCAACGCAAAAAATCTTTTTGACCACCATTTTGCGCGATGATATCGCGCAGGCCATTATGACCACCATGTCCACCGCCTTTTTTCAGACGAATAGTGCCCGGTGGTAAATCCAGTTCATCATGGATGACCAGCAGGTTTTCAGGTGGAATTTTGTAGAAATTAGCCAGCGCTGCAACTGATTGACCGCTACGATTCATAAACGTCAGCGGTTTGAGCAGCCAGATTTTGGCTTCTGGTGTGGCGTGCTGAACCAGTTCGCCCTGAAAACGGCTATCGGTTTTAAACGATACGCCGAAATCGGCGGCTAACTGGTCCAGCAACCAGAACCCGACGTTATGCCGGGTATGTTGATATTGGGAGCCGGGATTGCCCAGACCGGCGATGATCCAGTTGTCCATAATGGCTCCCAGTGACGCAGATTAATCTTCTGATTCGTCTTCGTCTTTTTCTGCTTTTGGTTTTTCTTCAGCTTCTTCAGCGTCTTCAACTTCGTCTTCTTCAAGTTGGCTGACACGTGGCTCATGAATACTGACAACTGCCTGATCGTAAGATGAGCGCTCACCTTCTTCCAGATGCTCATCCTGACTATGGCTCAATGCTGTCAGCGTGACACCTTTAGGCAATACCAATTCTGATAAATGGATATATTCATCCATATCCAGCTTGGCAACGTCGACTTCGATATATTCCGGCAGATCTTTTGGCAGACAAGCAATTTCTACCTCAGTCATCAGATGCGATACCTGACCACCGGCTTTAACGCCTGGTGCTTTTTCTTCATTCAGGAAATGCAACTGCACTGTCATGGTCATTTCATGTTTAGCATCAACACGCAGGAAATCAGCATGAATGATTTTGTTGTCATTCGCTGGGTGACGCTGCAGATCTTTCAACACGACCTGGTTTTTCTTGCCATCAATTACCAGCGTCAGAATGTGCGCATAAAACGCTTCTTCAGCCAAATGGCGGATAAACTGGTTATGATCCACTGAAATTGATACCGGTTTTTTCTCAGTACCATACACAACAGCCGGTACTTTACCCGCCCGACGCAGGCGGCGGCTCGCACCTTTCCCCTGGTCAGTACGCGCTTCGGCTTGTACTTCAAATAAATTTTCCATCTCTTTCTCCAAGACTAAAAAACGGACCGGGGTCCGTTATTAAGCCACTTTAACGTGGCATTTGCCTCCCCCGCGACCAGGTTCGGCACGTTCAACCCAAACGGGTTAATCCATATACAAAGAGCTGACTGACTCTTCGTTACTAATTCGGTACATCGCTTCTGCAAGCATTTCAGCAATGCTCAGCACGCGGATTTTAGAGCTGGCAATCGCATCGGACTGTAATGGAATGGTGTCGGTCACCACCAATTCATCAAGCAACGATTTACCAATATTGACCACTGCAGGACCCGATAACACCGGATGCGTACAGTAGGCGACGACTTTATTGGCACCATGTTCTTTCAGCGCAGCCGACGCGGCACATAAAGTACCGGCGGTATCAACCATATCGTCAACCATGACGCAGGTACGGTTTTCAATTTCCCCGATAATATTCATTACCTTGGCAACATTGGCCCGCGGCCGGCGTTTATCGATGATCGCCAGTTCCACATCCAGATGTTTGGCCAGTGCCCGTGCCCGGACCACACCACCGACATCAGGTGAAACCACCACTAAATCATCGTATTTATGCTTCCAGATATCACCGAGCAAAACCGGTGACGCGTAAACATTATCCACCGGGCAATCAAAAAAGCCCTGGATCTGATCGGCATGTAAATCGACCGTTAATACCCGGTCAGCGCCGACACCGGTCAGCATATTGGCAACCACTTTGGCGGTGATTGCAACGCGGGCCGAACGCGGCCGGCGATCCTGGCGGGAATAGCCGAAATACGGCACTACCAGTGTAATTCGTTTGGCAGATGCGCGACGAATCGCGTCAGTCATGACCATTAATTCCATCAAGTTATCATTGGTCGGCATGCAGGTCGGCTGGACAATAAAGACGTCTTTGCCGCGGACATTGTCGAGGATTTCGACCATGATTTCGCCATCGCTGAATTTTTCAACAGTGGCTTTACCAAGAGAGATATTGAGGAAGTTTGTGATGCTTTCAGCCAGCTTACGATTTGCATTGCCGGTGAACACCATCATGTTGTCATCGGCGGTACGCTGCTGTAACTGGAGGATTCGATTTTGAGTCACTAGTTGAGCTGCCGAGTTCAATCAAAAAAAACAAAAGAGTGGCTGGGGTACCTGGATTCGAACCAGGGATGGCGGGATCAAAACCCGCTGCCTTACCGCTTGGCTATACCCCAACTGTTTTAAACTCATCCTCTGACAACCGTTAACCACCGTTGGCGTGATTATCGATTGCGGACAACAACGGTGATTGGTTACACCCTTTGGCGATAAAGCCCTGCCATGTTGCCGGCAGTTGTTGCCAAACTTGTTGTGCCCTGGCAGCTGTTTCAAAGCTGGCAAAAATGCAAGCGCCTGTGCCTGTCATTTTTGGGTTGGAATACTTTGCCAACCAATCAAGCGCTTCGGCAACTGCCGGATAACGCCGCTTGACTACTGCTTCGCAGACATTACTGCCTTCCCCCGAAAGGAAGCCCGATATTTTGATAGGTTCGCAGTCACGTGTCAATTCTGTTGCGGAAAATATTTCTGCGGTT
Source organism: uncultured Methylophaga sp. (assembly GCA_964474075.1). Taxonomy (GTDB): domain Bacteria; phylum Pseudomonadota; class Gammaproteobacteria; order Nitrosococcales; family Methylophagaceae; genus Methylophaga. The sequence goes on from CAYYRO010000015.1 coordinate 22,349, forward strand.
GATACCTGACAATCCGGAATGACCACTAGATACCAAGGTTCCGGCGGTGAAATCGGCGTTAACTGTTCGCCAACACCTTCCGCCCAAGCGGCATGACCGCGCACAAACACCGGCACATCTGCGCCTAACTGTAACCCTAAAGCAGCTAATTCGTCTTCTGATAACTGACAGCGCCATTGCTGATTTAGCGCAACTAAAGTTGTTGCCGCATCACTGCTGCCTCCACCGAGACCGCCACCCATGGGCAATTTTTTATCCAGATAGATGTGCGCGCCGTGCTGAATGTTGGCGGCTTTTTGCAATAACTTTGCGGCGCGAATAATCAGATTATCGTCTTCAGCGACGCCTGGGAGTTCAGGCGTCAGGGTAATTTTTGGTGTGTCGGTGACCTCAATGGTCAAGGTATCGCCATAATCAACAAACTGAAAAGCCGTTTGCAGCAAATGATAACCATCATCACGACGACCGGTAATATGTAAAAACAGGTTTAACTTGGCCGGTGCCGGCCAACTAAACTCGGTCAAGGCTGATTCCAGCCAGAAATCACCAGCCGTACACTTAAATCATCGCGCTTAATAAATACTTTATCGGGAATTTGCTGCCCGGCAAACGGCACATAACGTAAAAATTCAACCTGCCAACCAGCCTGGGTAATTGCCAGCAGATGGCCTTTATCATCAATTTCCCGCAAGGTAACGGGCTCGCCCTGATATGGCAGGCCGCGAACCCAATCACGCAAAGCGCTAACCGGCAGTTGCCAACCGAGCACATCTTCTAATAATTGCTCTGGAGTTTCAGCGGTGTATCTGTCGCCTTCCGAAGTCAGCATCTCAACTTGTTGGGAGTCACCGATGAGCTCCACCCCGCCTTGAGCAAAGGGGCCAGATAACCTGATATTGAAGTTATCTTTATTTTGCTGCCAGCTAACGCCAACATTCCAGCCTTCTTTGTCTTGTTGAATCAGTGACCGTCCACGAAATGACCACTCATCCAATTGCCGTAACTCGGTTGCTCGCTGCTGCCAAAGGGTTTCTGCAGGGGTTACCGGCTTGGTCTGCCAGAATGGCGTACAAGCAGTGACAAGCAACAGCAGACTGCTGGTCAGTATAAATCTCATGGATTTAATCGATTCAGGGTTTCGTTTAACACTTTATTGTCAGGATCCTGTTGTTTGGCTTTTTCCCATACCCGTTTGGCTTCACTTTTGTTACCTTGCTGCCATAACACTTCACCTAAATGCGCGTTAAATTCAGCATCGCCTTGAACGGCAATCGCCTGACGCAAATATTTTTCTGCCAGTTCCAGATTACCCATACGGTAATAAACCCAACCCAGGCTATCAAGATAAAACGGATCGCCGGGTTTAAGTTCCAGCGCGCGTTCAATCAGTTTTAATGCCTCCTGATGGCGATCGGTACGATCTGTCAGGGTATAGCCGAGGGCATTTAAGGCCTGGGTATTGTCCGGATCTTTGGCGAGGATCTGCCGCAAATCCGCTTCCAGCTGCTTCATATCGCCCATAGATTCTGCGAGCATCGCACGGCTGTAAAGCAGTTCAAAGTCATCAGGATAACGTTGCAGGGCCTCGCCATATAACTGCATGGCTTCTTTTTTCATGTCTTGTTCTTGCAAAAAAGCCGCTTCAAACAAATAGAATTCGCGCGCCTGACCAGGCCGTTGCTGACGCATAAGCTCCAGATGTTTACGGGCTTTATCCACATCACCTTGTTCGGCTAAAAGCCTGATGTAACGGCCCTGAGCACTGTCAAACCGCTGACTGTCCGCCGGTACCGAAGCAAACCAGACCAATGCTGCATCGATATTGTCATTCATTTCTTCAGCTAGGCCCATAAAATAGCCAGCTTGCTGAGCGGGATCGCCTTTACGCAGTAATTCAGTGAAATAGCTTTTAGCGGTCTGGCCGTCTTTTTCTTCCAACGCCAGCAGGCCGAGGGCAAATAAGACTTCTTTATTGTCAGGGTTTTCCAGATTCAACTCTTCAAACACCGCTTTGGCTTTGGCGGTTTCGCCGCTTTCACCAAGCAATTTGGCATAGGTAAACCGCAGCTGTTCACTGGCATCATCTTTTTGAGCCGCTTTGGCAATCAGTTTCAGGGCTTTTTCAGGATCGCCGCTTCGCTGCAGAATTTCTGATTTAAGCGTTAAGAATGGTTCGTGTTTTGGCTTTTCAGCCAGTAATGCATCAACTTCTTTTAACGCCTCATTGTATTCTTTGTAATAAACCGCAAGTCGCGCATAGGCAAAACGGGTTTCCGGATCGTTATCACGATAACTTTGCAGTCGGCGCATCATTGGCAGCGCGGTGGCTCCATCAACCATATCGCTTAAATGCTCAGAAAAAGTCGCTAAATAGACCGGCGCTTTTTCCGGTGACAGGGCAATTGCCTCGTCCATGGTGTCAACGACTTCATTAAATTGCTTGTCATTGAGCATAAATGGTACTTGCATAACTAGCACATCAGCATCATTGGGATCGACGGCTTGCCAGCGATCCAACGCTGAATTTATACGTGTTTTATCACGCGAAAAAGTTGCTACGCGGGCGGCGCGTTCTGCCAATGCCGGTGAATCAATACTGCTGGCTGCTTCCTGATACAAGTCGCTGGCGATGCCAATCGCACCACGCTGTCCGGCAATTTCCGCAGTCAGGATGTAATAAACCAGTTCCGAGGTTAGCGGCAGATAGGTTTTTTCGGCAGGCTCGATAATGACCGGCGCTGGTTCAGTTTCCGTTTTTGCCTGTTGTGCAGGCGTCGCCGTACAAGCCAGCAAAAACAGTGGCAAGCTAGACCAGGCTGCGCCGCGGACAATCTGTCCGGCATTGAACCAAAACTGTTGCAATAAATCCATATTAAAACGACCTGCGCGATTGAGTTTGATAGAATGGCAAATTTGGTTTATCACTCATTAAATACCCGACAATCCGGATTTTGGTTGTAGAGTTTACCAGCATTTAACGCGACGCCTATTTATGCATCTTGTCTGTTTCGGCATCAACCATACCACAGCCCCGGTCGCTGTTCGCGAGCAGTTCAGCTTTGATAATGAAGCCTTGTCTGAAGCGCTGATATCACTACAAAACCAAACTGATATTGTCGAAGCCGCCATTATTTGCACTTGTAACCGTACCGAATTGTATTGCCATGTTGACGAGGACTATGACAATGGCATTTTACGATGGTTGCAGCAGGTACGCCGTGACAAAGTTAACGATGTTTTGCCGTTCAGTTATCAGTATCAGGATGCTGAGGCGGTGCGCCATTTATACCGTGTTGCCTGCGGTCTGGACTCGATGGTGCTCGGCGAACCGCAAATACTTGGCCAGCTGAAATCAGCGTATTCACAGGCGCTCAATGCGCAAACCCTGGGCAAATCGCTCGGCCGGTTATTTCAGCATGCGTTTGC